>NZ_JBFPGY010000167.1:0-9884 GCF_041083715.1 Sphaerotilus sp.
AAGGAAAAGTTTGTCCGTACCAAGCCGCACGTCAACGTCGGCACCATCGGTCACGTGGACCACGGCAAGACGACGCTGACGGCGGCGATCACGACCGTGCTGTCGAAGAAGTTTGGCGGCACCGCCAAGGCGTATGACCAGATCGACGCGGCACCGGAAGAAAAGGCCCGCGGCATCACCATCAACACCGCGCACGTCGAGTACGAGACGGAGAACCGCCACTACGCGCACGTCGACTGCCCGGGACACGCCGACTACGTCAAGAACATGATCACCGGCGCCGCCCAGATGGACGGCGCGATCCTGGTGTGCTCGGCCGCCGACGGCCCGATGCCCCAGACCCGCGAGCACATCCTGCTGTCGCGTCAGGTGGGCGTGCCCTACATCATCGTGTTCCTGAACAAGGCCGACATGGTGGACGACGAGGAGCTGCTGGAGCTGGTCGAGATGGAAGTGCGCGAGCTGCTGTCCAAGTACGACTTCCCCGGCGACGACACCCCGATCATCAAGGGCTCGGCCAAGCTGGCCCTCGAAGGCGACACCGGCCCGCTGGGCGAGCAAGCCATCATGAAGCTGGCGGATGCGCTGGACACCTACATCCCCGAGCCGAAGCGCCTGGTGGACGGTGCCTTCCTGATGCCCGTGGAAGACGTGTTCTCGATCTCGGGCCGCGGCACCGTGGTGACCGGCCGCATCGAGCGCGGCATCGTCAAGGTCGGCGAGCCGATCGAGATCGTGGGCCTGAAGGACACGCAAGTGACCACCTGCACCGGCGTGGAAATGTTCCGCAAGCTGCTGGACCAGGGTCAAGCGGGCGACAACGTCGGCATCCTGCTGCGTGGCACCAAGCGCGAAGACGTGCAGCGCGGCCAGGTGCTGTGCAAGCCGGGCACCATCAAGCCGCACACCGACTTCACGGGTGAGATCTACGTGCTGAGCAAGGACGAAGGCGGCCGCCACACGCCGTTCTTCGCCAACTACCGCCCGCAGTTCTACTTCCGCACGACGGACGTGACCGGCTCGATCTCCCTGCCCGAAGGCAAGGAAATGGTCATGCCCGGCGACAACGTGTCGATCACCGTCAAGCTGATCGCCCCGATCGCCATGGAAGAAGGTCTGCGCTTCGCCATCCGTGAAGGCGGTCGCACCGTCGGCGCCGGCGTCGTCGCCAAGATCATCGCCTGAATTAACGTAAACTCACCAGTCAGACCGCAGGGGCATAGCTCAATTGGCAGAGCGTCGGTCTCCAAAACCGAAGGTTGGGGGTTCGATTCCCTCTGCCCCTGCCAAATCCGATCGCTGAAAAGCCATCGAGATTTGTTGCCTGACCGGCAGCCCGCGGGACGTGTCGACGCCCTGGCGGGCTTTTCTGCTCGTGGGTCTCGATGATGGCGCGCAGTGCAATGGCTGTGATTCGCCCACCCCCGAACGAAGTGAATGTGATGACCGCTCCGCAAGTCGAAACTGTTTCCACCAATGCTGACAAGACCCGGCTGATTGCTTCTGGGCTGCTGCTGCTTGGTGGCTTGGTGGCGTTCTATCTGCTTTCTGCGCAGGGGCCTTACGCCCAGTGGGCCGTGCTGCTGCTGCTGCTGGGTGGCGCTGTGGCTGCATTCTTCGGGTCCGAACCGGGCAAGGCGTTGATCGCCTATGGCCGGGAGTCGGTCAAGGAGTTCTACAAGGTTGTCTGGCCGACCCGCAAGGAAGCGGGGCAGATGACGGGCTACGTCTTTGCCTTCGTCGTGGTCATGGCGTTGTTCCTGTGGATGACTGACAAGACCCTCGAGTGGGTTCTGTATGACCTGATCCTCGGCTGGAAGCGCTGATCGCGGGTGTGACGCTGTAAAAGCAAGGTTTCAAGATGAGCGATATCCAGTCCACCTCTCCCGTTGCCGTGCCGATGCGCTGGTACGTGGTGCATGCCTATTCGGGCATGGAAAAAGCCGTGGAGCGCAATCTGCGCGAGCGCATTGACCGTTCCGGCATGCAGGCCAAGTTCGGTCGCATCCTGGTCCCGACCGAAGAAGTGGTCGAGATGAAGAACGGCAAGAAGTCGGTCACCGAGCGTCGTTTCTTTCCCGGCTATGTGCTGGTCGAGATGGTGATGGACGACGAGTCCTGGCATCTGGTCAAGAACACCAGCAAGGTCACCGGTTTTGTCGGGGGCGCCAAGAACCGTCCGTCGCCGATCTCGGAAGACGAGGTCATGAAGATCGTGACCCAGATGCAGGAAGGCACCGAAAAGCCGCGTCCGAAGGTGGAGTGGGTGGTCGGCGAGGTCGTGCGCGTCAAGGATGGCCCGTTCACCGACTTCAACGGTGCCATCGAAGACGTCAACTACGACAAGAACAAGATGCGGGTGTCCGTCACGATCTTCGGTCGTGCGACGCCGGTGGAACTCGACTTTCACCAGGTCGAGAAAGTCTGACGCTTCACCGCGTCGGATCGGGTGGCGGGCGCATGGTGTGCCCGCATATCTCACATGACGAGGAGCCTGCTCCAGTGGCAGGCGCTTGAACTCGAGGAGCCATCATGGCAAAGAAAATCGTCGGCTTCATCAAGCTGCAAGTTCCGGCGGGCAAGGCCAATCCTTCGCCCCCGATCGGTCCCGCTCTCGGTCAGCGCGGTCTGAACATCATGGAGTTCTGCAAGGCGTTCAACGCACAGACGCAGCAGGGCTTCGAGATCGGCATGAAGCTGCCGGTGGTCATCACCGCCTTCGCCGACAAGTCATTCACCTTCGTCATCAAGAGCCCGCCAGCAACGGCCCTCCTGAAGAAGGCTGCCAAGATTGAACGTGGCTCGGCCCGTCCGCACCTCGACAAGGTCGGCAAGCTGACCCGTGCGCAGCTGGAAGAGATCGCGAAGATCAAGGTCAAGGATCTGACGGCTGCCAATCTGGACGCCGCTGTCAAGACCATCGCCGGCTCGGCCCGTTCGATGGGCATCAACGTGGAAGGGGTCTGATCATGGCAAAGCTGACAAAGCGTCAAAAGGCGCTGCAAGGCAAGATCGAGACGACCAAGCTGTATCCGATCGACGATGCGCTGGGCCTGCTGAAGGAATGTGCCAACGCCAAGTTCGATGAATCCATCGACGTGGCCGTGCAACTGGGCGTGGATGCCAAGAAGTCGGACCAGGTGGTGCGTGGCGCCGTCGTGATGCCCAACGGCACCGGCAAGACCAAGCGCGTGGCCGTGTTCACCCAGGGTGCCAAGGCGGACGAAGCCCGTGCCGCTGGCGCGGACGTGGTCGGCATGGACGATCTGGCTGCTGAAGTCAAGGCCGGCAACATCAACTTCGACGTGGTCATCGCCTCGCCTGACGCGATGCGCGTGGTCGGTCAGCTGGGCCAGATCCTTGGCCCGCGCGGCCTGATGCCGAACCCGAAGGTCGGCACCGTGACCGCTGACGTCGTCACCGCGGTGCGCAACGCCAAGGCTGGCCAGGTCCAGTTCCGCGTCGACAAGGGCGGCATCATCCACGGCACCATCGGTCGCCGTTCGTTCGAAGACGGCAAGCTCAAGGGCAACCTGCAAGCGCTGCTGGATGCACTGAACAAGGCCAAGCCGGCATCGAGCAAGGGTGTCTACCTGCGCAAGGTCGCCGTCTCGTCGACGATGGGCGTGGGTGTCCGCGTGGACATCGCCAGCGTCACCGCAGGCATGGGCACCAGCCAGAACTGATCGACAGACCATGGCTCCGTCGCGCGCATGGCGTGGCGGGAGCCCGGGCACGGTGCGAGTCTGGCACCGTCGCTTCGACAACATTTGGTGGGCTGAAGCGGCCAGGGCGACAAGCCATGGCCACTGCAGGTCATCGAAGACCGCTGGCGAACTGCCCTCCCTGGTCACAGGGGGGGTCAGCGCTTAATCGGCGAGGTTCGGGTTTCGGCCCGACCCCATCCGGCCAGCGCAGATGGCGTACCCGCCGCAAGGGTCCGGTCCGTGGCGACACGGGCTCCTGAACGGCAAGGTCGCTGAACCCGGTGTGTCCTGAGCGCGCTCGCGTGATGGGCACTTTTTAAGGAGTGGACCTTGAGTCTCAATCGCAACGAGAAAGCAGCCGTTGTCGAGGAAGTGATCGCCCAGGCGGCGAAGTCACAGACCTTGACCGTGGCCGAGTACCGTGGCCTCACCGTCGCTCATCTGGATGCTCTGCGCAAGGTCGCGCGCGAAAAGGGTGTGTATCTTCACGTGCTGAAGAACACCCTGGCCCGCCGTGCCGTTGCCGGAACACCTTTTGAGGCCGCTGAGAGCCTGTTCGTCGGACCGCTGATCTATGGCTTCTCCGAAGATGCCGTGGCAGCCGCGAAGGTCGTTTCCGACTTCGCCAAGACGAACGACAAGCTGGTCATCAAGGGCGGTGCCTACGGTGGCAAGGCGCTGGACGTCGAAGGCGTCAAGGCGCTGGCCAACGTGCCGAGCAAGGAAGTCCTGCTGGCCCAACTGCTGGGTCTGCTGCAGACGCCGATCTCCGGCTTTGCGCGCGTGATGGCCGAAGTGGCGAAGCAAAAGGCTGGCGGTGCCGAAGAGGCCCCCGCTGCCGAAGCCGCCGCGGCCTGAGTCCGACCCGGTCTCAACCCTGTTTTCTCGATTTCACTGAATTAGGAGCCCATCATGGCATTCGACAAAGACGCATTCCTGGCTGCCCTGGACACGATGACGGTCCTGGAACTGAACGACCTGGTCAAGGCCGTTGAAACGAAGTTTGGCGTGTCCGCTGCTGCGGTCGCTGTCGCTGGTGGCGGCGGCGGTGCTGCTGCTGCGGCTGTCGTCGAAGAAAAGACCGAGTTCAACGTGGTCCTGCTGGCCGCTGGTGCCAACAAGGTCTCCGTCATCAAGGCCGTGCGCGAACTGACGGGCCTTGGCCTGAAGGAAGCCAAGGACCTGGTCGACGGCGCACCGAAGAACGTCAAGGAAGGCATCGCCAAGGCCGACGCCGACGCTGCTCTGAAGAAGCTGGTCGAAGCTGGCGCCCAAGCCGAAATCAAGTAATTCGGCGTGCGCTTGACGCGCATCTGAATCACTGTCCAGGCTGGTCCGACAGGGCCAGCCTTTTCGTGCTTCCGAGGGTAAATCCTTGGAGATCACCTGAAAAAGCCTGCTGGGTTACCCTGGAAGGCTTTTTCAAGTGTTCTCTGAACCGACTGCAGAGAACCGGTTTGGTCGGACCGGGGTGCAATGCCCTGGTTGTCCGCCAGCGGCTGGTAGTGGCCAGCCACCAAGCTTCAGGCGCAAGGCCTGGTGCCAGTCGTCCCGATTTTCGGCCGAATGAACTGCTGCCTTGGCCCGGCGGCGGACTTCGACACGGAGTGATTGATGGCGCAAGCAACCCCCTATAGCTACACCGAGCGCAAGCGAATCCGCAAGAGCTTCGGCAAGCGCGCGAGCGTGCTGAACGTTCCCTATCTGCTCACCATGCAGAAGGACAGCTACGTCGCTTTCCTGCAAAAGGATGTACCCCCGCTGAAGCGCAAACCAGAAGGTTTGCAAGCCGCTTTCCTCTCGGCGTTCCCGATTGTTTCGCACAACGGGTTCGTGGAGATGAAGTTCCTCGAATTCAACATTGCCAAGCCGCCGTTCGACGTGCGCGAGTGTCAGCAGCGTGGTCTCACGTTCGCTGCCGCCGTGCGGGCGCGCCTGCAGATGATCATCTATGACCGCGAGAACTCGACCAACCAGTCGAAGGTGGTCAAGGAGATCAAGGAGCAGGAGGTCTACATGGGCGAAGTGCCCCTGATGACCGACTATGGCTCCTTCATCGTCAATGGCACCGAGCGTGTCATCGTCTCGCAGCTGCACCGCTCCCCCGGTGTCTTCTTCGAACACGACAAGGGCAAGACCCACTCGTCCGGCAAGCTGCTGTTCTCGGCGCGGATCATCCCGTACCGCGGCTCGTGGCTCGACTACGAGTTCGATCCGAAGGACATCCTGTTCTTCCGCGTCGACCGCCGCCGCAAGATGCCGGTCACGATCCTGCTCAAGGCCATCGGCCTGAACCCCGAGCAGATCCTCGCGCACTTCTTCGACTTCGACAATTTCCGCTTGATGGATTCGGGCGCGCAGCTCGAATTCGTGGCCGATCGTCTGAAGGGTGAAATCGCCCGTTTCGACATCACCGACAAGAACGGTGTCGTGGTGGTCGAGAAGGACAAGCGGATCACCGCGAAGCACCTGCGCCAGATCACGACGTCCGAGACGCAGTTCATCAGCGTGCCGGAAGACTTCCTGGTGGGCCGTGTCATCGCCCGCAACATGGTCGATGCCGACACCGGCGAGATCGTGGCGAAGGCGAACGAGGAAGTCACCGAGACGCTGCTGAAGAAGCTGCGTTCGGCCGGCATCCGCGACGTGCAGTGCCTGTTCACCAACGAGCTGAACCAGGGCGCCTTCATCAGCCAGACCCTGGCGGCCGACGAGACCGCCGACCAGCTGGCCGCGCGCGTGGCCATCTACCGCATGATGCGCCCCGGCGAGCCGCCGACGGAAGACGCGGTCGAAGCGTTGTTCCACCGCCTGTTCTACTCGGCCGACACATACGACCTGTCGCGCGTGGGCCGCATGAAGTTCAACGCCCGCGTGGGCCGCGATGGCTCCGAAGGCCCGATGACGCTGACCAACGAGGACATCCTCGACGTGGTCAAGATCCTCGTGGACCTGCGCAACGGCAATGGCGAAGTGGACGACATCGACCACCTCGGCAACCGACGTGTGCGTTGCGTGGGCGAACTGGCCGAAAACCAGTACCGCTCGGGCCTCGCCCGCATCGAGAAGGCGGTCAAGGAACGCCTCGGCCAGGCCGAGACCGAAGCCCTGATGCCGCACGACCTGATCAACTCCAAGCCGATCTCCGCGGCATTGAAGGAGTTCTTCGGTGCGTCGCAGCTCTCGCAGTTCATGGACCAGACCAACCCGCTGTCGGAGATCACGCACAAGCGCCGTGTCTCCGCCCTGGGCCCGGGCGGTCTGACCCGCGAGCGCGCCGGCTTCGAAGTCCGCGACGTGCACCCGACCCACTACGGCCGCGTGTGCCCGATCGAAACGCCGGAAGGCCCGAACATCGGCCTGATCAACTCGCTGGCCCTGTTCGCACGGCTGAACGAGTACGGCTTCCTGGAAACGCCGTACCGGCGCGTCAAGGACGGCATCGCCTCCACGCAGATCGACTACCTGTCGGCCATCGAGGAAGGCAAGTACATCATCGCCCAGGCCAACGCCTCGCTCGACGCGGACAACCGCCTGTCGGACGAGCTGGTCTCGGCGCGTGAAAAGGGTGACTCGGTCCTGACCGGTCCGGAGCGCATCCAGTACATGGACGTGGCCCCGACGCAGATCGTGTCGGTGGCGGCTTCGCTCGTGCCCTTCCTGGAGCACGACGACGCGAACCGCGCACTGATGGGCGCCAACATGCAGCGTCAGGCTGTGCCGACCCTGCGCCCCGAAAAGGCGCTGGTGGGCACGGGCGTCGAGCGTGTGGCGGCGGTCGACTCGGGCACCGTCGTGACGGCACGCCGTGGCGGCATCGTGGACTACGTCGACACCAACCGCATCGTGATCCGCGTGAACGACGCGGAAACGGTGGCCGGTGAAGTCGGCGTCGACATCTACAACCTGATCAAGTACCACCGCTCGAACCAGAACACCAACATCCACCAGCGGCCGATCGTCAGCCGTGGTCACTTTGTTGGCGCTGGTGACGTGATCGCGGACGGTGCATCGACCGACCTGGGCGAACTCGCCCTGGGTCAGAACATGCTGGTCGCGTTCATGCCGTGGAACGGCTACAACTTCGAAGACTCGATCCTGATCTCCGAACGCGTGGTCGCCGAAGACCGCTACACCTCGATCCACATCGAGGAACTGGTGGTCATGGCGCGTGACACGAAGCTCGGGCCTGAGGACATCACCCGCGACATCCCGAACCTGTCCGAAGCGCAGCTGTCGCGTCTGGACGAGTCCGGCATCGTCTACGTGGGCGCCGAAGTGAACCCGGGCGACGTGCTGGTCGGCAAGGTCACGCCGAAGGGCGAGACCACGCTGACACCGGAAGAGAAGCTGCTGCGCGCGATCTTCGGCGAGAAGGCGTCCGACGTGAAGGACACCTCGCTGCGCGTGGACCAGGGCACGATGGGCACCGTCATCGACGTGCAGGTCTTCACCCGCGAAGGCATCCAGCGCGACAAGCGCGCCCAGCAGATCATCGACGACGAGCTCAAGCGCTTCCGCCTGGACCTGAACGACCAGCTGCGCATCGTCGAGGCCGACGCGTTCGACCGGATCGAGAAGCTGCTGACCGGCAAGGTCGCCAACGGTGGTCCGCGCAAGATCGCCAAGGGCACGGTCATCGACAAGGCCTACCTGACCGACGTCGAGAAGTACCACTGGTTCGACATCCGTCCGGCGGAAGACGAAGCGGCCAACCAGCTCGAATCGATCAAGAACTCGCTGGAGCAGACGCGCCACAGCTTCGACCTGATGTTCGAGGAAAAGCGCAAGAAGCTCACGCAGGGCGACGAGCTGCCCGCGGGCGTGCTGAAGATGGTCAAGGTCTACCTGGCCGTCAAGCGCCGCCTGCAGCCGGGTGACAAGATGGCCGGCCGCCACGGCAACAAGGGTGTGGTGTCCAAGATCGTCCCGATCGAAGACATGCCCTACATGGCCGACGGCACCCCTGCCGACATCGTGCTGAACCCGCTGGGCGTGCCTTCGCGGATGAACGTGGGTCAGGTGCTGGAAGTCCACCTGGGCTGGGCCGGCAAGGGCATTGGCCAGCGCATCGGCGACATGCTGCAGCAGGAGGCCCGCGTGGCCGAGCTGCGCAAGTTCTTCGACGAGCTGTACAACCAGTCCGGCGGTCGTCCGGAGGAAATCGGCCAGCTGACCGACGAGGAAGTCGTCGAGATGGCGCGCAACCTCACCAACGGTGTGCCGTTCGCGACCCCGGTGTTCGATGGTGCGAAGGAATCCGAGATCCGCGCGATGCTCAAGCTCGCGTACCCGGACGACATCGCGGCGAAGAAGGGCCTGACCCCGACGCGCACGCAGGCCTACCTGTACGACGGCCGCACCGGCGAGCAGTTCGAGCGTCCGACCACGGTCGGCTACATGCACGTGCTCAAGCTGCACCACCTGGTCGACGACAAGATGCACGCCCGCTCGACCGGCCCGTACTCGCTCGTCACCCAGCAACCGCTGGGCGGCAAGGCGCAGTTCGGCGGCCAGCGCTTCGGCGAAATGGAAGTCTGGGCTCTGGAAGCCTACGGCGCGGCGTATGTCCTGCAGGAAATGCTGACGGTCAAGTCCGACGACGTGAACGGCCGCACCAAGGTCTACGAGAGCATCGTCAAGGGTGAGCATTCGATCGAAGCCGGCATGCCGGAATCGTTCAACGTGCTGGTCAAGGAAATTCGTTCGCTCGGTATCGACATCGAGCTCGAGCGCAACTAAGGAGAAGATGCATGAAGGGATTACTCGACCTTTTCAAGCAGTTCACCCCGGATGAACACTTCGACGCGATCAAGATCGGGCTGGCCAGCCCGGAGAAGATCCGCTCGTGGTCGTTCGGCGAGGTGAAGAAGCCCGAGACGATCAACTACCGCACCTTCAAGCCGGAACGCGACGGCCTGTTCTGCGCCAAGATCTTCGGTCCCATCAAGGACTACGAGTGCCTGTGCGGCAAGTACAAGCGCCTGAAGCACCGCGGCGTGATCTGCGAGAAGTGCGGCGTCGAAGTCACGCAGACCAAGGTGCGTCGCGACCGCATGGGTCACATCGACCTGGCGGCGCCTTGCGCGCACATCTGGTTCCTGAAGTCGCTGCCGTCGCGTCTGGGCATGGTGCTCGACATGACGCTGCGCGACATCGAACGCGTGCTGTACTTCG
>NZ_JBFPGY010000168.1:0-9862 GCF_041083715.1 Sphaerotilus sp.
ATACCAGCCAGCAGCCAGCACTGCACCAAGACATGCGGATCACCTGCCCCCACTGCCAGCACCGCGGATTCACTGCACTCGCCAAACTGAAGGCCAATCCGGCCTGGCCCGTGCGCTGCAAGTATTGCAAGCACCGCTCACATCCCGAGCCATGGTGGAGCGTGCTGGTCTGCGGTCTGGCCCTCGGGCTGGTCACCACCGCAGGGGCCGCATGGCTGAGCCAGTGGCCCTGGTGGACGGTGGGACCGTTCGCCGCGCTGCTGGCTGTCGGCATCCACCAATTGCTCCTGCGACCCAGCATCGCCATCAACAGCGCCGTCACCCGGCGGACGCGCGTGAAGGTACTGGTGCTGGGCACACTGGCTTTGGTCGCTGCACTGGGCCTGCTGTCCGTCGCCCAGATGAGCGACTCGGCACCGCAGGCCAGCACCGCCCCTGCCACGTGACGGCCTGGCAGACCCCGTGGTCACCAGTCAGCAATCGGCCGGCGCCTGCTGGTGCCAGTCCGTGGCTTGCTGCAGTGCGTGACCAGCGTGCAGCAACGCACCTTCCTGCCAGTAGTTGCCGATGAGCTGCAGTCCGACAGGCAGCCCTCCCGCACCAAAGCCCGCAGGCACGCTGATGCCCGGCAGCCCCGCCAGCGACGCTGGCAGCGTGAAGATGTCGGCCAGGTATTCGGCCACCGGGTCGGTCTGGCTGCCGATCGGGCGCGCCACGTTCGGTGACACCGGGCCGGCGATCAGATCGCACTGCGTGAACGCCGCCTGGAAGTCGTCGGCGATCATGCGCCGCAGCTTCTGGGCCTGCAGGTAGTAGGCGTCGTAGTAGCCGTGCGAGAGCACATAGGCGCCGATCATGATCCGGCGCTTGACCTCGGTACCGAAGCCTTCGCTGCGGCTCTTGCGGTACATGTCGTTCAGATCCTTGTACTGCGCCGCGCGGTGCCCGTAGCGCACGCCGTCGAAGCGGCTCAGGTTCGAGCTGGCCTCGGCCGGGGCGATGATGTAGTAGACGGGGATCGACAGCTCGGTGCGCGGCAGGCTGACCTCGACCAGCGTGGCGCCGAGCGTCTCCAGCTCGGCCAGCGCCGCGCGGGTCGCGGCCAGCACGTCGGCCGACACGCCATCGCCAAAGAACTCCTTGGGCAGGCCGATGCGCAGGCCAGCCAGCGGGCGGTCCGCGGTCGCGCCTTCGCGCAGCGCGGTGGTCGCGGCAACGAAGTCAGGCACGGGCTGCTCCGCGCTGGTCGCATCCCGCGGATCGAACCCGCTCATGGCCTGCAGCAGGTGCGCGCAATCCAGCGCCGAACGTGCCATCGGGCCGGCCTGGTCCAGGCTGGACGCGAAGGCGATCATCCCGTAGCGCGAGCAGCGGCCGTAGGTCGGCTTGATGCCGGTGATGCCGGTCAGCGACGCAGGCTGGCGCACGGAACCACCGGTGTCGGTGCCGGTGGCCGCCGGGATCAGCCGCGCCGCGACCGCCACCGCACTGCCGCCCGAGGATCCCCCGGGAATGCGGTCGGTGTTCCATGGGTTGCGTGCCGGGGTGTACGCCGAGTTCTCGTTCGAGCCGCCCATCGCGAACTCGTCGCAGTTGAGCTTGCCCAGCGTCACCGCACCGACCGAGGCCAGCCGACTGACGACGGTCGCATCGAACGGGCTGCGGTAGCCGTCGAGCATCTTCGAGCCGGCGGTGCTCGGGAAGTCGCGGGTGACGAAGATGTCCTTGTGCGCGATCGGCACGCCCAGCAGCGTGTGGCCGGCGCCGGCCACGCCCCGGGCGCGCCAGGCGTCGGCGGCGGCGGCCTGGGCCAGCGCGACGTCGGCGTCGACCGCCAGGAAAGCGCCGAGCGCGGAATGCGTGTTCACGCGGTCCAGCAGATGGCGGGTCAGCTCGACGCTGGAGATCTGCTTCGCGTCGAGCAGGCGGGACAGGTCGGCCACGCCCAGGGCGTGCAGGGGGGACGTCGACAGGGTCATGGCAATCTCGCTCGGGCTCATTCGATCACGCGTGGCACCAGGAACAGCCCGCCTTCGACGGCCGGGGCGCTCTTCTGGTTGGCGGCCCGGTTGTCGGGCTCGGTCACCGCGTCCTCGCGCAGGCGCAGGACGACGTCCTGCACCGCCGACAGCGGGGTGTACAGCGGAGCCACGCCGGTGGTGTCGACCGCACGCATGCGCTCGACGATGTCGAAGAAACCGTTGAGCTCGCCCAGCAGACTCGCCTGCTCGGCCTCGCTCAGTTCAAGCCGTGCCAGATTGGCAATGCGGCTCACATCCTGGGGCGTGAGTGCCATTTGTGTGAACTATGAAATGAATTGGGCGCACTGGGCGCAGATAAGACCCCTACATGGGAGGTCATCAGACGCCGACATGGAGTGGCAGGCCCGGTGTGGACAAGGTCACGCCGCAAGCCATGGGGTATTATCACCCGCCCTTTGTTCATGTACCCGTCGGTTCTGGATCAACTGATTGCTGCGTCGCACCACGACACACAATGGGTTGGCGGGCCCCGAATTTCCAGCCCAGTCACGCTCACCAGCAGTCCAAGTCGGCTGCAGGGATGCTTACGAGTTCACCATGTTCGGATCGTTGCGTCGATATTTCTCTACCGATCTCGCGATCGACCTCGGCACCGCCAATACCCTGATCTACGTTCGAGGCACGGGCATCGTGCTGAACGAGCCCTCGGTGGTGGCGATACGCCATGAAGGCGGCCCGCACGGCAAGAAGACCATCCAGGCGGTCGGCGCCGAGGCGAAGGCCATGCTCGGCAAGGTGCCGGGCAACATCGAGGCCATCCGCCCGATGAAGGACGGCGTGATCGCCGACTTCACCGTCACCGAGCAGATGCTCAAGCAATTCATCAAGATGGTGCACCCGCGCTCGCTGCTGCGGCCCAGCCCGCGCATCATCATCTGCGTGCCCTGCGGTTCGACCCAGGTCGAGCGCCGCGCCATCCGCGAGTCGGCGCTCGGCGCCGGCGCCAGCGAGGTCTACCTGATCGAGGAACCGATGGCCGCGGCCATCGGCGCCGGCATGCCGGTGTCGGAAGCGTCCGGCTCGATGGTGGTCGACATCGGCGGCGGCACGACCGAGGTCGGCGTCATCTCGCTGGGCGGCATGGTCTACAAGGGCTCGGTGCGCGTGGGCGGCGACAAGTTCGACGAAGCCATCATCAACTACATCCGCCGCAACTACGGCATGCTGATCGGCGAGCCCACCGCCGAAGCCATCAAGAAGGAAATCGGCTCGGCCTTCCCCGGCTCCGAGATCAAGGAGATGGAGGTCAAGGGCCGCAACCTGAGCGAAGGCGTGCCGCGCAGCTTCACGGTATCAAGCAACGAGATCCTGGAAGCGCTGACCGACCCGCTCAACCAGATCGTCTCCTCCGTCAAGAAGGCGCTGGAGCAGACCCCGCCCGAACTGGGTGCCGACATCGCCGATCGCGGCATGATGCTGACCGGCGGCGGTGCACTGCTGCGCGACCTCGACCGACTGCTGGCCGAGGAAACCGGCCTGCCGGTGCTGATTGCCGAGGATCCGCTGTCGTGCGTGGTGCGCGGCTGCGGCATGGCGCTGGAACGCATGGAGCGCCTCGGTTCGATCTTCACGTCGGAGTGACCGTGATGTCCACGGTCGTGGTTGGCGCCTGCTGACATGCCACTGGGCACACTGGATCGCTCCCCACCGCCGTTTTTCCGCCAGGGCCCTTCGGCCCTGTCGCGGCTGCTGTTCTTTGCTTCGCTGTCGGTGCTGCTGATGGCCGCGGACAGCCGGGTCGGACTCACCACGCCACTGCGCACGGTCGCTGCCGTGCTGCTCAATCCCATTGAACGGGGTCTGCTGGTCCCCGTGCACGGCGTGAGCTCGGTCAACGACTACCTCTCCGGCATCGCCCTGGCCCAGCAGACCACCGAGCGTGCCCGGGTCGAACTGACCCGCCAGGCAGAGCGCTCGCTGCAGGCGGACCAGCTGCTGCAGGAGAACGCCCGACTGCGCGCGCTGCTGGAGCTGCGTGCGCGGCTGTCGGTGCGGACACGGGCTGCGGAAGTGCTCTACGACGCACCCGACCCCTACACCCGCAAGATCATCATCGACCGCGGCAGCAGCCAAGGCGTGCAGCACGGCTCGCCGGTCATCAACGAGCTGGGCGTGCTCGGGCAGGTGACGCGTGTCTATCCGCTGACGTCGGAAGTGACCCTGGTGGTCGACGAGAACGCAGCCATCCCCGTCCACAACATCCGCACCGGCCACCGCGGCGTCGCCTTCGGCGATCCGTCGGCGGACAGCATGGAGCTGCGCTTCGTCGCCGCCAATGCCGATGTGCAGGTCGGCGACATCCTGCAGACCTCCGGACTGGATGGGGTGTACCCACCGGGCTTGCCCGTCGCGCGGGTGAGCCGGCTTGACCGCCGGACGCAGTCGGATTTCGCCAAGATTGCCCTGACGCCGGCCACCAAGCCCGACAGCGTGCGGCATGTCCTGGTGCTGGAACCCGTGGGCACCCAGCAACCCCCCAAGCCAAGCCCGGCCGACGCCGCCCTGCCCGTCCATGCCAAGGATGGCCCGCCGCTCGCCAAACCCTCGGCCAAGACCTCCCGCAAGGACAAGGAATGAGGGCCACGACACCATGATGCCCCGCTCGGCCGATCAACTGCTGCTGCCGGTGAATCCGTGGTTCATGTGGACCACGCTGATCATCGCGCTGGCCCTGAATCTGGTGCCGATCGGGCGCCAGCCGGCCATGCCCGACTTCATCGCGCTCGCCCTCGTGTTCTGGAACGTGCACCAGCCACGCCGGGTCGGCGTCGGCGCGGCGTTCGTGTTCGGCCTGCTGATGGACGTCCACCAGGGCGGACTGCTCGGCCAGCACGCCATGGCCTACACGCTGGTGAGCTACTTCGCCATCACGATCCACCGCCGGCTGCTCTGGTTCACTGCGCCAGCCCAGGCGGTGCACGTGCTGCCGCTGTTTGCCGCGGCACACATCACCTCGCTGCTGCTGCGCATGGCCTCCGGTGGCGAATTTCCGGGCTGGCCGGTGCTGCTGTCGCCGATCTTCGAGAGCCTGCTGTGGCCGCTGGTGAGCCTGATGCTGCTCGCGCCGCAGCGACGGGCGCCGGATCCTGACAAGAACCGTCCGCTGTGAAGCGCTCGGGCCTGGGTGCGATGACCGAACTGCGCAATGTCGAACAGGAGATCGACCAGTTCCGCGTACGGCTGATCGTCGCGGCACTGGTGGTGCTGTGCTGCTTCGGGCTGCTGCTGGCGCGGCTGTTCACGCTGCAGGTCATCAAGTTCGACGAACTCACCACCAAGGCCGAGAACAACCGCATTGCCGTGGTGCCGATCGTGCCCAACCGCGGCCTGATCGTGGACCGCAACGGTGTCGTGCTGGCCGACAACTACTCGGCCTACACACTGGAAATCACCCGCTCGCAACTCGAAGATGAGCTGGAGCAGGTGATCGACCAGCTCGGCGAGGTCATCGAGGTCCAGCCCCGCGACCGCCGCCGCTTCAAGCGCCTGATGGGTGACTCGAAAAGCTTCGAATCGATCCCGATCCGCACGCGCCTGAGCGACGAGGAGGTCGCGCGCTTCACGGCGCAGCGCTACCGCTTCCCCGGCGTCGAGATCAAGGCGCGGCTGTTCCGCAACTATCCCTACGGCGAACTCGGCGGCCATGTGCTGGGCTACATCGGCCGCATCAACCAGCGCGAGAAGGACGACATGGCCGACTGGTCCGACGAGGACCAGGCCAACTACCGCGGCACCGACATCATCGGCAAGCTCGGCATCGAGCAGAGCTACGAGCGTGATCTCCACGGCACCACCGGCTTCGAAGAGGTCGAGACCAGCGCAGGCGGTCATCCAGTGCGCCGCCTGCGCTCCGAACCGGCGACGCCGGGCAACACGGTCCGCCTGTCGATCGACATCAAGCTGCAGGCGCTGATCGAGGAGCTGTTCGGCACCCGGCGGGGTGCGCTGGTCGCGATCGACCCGCGCAATGGCGAAGTGCTGGCCTTCGTGAGCAAGCCAGGCTTCGACCCGAACCTGTTCGTCGGCGGCATCGACCAGGACAGCTGGAAAGAACTCAACGAGTCGCTCGACAAGCCCATGCTGAACCGCGCGTTGCGCGGCACCTACCCGCCCGGCTCGACCTACAAGCCCTTCATGGCCATGGCCGCACTGGTCACGGGCAAGCGCACGGCCACCCAGACCATCTACGACAACGGCTTCTTCATGTTCGGCAACCACCGTTTCCGCAGCCACGGCGACGGCGGCCTGGGGGCCGTGGACATGACGCGCTCGATCGTCCAGTCGAGCAACGTCTACTACTACGGCCTGGCCAACGACATGGGCGTGGACCTGATCCACGACCAGATGGACCTCTACAGCTTCGGGCGCAAGACCGGCATCGATCTCGAAGGCGAGTCCACCGGCGACCTGCCGTCGACCGAGTGGAAGCGCAACAAGTACAAGCGCCCCGAACAGAAGCGCTGGTACGCCGGCGAGACCATCTCGCTGGGCATCGGCCAGGGCTACAACAACTTCACCATGCTGCAGCTGGCCACGGCCATGTCCACGCTGGTGTCGGGTGGCCTGCGCTTCGAGCCTCGGGTGGTGCGCGAGATCGAGAATGTCATGACCCGCGAGCGGCACCTCGTGTCCTCGCATGCCGTCACGCCGCTCGACCTCAAACCCGAGAACGTGGCCGTGATCCGGCGCGCCATGTACGGCGTGACCCAGACCGGCACGTCGACCAAGGTGTTCGTCGGCGCGCCCTACCTGAGCGGCGGAAAGACCGGCACGGCGCAGGCCGTCGGCGTGCGCCAGAACGAGAAGTACAACGCGTCCAAGCTCGCCGAATACCAGCGCGACCACTCGCTCTACACCGCCTTCGCACCGCTGGACGAGCCACGCATCGCGCTGGCCATCATCGTCGAGAACGCTGGTTTCGGCGCCGAGGCGGCCGCGCCGATCGCACGGCGGGTGCTCGACTACGTGATCTCCGGCGTCTACCCCACGCCGGAAGACATCGCCATCGTCCAGAAGGGCCACGGCTCGGCACCGATCGGGCCAGGGCTGCCGGTGGCGTCCGTGCCGCTGCCACCGACCCGGGCGGCCGGCGTCGATGCGGAATCGACGGCAGCCTCCGCCGCGGCAAGCGCCCTCGCCTTCCCCGCTTCCGACGCATCGACGCCCGCGAGCGCACCGCTGGCACCGGCACCGGCACCGGCAGCGCCCGCACGGCCGGCTTCGGCCTCCGCCATGCCCATCACCCCCACGCGCCCGTTCAAGTGGGTTCCCCGGCGGACGCCCGGCCCGGCGCCACCCGTTCCGGTCGCGGGCACCCCGCCGAGCGCTCCGCGATCGACACCGTGAGCACACCATGATCCTGCAGTCCTCGTTCGGGCAACCCACACTCTGGCAGCGGGTGCGCCCCTGGTTCAGCGGGTTCGATCCCCTGCTGTTGCTGGCCATGCTGGCACTGGCCTGCATCGGACTGACCGCGATGTACTCGGCCGGCTTCGACAACGGCGCCCGCTTCTCGCTGCAGATCCGCAACATGGTGCTGGCCGGGATGGTGTTCTTCCTCGTCGCGCAGGTGCCGCCGCAGCGCTTCATGGCGCTGGCCGTGCCGCTCTACACGGTGGGCATGATCCTGCTGATCATGACGGCACTGTTCGGCATCGACCCGACCCACAAGGGCGCCCGCCGCTGGCTCAACGTCGGCATCATCATCCAGCCCAGCGAGATCCTGAAGATCGCCACGCCGCTGATGGTGGCCTGGTGGTTCCAGCGCCGCGAGGGACGCCCCCGCACCAGCGACATCGTGCAGGCGTTCCTGCTGGTGCTGATGCCCTTCCTGCTGGTGGCCAAGCAGCCTGATCTCGGCACCGGCATCCTCATCTTCGCCGCGGGCTTTTTTGTCATCTTCTTCGCCGGCCTGTCATGGAAGGCCATCCTGCCGGTGGCCGTGATCGGCATCGCGGCCACCGTGGCGATCGTGCTGGCAGGGCCGACCATCTGCGAACCGGACGTCGACTGGCACGTCCTGCACACCTACCAGAAGAACCGCATCTGCACCCTGCTCGACCCGACCCGCGACCCGCTCGGCAAGGGCTTCCACATCATCCAGGGCATGATTGCCATCGGCTCCGGCGGTGTCACCGGCAAGGGCTTCCTGAAGGGAACGCAGACGCACCTGGAATTCATCCCGGAGCGCACCTCGGACTTCATTTTCGCGGCCTATTCCGAAGAGTTCGGCCTCGTGGGCGACCTGGCGCTGATCACCAGCTACATCTTCCTGATCGTGCGCGGCCTGATGATCGCCGTCGAGGCACCGACTACTTTCTCCCGGCTCATGGCTGGGGCGATCACGATGAGCTTCTTCGTCTACGCCATGGTCAACATGGGCATGGTCAGCGGCATCCTGCCCGTGGTGGGCGTGCCGCTGCCGTTCATGAGCTATGGCGGTACGGCCCTGGTGACGCTGGGCCTGTCCCTCGGGATCCTGATGGCCATCGCCCGCTCAAGGCGGTTGATGCAGAGCTGAGGCGTCCTGCGCTGGCGTGCCAGCCAGTGGCGCATGGTGCAGGCGGATCGTGAACCGTGCGCCTGGCCCTTCACCTGCCGGCACCTGGGCAGGCGGGCGGGCATCGTCCAGCACGACCGAGGTGCCGTGCTGCTGGGCGATCTCCGCCACGATGGCCAGCCCGAGGCCCGAGCCATCGACGGTGGTGCCCAGCGCCCGGTAGAAGGGCTGGAAGACGAGATCCCGCTCGCCCGCCGGAATGCCCGGACCTGAATCCTCGATCTGCAGCACCACCACCTGCCCGAATGGATCCGGCACGATGCGCACGGTGACCGTGCCACCGCGTGGGGTGTAGTGCAGCGCGTTGTCCACCAAGTTGGTGATCAGCTCGCGCAACAGCATCGGGTGACCCAGCACCCGTGTATCGCCCGGGCGGCGCAGGCCATTGGGCACCTGCGTGTCTGCGCCTTCGAAACCCAGATCGATGCCGGCATCCAGCGACTGCGGCACGAAGTCGCGCACCACGTCGGTGGCCAGCGCCTCCATGTCGACCTCGTCGCGTGCCACGGTGCCCGCCTTGGCGTCCGCCCGGGCCATCGAGAGCAGTTGGTTGACCATGTGTGCCGCGCGCTGCGAGGCATGCGCCATCTGCGCCAGCGACGCCTTCATGATCTCCGGGTCGCCGTGGCCGGCATCGATCTCGCGGGTGGCGAGTTCGGCCTGCATCCGCAGTCCGGCCAGCGGCGTCTTGAGCTGGTGCGCCGCATCTGCCAGAAAGCGCTTCTGCGTCAACAGCGCGGTCTGCTGGCGCTCCAGCAGGTCGTTGATCGACTGCACCAGCGGCGACACCTCCTCCGGCACTTCGTGCACGTCGATGGGGGAGAGGTCGTCGCTGGCGCGTTCGCGGATGCGCTGCTGCAGCGCGTTCAGCGGCGCCAGCCCACGCACCAGCGCCAGCCACACCAGCAGCACCGCCACCGGCAGGATCACGAACTGCGGCAGGATCACGCCCTTGATGATCTCGGTGGCCAGCCGCGAGCGCTTGGTCAAGGTCTCGGCCACCTGCACCAGCACCGCCCGCTCGCCCGCGCCGCCACTGATCCACTGGTAGGCCACGCGCACGCTGTCGCCGTGCACCTCGTCGTCGCGCACGCGCATCTCGCCCAGCACCTGCGCGTCGTCCTCGGAGGGCAACATCAGGTCCCGGTCACCGCTGACGAATTCGCCGCGCGGCCCGAGGACCTGGTAGTAGACGTTGTCGACCTCGTCCGCACGCAACATCCGGGCGGTCTCGCGCGACAGGTCGAAATAGACGCTGTCG
>NZ_JBFPGY010000169.1:0-9857 GCF_041083715.1 Sphaerotilus sp.
GCGCCGCTTCGCGCACCAGCTCGACCTCGCCCAGCGCCTGCTCGTAGGGGGCACCGAAGCGCTCGGTGTACGCCGGGTTCTCCAGCCCGTGCAACACTTCCTCGTCGCCACCGGCGCGGTCCTCGCCTGGGGCGAACAGGCGCATCTGGTCTTCGCGCAGGTCCATCACGCCGTGGAAGAACTTGGCCATGCCGACCGGCCAGGTGAAGGGCACGACGGTCATGCCCAGCTCCTGCTCGATCTCGTCCATCAGCGCGAGCGGGTCTTTCACCTCGCGGTCCATCTTGTTGATGAACGTCAGGATCGGCGTGTTGCGGGCGCGGCAGACCTGCAGCAGGCGCCGGGTCTGCGGCTCCACGCCGTTGGCCGCGTCGATCACCATCAGCGCGGCGTCCACGGCGGTCAGCACGCGGTAGGTGTCTTCCGAGAAGTCCTGGTGGCCGGGGGTGTCGAGCAGGTTGATGACGCAGTCGCCGTACTCCATCTGCATGACGGAGGAGGCGACCGAGATGCCGCGCTGCTTCTCGATCTCCATCCAGTCGCTGGTGGCGTGGCGGCTGGCCTTGCGCGCCTTGACCGAGCCGGCGATCTGGATCGCGCCGGAGAACAGCAGCAGCTTCTCGGTCAGCGTGGTCTTGCCGGCGTCAGGGTGGGAAATGATCGCGAAGGTGCGGCGGCGGCGGATCTCGGTGGAGAGGTCGGACATGGTGGGCGGTGGGCAAGAGCGGCGGCGTCAGGGGGTGACGCGCGAAGCCGCCATTGTCGCCTGTGGCGCCATCAGACCGCCTTGTCGCCTTGCCAGAGCACCGGCGTCACCTCGACGCTGCCCTTGTCTCCCGCGAACAGCAGGTGACCGTCCTGGATCGTCACGCCCAGCCGCATCGTCCGTTCGACCAGCGTCTGCAGTGCTTCGCAATCGGCTTCGGGAATGAACCACATGGTGAGCTTGCGCAGCTTGGCCAGCGCTGCAGCGTTTTCGGTGCGCCAGACCTCGGCCTTGCGCCCGCCGTAGGTGACGAGCACCACCTCGTCCGAGCGCCCGCTGGCCTTGCGCAACATCCGTTCGTCGGGCAGGCCGACCTCGATCCACTGCTGGATGGAGCCGGTGTCGTCGCAGCGCCAGAAATCCGGTTCGTCGTCGGTGGAGAGCCCTCCGGCCGGCAGCAGCCGCTCGTGCGCGTGCATCGCGAAGGCGACGAGGCGCACCATCAGGCGTTCTTCGGTTTCGGAAGGGTGCCGGGCCAGCGTGAGGGCGTGGTCGGCGTAGTGGTAGCGGTCGATGTCGGCGATCGACAGCTCGGCTTTGTGAACGGTGGAGCGGATGGCCATCGAAGGATTCTAGGGGAGCGCCCCGGACTCACCAGTCGGTGTCGGCGAGCAGCGTGCGGGCGGCGTCGAAGGGAGCCCGTCCGGGCGCGAAGCCTTCGCGCCGCACCCGGTCCAGCGCTGCGCGGGTGTCGTGTGTGCCCGCTGAGAGGGTGGCGTTGCCACGCAGACGCTCGAAGGCGCCGAGCATGGCATCGAATTGCCCCGGTGCGGCCTGCGCCACCCAGGCCAGCGCGGCGACGTCGGCGAAGGTTTCCTCGTCGCGCAGGCGCTGGTGGACCTCGTCGAGCCGGCGCGTGTCACGGCCGGCGGTGCCGATCAGCGCGGCAAACTGCTGCAGCGCCGCGTCCTGGCCTTGCCAGCGCCAGCAGTGTGCGATCTCGTGGACGAGGATGGCCTGCACCCACACCCGGCGGTCCTCCGGTGCCGCCTGGCGCAGCAGCACATCGGCAACCGGATTGCCGCGGGTGTGCAGGTGCAGCATGCAGCGTCCGCCGCCGACCTGCATCTCTGCCGGCGCGTGACCCGTGCCGGTCGTGATCCGGATCGGCAGGGCTGCGAATCCGGGCTGGCGGACCAGCCTGGCGGCGATTTCCTCCCAGCGCGGCGCCTCGGCGTCTGCTGCTGCCCAGGCAGCGCCCGAGCCGCTGACCAGCAGGCACAGCAGGAGCCAGACGGCGAGGACGGGGGACAGGCGCATGCCGGGCAGTGTGAAATCCGCCAGGCCGCGCCGCCATCCCGGGAGTGCCGGGCCGCGGACCCCGGACTGGGTGGGCGGAGGCTTCTTCGCGGCGTGCCGCCCCGGCCTTTCCCGGCTGCAGCTACGATGCGGGCACCGTTTTCCCGGAGACTGCACCGTGATCCTCGAACTTGCCGACATCCGCATCCAGCCCGGCCGCCAGGCCGACTTCGACGCTGCCATCCAGCGCGGCGTGGAAACCGTCATCAGCCAGGCCAAGGGCTTCTTTGGCTACAAGGTCAACAAGGGCGTCGAGTCGCCCGAGCGTTATCTGCTGATGATCTGGTGGGAGACGCTGGAGAACCACACCATCGACTTCCGCGAGTCGCCGGCCTTTGCCGAGTGGCGCGCCATCGTCGGTCCCTTCTTCGCGCAGCCGCCGCAGGTCGAGCATTTCACGCTCGTCGCCAAGTCGGCCGAGCCACGCTGAAGGCGTCTGCCATGGCAGGCCCCGGCGTCGATTTCTGGCAGCAGCGTTTCGAGGCGAACGATCTGCCCTGGGACCGTGGCGTCGCCAGTCCGCAGCTGGGGCCATGGTTTGCTGACGGCACGCTCGTGGCAGGCCAGCGTGTGGCCGTGCCCGGTTGCGGCAGTGGGCACGAAGTGCTGGCGCTGGTGCAGGCTGGCTGCCACGTCACCGCGATCGACTACGCCCCGGCAGCCGTCGCGCGGACCGCGCGGCGTCTGCGCGAGGCCAGTCTGGGCGACGACGCCTGTGTGCTGGTGCAGGGGAATGTCCTGCAGTGGCAGCCCTCCGAGCCGCTGGACGCGGTGTTCGAGCAGACCTGCTGGTGCGCGATCCACCCGGACCACTGGGCTGGCTACGCTGCGCAGCTGCACCGCTGGCTGCGGCCGGGCGGGTGGCTGTGCCTGATGGGGATGCAGGTGCTGCGGCCCGGCGCGGCGGTCGGGCGGATCGAAGGACCGCCGTACCACCTCGACATCAACATGTTGCGGGCGCTGCTGCCGTCGACGCACTGGGACTGGCCGGCACCGCCGTACGAAGCGGTGCCACATCCGCGCGGATGGCGGGAACTGGCGATCGGGCTGGTTCGGCGGTGAAGCCGTCCAGTGGCGTCAGTCGCCGTCGCCCGAGGGGGTGAAGTCGTACTGCGGCGCACGGATGGTGCGCAGGTAACCCGATACATCGGCCAGATCCGGACCACCTTCCAGCAGGTCGAACAGCTGGGCGGCTGGCGCCGGATCCGGGGATTCGATGCGGATGGTCACCGGACGGTGCGGCAGCGCGGCCTGCTCTGCCAGCCGATGGCGCCACGCAAGGGGCAATTCGCTCACCGGGACGTGCTCGAACACGATGGTCGTCATGGCGACTCCTTCAACGCCGGCCGGCTGGGTGCTGCTGCAGCACGACCGTGGGGTTGGCTTCCGTGGGAAGCGGGATCAGCCCCGGGACTGTCCCACTTTGCACGGTATCGCGCCGTATTTTCGGCAAGAAGTTGCGGCCGTAACGTCTGGTTGCCAATTGCTCCGATCAGGCGTTCAGCTTGGCTTCGATCGCGGCTTTGGTCGCCTTCAGTTCGGCGGGCAGGTTGTGGGCGAGCTGTTCGAACAGCTCGCCGTGCAGCTGCATTTCCTGCTGCCATGCGGCGTGGTCGATGCCGATGACGCTGTCGAACTGGGCCTGGCTGAAGTTCAGTCCGGTCCAGTTCAGGTCGCCATAGTTCGGGCTGACACCGAAGATGTTTTCCGAACCGCCGGCCGTGCCTTCGATGCGGCCCAGCATCCACTGCATGACGCGGGCGTTGTCGCCGTAGCCCGGCCACACGAACTTGCCGTCGGCGCCCTTGCGGAACCAGTTGACGCAGTAGATCGCCGGCAGCTTCGCCCCTTCGGCCTGGAGCTTGGCACCGACGTTGAGCCAGTGCTGGAAGTAGTCGCTCATGTTGTAGCCGGTGAACGGCAGCATGGCGAACGGGTCGCGGCGCACGACGCCCATCTGGCCGACAGCGGCGGCGGTCGTTTCCGACCCCATGGTTGCCGCCATGTAGACACCTTCGACCCAATTGCGCGCCTCGGTCGCCAGCGGCACGGTGGTCGAGCGGCGGCCGCCGAAGATGAAGGCATCGATCGCCACGCCGGCCGGGTTGTCCCACTCGGGGTCGAGCGCGGGGTTGTTGGTGGCGGCCACGGTGAAGCGGGCGTTCGGGTGCGCAGCGGGGCGCAGCTTGCCGTCGGCGCCCTTGGCGGTTTCCGGCGTCCAGTCCTTGCCCTGCCAGTCGATCAGGTGGCCGGGCAGCTCGTCGGTCATGCCTTCCCACCACACGTCGCCATCGTCGGTCAGCGCGACGTTGGTGAAGATGACGTCCTTGTCCAGGGAGGCCATGCAGTTCGGGTTGGTCTTGAAGTTGGTGCCCGGGGCGACGCCGAAGTAGCCCGCTTCCGGGTTGATGGCGCGCAGCTGGCCGTTCACCGGCTTGATCCAGGCGATGTCGTCACCGATGGTGGTGACCTTCCAGTCGCCCAGCTCGGCCGGCGGGATCAGCATGGCGAAGTTGGTCTTGCCGCAGGCGCTCGGGAAGGCGGCCGCGACGTGGCTCTTCTTGCCTTCCGGCGAGGTCACGCCCAGGATCAGCATGTGCTCGGCCAGCCAGCCCTGGTCGCGGCCCATGTTGGAGGCGATGCGCAGCGCGAAGCACTTCTTGCCCAGCAGCGCGTTGCCACCGTAGCCTGAGCCGTAGGACCAGATCTCGCGCGTCTCGGGGTAATGGACGATGTACTTGGTCTTGCTGCAGGGCCAGGTCACGTCTTTCTGACCGGCTTGCAGCGGCGCGCCGACCGTGTGGACGCAGGGCACGAAGTCACCGTCCACGCCGAGCACGTCGTACACGGCCTTGCCCATGCGGGTCATGATGCGCATGTTGACGGCCACGTACGGGCTGTCCGACAGCTCGATGCCGATGTGGGCGATCGGCGAGCCGAGCGGGCCCATCGAGAACGGCACGACGTACATCGTGCGGCCCTGCATGCTGCCCTTGAACAGCGGCGTGTCACCGGTCTGCAGCAGGGTGCGCATCTCGGCCGGGGCCATCCAGTTGTTGGTCGGGCCGGCGTTTTCCTTGCGCTGCGAGCAGATGTAGGTGCGGTCTTCGACACGGGCCACATCGCTCGGGTCGGAGCAGGCGAGGAAGCTGTTCGGGCGCTTGGCCGGGTTGAGCTTCTTGAAGGTGCCGGCATCGACGAGTTGCTGGCACAGGCGGTCGTACTCTTCGGCGCTGCCGTCGCACCAGTGGATGGCGGCGGGCTGCGTCAGGGCGGCGATCTCGGCGACCCAGGCGATCAGCTTGGCGTTCTTGACGAAGGAGGGGGCGTTGACGTGCACGCCGGCCATCAGGGGTTGGTTCATCGAGAGGCTCCTATGTTGAAAAAAGGCATCTCGAAAACAGTGCGCTGCGCTGCTTTCGGGATGCCCCCGCGGTCAGTGTAGGTGGGGGGATCTCTGAATTACATGGTGGTTACATGCGTTTTTTGCATGACCTGCCGCTGCATCCAACCTAGACTTCTCCGAATCCTGCACATCCGTGACAGGTGCGGCACGTGGACCTGCAGGCACGGGGGAAACGACAATCACTGCTTTTGGAGAAGGAAGCTGCGTGTTCACGTTCAAGAATCTGACGGTGTTTCGCATGGAGCCGGGCTGGTCGGCATCGCTCGAACAGATCGAGGCCGGGCTGGAGCGGGCCCGCTTCGTCGAATGCGGCTCGACCCAGGAGGAGTCGGCGGGCTGGGTGCCACCCCGCGGGCCGGCCGAGGCACCGCTGGCCGAGACCGTGCGCGGGCAGTGGCTGATGCGGCTGATGATCGAGCAGCGGGTGCTGCCGGGCTCCGTGGTCAAGCGCCGCATCGACGAGATCGCCGCCCAGATCGAGCGCGCAACCGGCCGCAAGCCGGGCCGCAAGCAGACGAAGGAACTCAAGGAGCAGGCGACGCTGGAGCTGCTGCCGATGGCCTTCACCAAGCGTTCGGCCGTCAACGTGTGGCTGTCGCCTGACACGGGCTTCCTGGTGCTCGACACCAGCAGCCCGGGCCGTGCCGACGAGGTGGTGACGCTGCTGGTCAAGGCGCTCGACGGCTTGTCCGTCCGGGCGCTGCACACCCAGGAGTCGCCCGCCGCGGTGATGGCCGACTGGCTGCTCACGGGTGAGCCGGCCGCCGATTTCACGGTCGACCGTGAATGCGAGCTGAAGTCCAGTGACGAGATGAAGTCGGTGGTGCGCTACGCGCGCCATCCGCTGGACACCGACGAGGTGCGCCAGCACATCACACAGGGCAAGATGCCGACCCGGTTGGCCATGACCTGGAATGGCCGTGTCTCGTTCGTGCTGACCGAAGGGATGCAGTTGCGCAAGATCGAATTTCTCGATGGAGTTCTGGACACGGAAGGCAGCGCCGAGGAGCGCTTCGACGCCGATGTGGCCATCATCACCACCGAGTTGACCCATGGGTTGACCGCGCTGATCGAGGCTTTGGGCGGGGAGCATCAAGTTGTAATGTAGGCATCGACCCTGTTGCTTCGCGTTGCAACCAGTTCGGCCAAACCGCACGCGGTCGGTGCGCGTGCCGTTAGACTGAATTTGCAGTTCTGGATCCCTCCCATGTCATTACACAGAAGACCCAAGTCCCAACAAGCTTTTCTGCTGGAAGCCATGCAGCGCATGGACATGGAACACGACCAGTTCGCGCGTCGGCTGGGGGCTTCGCGCCGCCGGCTGGACGACTGGCTCAAGCGCACGGGCGAGCCTGGCTCGATCGAACTCGATCCGGTGATCTGGACCTTCGTGCGTGAACTGGTCGAGCGCGCCGAGGAGGCCGATGCGCGCGAGGCCCGTGACAGCGCGGCAGCGCCGCTGGGCGGACCTGAAATCCCGATCAGCCGCGCGATGTTCAGCTCGCCGGGGCGCTGGCTGACCTGAGTCCCAGCGCGGCCAGCACCGCCAGCGGTGCAGTTTCCGAACGCAGGATGCGTGCGCCCAGGCTGATGGCACAGGCGCCGATGCCGCGCACCAATGTTTCCTCTGCCGGACTGAACCCACCCTCCGGACCGCTGTAGACCCGCAGGCGGCCGGCACCATGGCCGAGGTCCTGCGCCATGCGTTGTGCCATTGGCACGGCTTCCGCCAGGCTCAGCAGCCAATGGGGTGTGCCGGCGTCCGAGGTGGCCCGTGCCGCGGCCTGCGACAGGGTGCGCACTGGTGCGATCATCGGCACGCGGGTCCGCCCGCTCTGTTCGGCCGCCGCCACGGCCACGGCTTGCCAGTGCTCCCGCTTGCGCTCGGCCCGCTCACCGGACAGGCGCAGCACCGAACGTTCGCACACCACCGGCTCGATCGCCGCCACGCCCAGCTCGGTGGCTTTCTCGATCAGCCAGTCGAAACGGTCGTTCGCCGGCATGCCCGCGACCAGCGTCACGGCGATCGGCAACTCGCGTTCGACCGGATCGTGTGCCGCCACCCGCACCTCGACCGACTGGCGGCCCATGCGCAGGATCTCCGCGTGCCACTCGCCGCCCTGGCCATTGAACAGCGTGATCGATTCGCCCGGTTGCAGGCGCAGCACCTGCACGTGGCGGGCAACGCCGGCGGGGAGGGCGAGTTCGGCATCGGCGCTCAGCGGCGCATCCAGGTAGAGACGGGCGGGCATGGTCGGTGTGCAGGTCGGAGGTCAGGGGCGTCAGGTGCGGATGCGGCGGACGAGCGCGGTGGTCGAGTAGCCATCGACGAAGGACAGCGCCTGTGCCCGACCACCCCAGCTGCGCACGAGGCGGGTCTCTTCGAGCGCCTCGATGTCGTAGTCGCCGCCCTTGACGTAGAGGTCCGGGCGGATTTCCTGCAGCAGCACGCAGGGCGTCGGCTCGTCGAACAGCACGACCAGGCTGATGCTCTCCAGCGCGGCGAGCACGCAGGCGCGGTCGGCTTCGGCGTTGAGCGGGCGGTCCGGGCCCTTGCCCAGGCCGCGGGCCGAGGCGTCGCTGTTCAGACCGAGCACCAGGCTGGCGCCAAGCGCACGCGCCTGCGCCAGATAGGTCACATGGCCGCGGTGCAGTAGGTCGAACACGCCGTTGGTGAACACCATCGGCCGAGGCAGCACGGCCAGCCGCGCGGGCAGGTCCTCGCGGCGGCAGAGCTTGTCGAAGAAGGCGGGCAGGATCGGGGCGGCGTTCATGGGGCGGGATTGTCGCCGCTGTTACTGCCGGTGGCCGGGCCGGACGCTAGAGTGCCGGCACACCACCCGGAGACCCCCATGACCACCGCCGCCCCTGTCCTGCGCCTGCACGGTTTCGCCCTGTCCAACTACTACAACAAGGTCAAGCTGGTCCTGCTGGAAAAGGGGCTGGCGTTCGAGGAGGTCGAAGTGCTGCCGCGGGGGGGCGAGGCCGTGCTGGTGAACTCCCCGCTCGGCAAGGTGCCCTATCTGGTCACCCCGCACGGTGCACTGTGCGAGAGCGCGGTGATCGTCGACTATCTGGAGGCCGCGTATCCCGAAGTGCCGCTGGTGCCGGCAGACCCGTTCGGCGCGGCCAAGGTGCGCGAGCTGTCGCTGTTCATGGACATCCATCTGGAGCTGGTGGCGCGCATGCTCTATGCCCAGGCGTTCTTTGGCGGCAAGGTGTCGGAGGGCACGATCGCCAAGGCCCGCGGGCAACTGGAAAAGAACATCGCCGCGTTCAAGCGGCTGGCACGCTTTGCACCGTATGTGGCGGGAGACACCTTCACGCTGGCCGATTGCACGGCGGTGGCCCATCTGCCGCTGGTGGCCATGTCGACCAAGCTGGTCTGCGGCGAGGACCTGCTGGCCGCGCAGGGCGTGGACTGGAAGCGCTACGTCAAGCTGATCGAGCAGCGCCCGACCGCGCAGAAGGTGGCGGCCGACCGCAAGGCCGACCAGCAGCGCGCCGCGCAGTTGGCTGCGATGGGCAACACGCCGGCCTGACGGACGCGTGATCACCGCCCTGGCAGCGCGCGGCGCAACTGGATGGCCTCGGCGATGTGACCGACCTCGGTGTCGGCGGCTCCGGCCAGATCGGCCACGGTGCGGGCGACGCGCATCACCCGGTGCAGGCTGCGGCCGGACCAGCCCAGTCGGGCAGCGGCGGTGTTGAGAAAGTTCGTCGCCACCGACTGCACCCGGCAGTGCTCGGCCAGCACGCCGGCCTCCAGCTCCGCATTGCACACCCCCTGACGCTCCTGCTGGCGCTGCCGGGCGGCCACGACCCGCGTGGCAATGGCCTCGCTGGGCTCGCCATCCGGCGCCGAAGACAGCTCTTCCGGGGCGATGGCCAGCACCTCGACCCGCAGGTCGATCCGGTCCAGCAGCGGCCCCGACAGCCGACCCTGGTAGCGCGCGACGGCTTCGGGCGTGCAGCGGCAGGCGCGCATGGTGGAGCCGAGCATGCCGCACGGACACGGGTTCATCGCGGCGACGAGCTGGCAGCGTGCCGGGAACTCGGCCTGCTGCGCGGCGCGCGAGATGGTGATGCGGCCGTTTTCCAGCGGTTCGCGCAGCGCTTCGAGCGCGGCGCGCGGGAACTCGGGCAGCTCATCCAGAAACAAGACGCCGTGGTGGGCGAGGGATACCTCACCAGGACGCGGTGGTGATCCCCCGCCCACCAGCGCCACGGACGAGGCGCTGTGGTGCGGCGAGCGGAGCACCCGCCGTGACCAGGTTCCCGGATCGAACCGTCCGGCCAGACTGAGCACCGCGGCCGATTCCAGCGCCTGCGTTTCCTCCAGCGGTGGCAACAGACCGATGAGGCGCTGGGCCAGCATGGACTTGC
>NZ_JBFPGY010000170.1:0-9851 GCF_041083715.1 Sphaerotilus sp.
AGCAGGTGCTGACCGGCTACGGCTACACCGAGGCGGAGCTGGTGGGCTACTTCGTGCAGCTCGACCGGCTCGGCATCATCGAGCTGAAGCCGCAGAACCGCTACCGGATGAAGGTGGCCAAGACCTTTCGCTGGCGGCCGCACGGACCGGTGATGCAGTTCTTCCGCGCCGAGGTGGTGCCGGACTACTTCCGCGGCGGCTTCGACGGCGAGGGCGAGCAGCTCATGCTGGTCCATGGCGAGATCAACACCCGGGTGGCACAGGTCTTCAATGAACGTCTGGCGCGCATCGCCAGCGACTTCGCGCAGCAGCATCTGGCCGACCAACGCCTGCCCGAAGACCAGAAGCAGCCCTACACGCTGGTGATCGGGATGCGTTCATGGCTGTTCGGGCCATTCCGCGACCTGCGACGCGACACGGGCGAGGCGCATGTCTCCGGCAAAGCGCCTCGGCCGGACCGCTGAGCCGATCCTGAAGACCGACTGCGGGGATTCCCGAAGAACCGGGTTTCCCCTCTCCTGACAACGTCCTGACAACGCGACACTGGCGGCTCGTTGGAACCGGTTCCAACGGTGTCCGTTGCCGGAGTCAGACTTGTCCGATCACGATCAGAGCCCGCTGTCTCACCGCCTCGCCCCGCCACCCGGATCGGTGATGGCCAAGCCCGATTTCCTGTGGGGTGTGGCCACGGCCTCGTACCAGATCGAAGGCGCCATCGACGTGGACGGCCGTCTGCCCAGCATCTGGGACACCTTCTCCGCCACACCAGGCAAGACCCTCGGCGGCGACACCGGCGCACAGGCCTGCGAACACCACGAACGCTGGGCGGCCGACGTCGAGCTGATCGCCGACCTGGGCGTCGATGCCTACCGCCTGTCGATCGCCTGGCCGCGGGTCATGCACGCCGACGGCACACCCAACACCGCAGGCCTGGACTTCTACCGCCGCCTGCTGACCCGCCTGGGTGAGCGCGGTGTGCAGCGCTACGTGACGCTCTACCACTGGGACCTGCCGCAGCACCTCGAAGACCGCGGCGGCTGGCTCAACCGCGACACCGCCTGGCGCTTCGCCGACTATGCCGCGCTGGTCAGCCGCGAACTGGGCGGGCTGGTCGAGGGCTGGATGACGCTCAACGAGCCGTGGTGCTCGGCCTTCCTCGGCTACGGCAACGGCCACCATGCGCCAGGTCTGTCCGATCCGCGGTGCGCGACGCAGGCCATGCACCACCTGCTGCTCGGTCACGGCCTGGCGCTCCAGGCGATCCGCGAGAACAATCCCGGCACGCCCGCCGGCATCGTCGCCAACGTCGGCCGCGGCACCTCGGACAGCGCCGACCCCGCCGACCAGGAAGCCGCCCGGCTCTACGAACTCCAGCACAACGACTGGGTGCTGCAGCCCCTGCTGGCCGGGACCTATCCCTCGGACCTGTGGGACAAGCTCTGGCCCGGCAGCGCGCCGCTGGTGCTGCCCGGTGACATGGCCCTGATCAGCCAGCCGCTCGACTTCCTCGGCATCAACTACTACTTCCGCAGCAACCTGCGCAGCGACGGCGCGCACGGCTTCGCCGATGTGCCGCTGGTGGACGTCGAACGCACGCAGATGGGCTGGGAGGTCTACCCGCAGGGCCTCGAAGACCTGCTGCGCCGCTTCAAGGCGGTCTACCCGAACCTGCCGCCGATCTACATCACCGAGAACGGCATGGCCAGCGACGACCGTGTCGAAGGCGGTCGCGTCGACGACACCCAGCGCCAGTCCTACCTCAAGCGCCACTTCGCCGCGGTCAGCCGCGCGATCGACGCCGGGGTGGACGTGCGCGGTTATTTCGTCTGGTCGCTGATGGACAACTTCGAGTGGGCGTTCGGCTACGAACGCCGCTTCGGGCTGGTCCACGTCGACTACACGACCCAGGTGCGCACGCTCAAGGACAGCGCGCGTGCCTTCCAGGCGTTTTTGCAACAGCGTCGGGCGACCGCTACCCCAGCCGCCCTTACAACTTGAGGAGACAAGAGCGATGACCATGAACATCCGCATGAAGCAAGTGGCCGCGGCCGCGCTGATCAGCTTCGGTGCCATCGGCGCCGCGCAGGCCCAGAAGGCCGAAGTCATCCACTGGTGGACCTCCGGCGGTGAAGCCGCCGCCATCAAGGAATTCGCCAACGCCTACACCAAGGCCGGCGGCACCTGGGTCGACACCCCCATCGCCGGCGGCGGTGGCGCCCAGGCCCGCACCGTGATGGCCAACCGCACCATGGGTGGCGATCCCCCGACGGCAGCCCAGTACAACTACGGCAAGCAGTACGAGGAGATCATCAAGGAAGGCCTGCTGAACAACCTCGACGACGTCGCGACCAAGGGCAACTGGGACAAGCTGCTGCCCGAGAAGATCAAGAACGCCGTGAAGGTCGGCGGCCACTACTACGCCGTGCCGGTCAACCTGCACAACGAGAACTGGGTCTGGTTCAACAAGGCCGTGCTGGCCAAGGCCGGCGCCAAGGAGCCGACCAACATGGACGAGATGTTCGCGGCCATGGACAAGGTCAAGGCAGCGGGCGGCGTCACCCCGCTGGCGCTGGGTGGCCAGGGCTGGCAGGAAGGCATCACCTTCCGCGGCGTGCTGCTGTCCGTGGGTGGCCAGGACCTGTACCTGAAGACCTTCAAGGACAAGGACACATCGAACGCGCAGTTCCGCAAGACGGTCGAGACCTTCAAGAAGCTCAAGGGCTATGTGGACGCCGGCTCCCCGGGCCGCGACTGGAACCTGGCCACCGGCATGGTGATCGACGGCAAGGCCGCTTTCCAGATGATGGGCGACTGGGCCAAGGGCGAGTTCGTCAACGCCGGCAAGACCGCAGGCAAGGAATACGGCTGCTTCATGGCCGGTGGTCCGAAGATGCCCTACGCCATCGGCGGCGACGTGTTCGTGTTCCCGAAGTCCAAGTCCAAGGATGCGGACGCCGCCCAGCACAAGCTGGCTGAAATGATGATCTCGCCGGCGATGCAGGTGGCCTTCAACAACAAGAAGGGCTCCATCCCGATCCGCACCGACGTCGACACCAGCAAGATGGACGTCTGCGCGCAGGCCGGTGTCCAGGCCGTCAAGGAAGGCCGTCTGCTGCAGAGCGACAACGAACTCCTGAGCCCCGATGCCAAGGGGGCCTTCGAGGATGCCGTGAGCAAGTTCTGGAACTCCGACCAGTCGGTCGACGACGCCATCAAGTCGATGAGCGCCGCGCTCAAGCGCTGATGCCTCGCAGCGCGGGGCCGGTCACGACCGGCTCCGCGCTCCGCCTGTTCCCCTTTCGCGCGCGACCGATTCCGCAGGCGTCTGCCTGCCGGATCGGGCTGCCGCATGACCAGCGAGTACCGCCATGGCGCGCTCCGCACGACCCAAACGCCTGAACCTGGCCCTGCACGCCGCCCTGCTGCCGCTGGCCATCACCGCCTTGCTGGCCTATGTGGGCTCGGTGATCTGGAGCATCCGGATCTCGCTGTCCTCGTCCAAGCTGTTCCCGCGCGACGACTGGGTCGGCCTGGACCAGTTCCAGCGCCTGTTCGAGACCGACCGCTGGACCGTCTCGATCCAGCACCTGGGCGTGCTCGCCGTGGTCTACATCGTCGGCGTGCTCGTGCTGGGCACGCTGATGGCCATCTTCATCGACCAGCAGGTCAAGGCCGAGAGCTGGTTCCGCACCATCTTCCTCTACCCCTACGCGATGAGTTTCGTCGTCACGGGCCTGATCTGGCAGTGGCTGTTCAACCCCTCGCTGGGCCTGCAGAACGCCTTCCGCCTGATGGGCTGGGAGAGCTTCACGCTCGACTGGACGGTGCGCACGGACATGGTGCTCTACGCCATCGGTCTGGCCATGGTCTGGCAGGGCAGCGGCACGACGATGGCCATCCTGCTGGCCGCACTGCGCGGCGTGGACGAGGAGCAGTGGAAGGCGGCGCGCCTGGAAGGCGTGTCCAAGCCGCGCTACTACCTCAGCGTCGTGCTGCCGCAGCTCGGCCCGGCCTTCGCGACCGCCTTCGTGCTGCTGGCCGTGGCGCTGGTGCGCACCTTCGACGTGGTGATCGTGATGACCAGCGGCGGCCCCGGCGATGCCAGCGAGGTGCCGGCCAAGTTCATCATCGACCACCTCTTCGGCCGCAACAACATCGCGCTGGCCTCGGCCGCGTCCGTGGTGATGCTGGTCACCGTGTTCACCGTGCTCGCGCCGCTGCTGTACTGGCGCTCCAAGGTCCAGGCGCGTCAGAACGCCGGCCACTGAGAGAGTTACTGACATGAGCACCTCCCTTTCCACGCCCGCCAATGCGCCGCGTCGGCGCCGGCCGCTGGTCACTCCCGCCCGCATCGGCATCTACGCCTTCCTGCTGGTCTCTTCCGCCTTCTTCCTGCTGCCGCTGTACGTGATGGTGGTGACCTCGCTGAAGTCGGCCGACGAGGTGCGCCAGGCGGTGCTGTTCGCCTGGCCCGCCTCGCCGCAGTTCGGCAACTGGTCGGAAGCCTGGTCCAAGGCCTGCATCGCGCTGGCCTGCGAGGGCATCCAGGGCGGCTTCTGGAACTCGGTGCGCCTGGTCGTGCCGGCGACGGTCCTGTCGGTGTTCCTGGGCGCGCTCAACGGCTACGCGCTGAGCTTCTGGCGCTCGCGCTGGGGCGACCTGCTGTTCGGCATCATGCTGCTGGGCGCCTTCGTGCCCTTCCAGGTGATGATCTACCCGCTGGTGGCGTGGTTCCGCCTGGGTGGCTTCTACAACACCTACTGGGCGATCCTGCTGGTCCACTGCATCTTCGGCATGCCGGTGCTGACGCTGCTGTTCCGCAACTACTACATCGCCGTGCCGAACGAGCTGTTCAAGGCCGCGCGCATCGACGGTGGCGGCTTCTGGCGCATCTTCTTCCAGCTCATGCTGCCGATGGGCACGCCCATGCTGATCGTGGCGACCATCCTGCAGGTCACCGGCATCTGGAACGACTACCTCTTCGGCCTGATCTTCGCCGGCAAGGACAACTACCCGATGACGGTCCAGCTCAACAACCTGGTCAACACCACCTTCGGTGTGCGCCGCTACCACATCGACATGGCCGCCACGATCCTCACGTCGCTGGTGCCGCTGGCGGTGTACTTCTTCTCGGGCCGCTGGTTCGTGCGCGGCATCGCCGCCGGCGCGGTCAAGGGCTGATTTCCATTTTTTCGAGACCCCACCATGGCCAGCGTCCACATTGACAACCTCGACATCGTCCTCGGCGGCAACACCATCCTCAAGGGCATGAACCTCGAAGTCGCCGACGGCGAGTTCCTGGTCCTGCTCGGCCCCTCGGGCTGCGGCAAGTCCACGCTGCTGCACACCATCGCCGGCTTCAACGACGTCGCCGAAGGCAGCATCCGCATCGGCGACCGCGACGTCACCTGGGCCGATCCCAAGGACCGCGAGATCGGCATGGTCTTCCAGAGCTACGCGCTCTACCCGACCATGAACGTCGAGCGCAACATGTCCTTCGGCCTGCGCGTGGCACGGGTGCCGGTGGCCGAGATCGACAAGCGCGTGGCCAAGGCAGCCGAGATGCTGCACCTGACGGAGCTGCTCAAGCGCCGCCCGGCCCAGCTCTCCGGCGGCCAGCGCCAGCGGGTGGCGATCGGCCGTGCGGTGGTGCGCGACGCCAAGGTCTACCTGTTCGACGAGCCGCTGTCCAACCTCGATGCCAAGCTGCGCGCCGAACTGCGCCGCGAGCTGAAGCAGCTGCACCAGCAGCTCGGCGCCACCATGGTCTACGTCACCCACGACCAGGTCGAAGCCATGACGCTGGCCGACCGCATCGCGGTGATGAAGGTCGGCGTGATCCAGCAGATCGGCACGCCGGACGAGATCTATGCGCGGCCGGTGAACCTGTTCGTCGCCGGCTTCCTCGGCTCGCCGACGATGAACACGCTGCGTGGCAAGCTGGTGGCGCGCGGTGGTGGCGCCACCTTCGTCGGCGACGCCCTGAGCACCGACGTGTCGGCCTACCCCTTCGCCACGCCCGCGGCCGATGGACGCGAGGTGGTGCTCGGCGTGCGGCCGGAACAGGTCCGCCTGGCCCACGAGGTCGGCACCGCCACGCCGCACACCGGTCGCCTCACGCTGATCGAGCCGCTCGGGCCGCAGAAGATCGTCTGGTTCACCGTCGGCAATGTGCTGCTGAGCGCCATCGCCGACGACCAGTGGCAAGGCACGGTCGGCCATGACATTGCCTTCGGATTCGATCTGCCGCGCGCCTCGATGTTCGACGCCAAGAGCGAAGCCCGGCTCTGAGCCGGTCCCACCCCACAGGATTCCCCATGGCCCGCCCCCTGTTCCAGCAGCCGTTGCACGACGGCTGGCGGTTTCGTGCCGCCGAAACACGGCTGGGTGACATGGAGCAGTTCACCGCGGTCGACGGCTGGCACGCCGCCAGCGTGCCCGGCACGGTCTACCAGGACCTGCTCGCCAGCGGCGCCATCCCGGACCCGCTCGTCGGGCGCCAGGAAGCCGCCGTGCAGTGGGTGGCCGAGCGCGACTGGTGCTACCGGCTGGACTTCGACCTCGGCGCCGACGCGCTGCGCGACCGCATGGCGCTGGTGTTCGAGGGGCTGGACACCTTCGCCCGGCTCTGGCTCGACGGCCAGCCGCTGGCCGAGAGCGACAACATGTTCGTGCCGCTGCGCGTGGACATCACCGAGCGACTGCCGCACGCCGGGCCCAGCCACCACACGCTGTGGATCCGCTTCGACAGCGCGCTGCGCCGCGGCCGCGCCCTCGAAGCGCACCACGGTGCCCGTCCGCTGTGGAACGGCGATCCGAGCCGGCTGTACGTGCGCAAGGCACCCTACCACTACGGCTGGGACTGGGGCCCGACGCTGCTGACCAGCGGCCCGTGGAAAGCGATCCGGCTGGAAGCCGCCGACCTGCGCATCGCCGAACTCGCCAGCCCGGTGGTGCTCGGCGACGATCCGGCCCACGCCCGCGTGGACCTGCACACCCGGCTCGACGGCGACCTGCTGGGCAGCATCGCGCTGGAACACACGCTGTTCGATCCCGCCGGCACGCTGATCGCCACGCACCACAGCCGCGCCACCGCGCAGCACACCGCAGCGCTGTCGGTCGAGGCGCCGCAGCTCTGGTGGCCAGCCGGCCACGGCGCGCAGCCGCTCTACACGCTGCACACCCGGCTGGTCCGCGCCGACGGCACCGTGGTCGATGCACAGCAGCGCCGCCTCGGCCTGCGCCGGCTGCGGCTGGTGCAGGCGCCGGTGGCAGGCGAGGCGGGGCGCAGCTTCGTGTTCGAGGTCAATGGGCGCGAGGTCTTCTGCGGCGGCGCCAACTGGATCCCCGACGACAACCTGCTCAACCGCATCACGCCGGCCCGTTACCGCGAGCGCGTGCAGCAGGCGGTGGACGCGCACCTCGTGATGCTGCGCGTCTGGGGCGGCGGGATCTACGAGGACGACGCGTTCTACGACGCCTGCGACGAACTGGGCGTGCTGGTCTGGCAGGACTTCGTCTTCGCCTGCGGCCTGTACCCGGCGCACCCGGCATTCGTCGCCAGCGTCGAAACCGAAGCCCGTGCGGCCATCACCCGGCTGCGCCACCGCGCCAGTCTCGCGCTCTGGTGCGGCAACAACGAGGACTACATGCTCGCCGAGGCCGTCGGCGCCTACGGACCAGGCGGCGACCTCTCGCGCTTCGAGGCGCGTGCGGTCTACGAGCAGGTGCTGCCGACGCTGTGCCACGCGCTCGACCCAGGCCGTGCCTACTGGCCCGGCAGTCCCTACACCGCCAGCACCGGCGCAGAAGCCACGGTGGCCGGCAGCGGCGTGCGCCCGTCGCAGGATCCGACGGCCGGCGACCGCCACAGCTGGGAGGTCTGGCACCAGCTCATGCTGCCCTACCAGCGCTACGCCGAGGTCGGAGCACGCTTCGTCAGCGAATTCGGCATGCAGTCGCATCCGTCGATGGCGGTGCTGGAGCAGTCGATTCCCGTCGGGGAGCGCTTCGCAGGCAGCCGCACGCTGCAGTGGCACAACAAGGCCTTCTCGCCGGTCGGCGCCGATGGCCACCGCCGCCTGGCCGTCTACCGCGCCGACACGCTACGCCACCCGGACACCCTCGCCGCCGAGGTCCAGGCCACCCAGTTCGTCCAGGCCGAGGCGCTGCGCCACGCCTACGAAGCCTTCCGCCGCCGCTGGCAGACACCCGGCGCGCGCGGCTGCGGCGGCGCGCTGGTCTGGCAGCTCAACGACTGCTGGCCAGTGACGAGCTGGGCCATCGTGGACAGCGCCGGCACGCCCAAGCCAGCCTGGCACGCCATCCGCCGCGCGATGGCACCGCTGGCCTGCGCCGTCCGGCGCGGCACGGCGGGTGTGGCCGCCTGGGCGATGCACGCTGGCGCACAGCCGATGGCCACGCAGGCGCGCTGGCAGCTGCACACGGTGGAGGGCGACGCGGTCGACGATGTCACCACCCGGGTGACGCTGGCCGCCAATGCGACCACCGAACTCGCGCCGCCACCATCGTGGTCGGTCGATCCGGACCGTCCGCTGATCGCCTCGCTGGCACTCGCCAGCGACACGTGCAGCGCCCGCGCCCACGCCTGGCCCGAACCCTACCGCTGGCACTGCTTTCCCGACCCGGGGCTGCAGATCGGCTCCGACGCGGACGGCACCGTCACCGTGCAGGCCGCGCGACCGGCCAAGGGCGTCTGGCTCGACGTGCCCGGCACACCGGCCACGCGGTTCGAGGACAACTTCCTCGACCTGCTGCCCGGCGAAGTGCGACGCCTGCGGGTGGCCGGAACGGCAGTGGCGGCCGATGGGATCATCGCGACCTGTCTCAACACGCTGCAGGACCCTCCAGGGTGACCTGCGCCCGACTGCGATGAGCACCATCAAGGATGTCGCCCGACTGGCCGGCGTCGGCGTGGCGACCGCCTCGCGCGCGTTGTCCGGCAACGGCTCGGTTTCCGAGGACACGGCGCGGCGCGTGCGGGATGCGGCAGCCACGCTGGACTACCGGCCCTCCAGCACCGCGCGGGCGCTGTCGCTGCAGCAATCCGGCGCCATCGGCGTCTATGTGCCGGGCTTCGACGGTCATTTCTACTCCAGCATCGTCGCCACCATCGACAGCGTGCTGCGCGCCAACGGCCGGCACATGATTGCGGCCAACGGCTGCGGCATCGGCTCCACCCGGCAGCTCGACCTCGCCGGCATCGACTTCCTCATCGAGCGCGACTGTGACGGCCTGGTGGTCGCGTCCAACAGCCTGCGGGACGAGGATCTGGAGCGGCTGATGGAACGTGTGCCAACGCTGGTGGTCGTCAACCGCCAGCTTCCCGGCCACCACGACAACGCCTTCTGCGCCGACCACCACGCCGGCGGGCGCCTGGCCGCACGCGCCCTGCTCGCACGCGGCCACCGCTGCATCGCGACCGTGCGTGGTCCGCGCAACACCCCCGACAACGAAGCCCGCCTGAACGGTTTCAGCGAAGAGCTGGCCCGCCACGGCGTGGTCGTGCATCCCGAGCACAGTGCCGATGGCGCCTTCGATCTTGCCAGCGGCGCCGCTGCCACGCGCCAGCTGCTGGCCGGTGCGGCGGGCGGGCGTCCGGCGTTCACCGCCGTGTTCGTCGCCAACGACCTGATGGCCCTGGCCGTCATCAGCCGGCTGGCACAGGCCGGGCTGCGCGTACCCGAAGACGTGTCCGTGCTCGGCTACGACGACGCCGAATTCGCCCCCTTCACCTCGCCGCCGCTGACCACCATCCGCATTCCCACTGCCGAGGTGACCATCAGCGCCAGCCGGCAAGTCCTCAACCTCTGCTATGGCCTGGCCTGGCC
>NZ_JBFPGY010000171.1:0-2979 GCF_041083715.1 Sphaerotilus sp.
CCGATGCCGATGCCGGTACCGACACCTGCGCGTGTCGCCGTGGCGGTTTCGTCCTCTCCGGTGTCTGTGCCCGTGCTGACGCCGATCGACGGTCCCGCCCACCTGCCGCAGGTCGGCCTTCTGGACTTGGCCACGCCCGCCACCGAGACCACATCGCCCGAGATGCTGGAGGCCACCAGCCGCATGATCGAGCGCAAGCTCGCGGACTTCGGCGTCGAGGTGCAGGTCATCGCCGCCATGCCCGGCCCGGTGATCACGCGCTTCGAGATCGAACCGGCCACTGGCGTCAAGGGTTCGCAGATCGTCAACCTCGCCAAGGATCTCGCGCGCTCGCTCAGCCTCGTGTCGATCCGCGTGGTCGAGACGATTCCGGGCCGCAACTGCATGGCACTGGAGCTGCCGAACGCCAAGCGCCAGATCATCCGGCTGTCCGAGGTGCTCGGCGCGCCGATCTACACCAACGCGGCCTCGCTGCTGACGCTCGGCCTCGGCAAGGACATCGTCGGCCAGCCGTTCGTGGCCGATCTGGGCAAGATGCCGCACTGCCTGGTGGCCGGCACGACCGGCTCCGGCAAGTCGGTGGGCATCAACAGCATGATCCTGTCGCTGCTCTACAAGGCCGACGCCAGCGATGTGCGCCTGATCCTGATCGACCCGAAGATGCTGGAAATGAGCGTCTACGAAGGCATTCCGCACCTGCTCGCCCCGGTTGTCACCGACATGAAGCAGGCCTCGAACGCGCTGAACTGGTGCGTGGCCGAGATGGAGCGGCGCTACAAGCTGCTCAGCAAGATGGGTGTGCGCAACCTCGCCGGCTACAACAAGAAGATCGCCGATGCCACCGAGCGCGAGGAGCTGATCCCCAACCCGTTCAGCCTGACGCCCGAGGAGCCCGAGCCGCTCGACCGCCTGCCGCACATCGTGGTGGTGATCGACGAGCTGGCCGACCTGATGATGGTCGTCGGCAAGAAGATCGAGGAACTGATCGCCCGGCTGGCGCAGAAGGCCCGCGCCGCCGGCATCCACCTGATCCTGGCGACGCAGCGCCCGTCGGTCGATGTCATCACCGGCCTGATCAAGGCCAACATCCCCACGCGCCTGAGCTTCCAGGTCTCCAGCAAGATCGACAGCCGCACCATCCTCGACCAGATGGGCGCGGAAGCCTTGCTGGGGCAGGGCGACATGCTGTACCTCTCGCCCGGTTCCGGTGTGCCGATCCGCGTGCACGGCGCTTTCGTCAGCGATGACGAGGTGCACCGCGTCGTCGAATACCTGAAGACGCAGGGTGAGCCGAACTACATCGAAGGCATCCTCGAAGGCGGCGTGCTCGACGGCGATGGCGGCAACGACACCAACGCCGAAGGCGGCGGCGGCGACGCCGAGGCCGACCCGATGTACGACCAGGCCGTGGCCGTCGTGCTGCAGAACCGCAAGGCCTCGATCTCGCTGGTGCAGCGCCACCTGCGCATCGGCTACAACCGCGCGGCCCGCCTGCTGGAACAAATGGAGCAATCCGGACTCGTATCCAGCATGTCCACCAATGGCAACCGTGACCTCCTCGTCCCGGCGCGCAACAACGAATGATGCTGAATCCCCCGAAGTCCCCGAAGGCTGTGCTGCTGCGCGGCGCCGTGCTGGCGCTCGCGGTCCTGAGCCCCGTGCTGGCCCGTGCCGATGCGGTCGACGCGCTGCGCAGCTTCGTGCAGACGGTGCAGTCCGGCCGCTCACCGTTCACGCAGGTCGTCACCGCACCGGACGGAGCGAAGAAGAAGACCTCGTCGGGCGAGTTCGAGTTCCAGCGGCCCAACCGCTTCCGCTTCGAGTACACCAAGCCCTACGAGCAGCAGATCGTCGCCGATGGGCAGAAGGTCTGGCTCTACGACGTCGATCTGAACCAGGTGACGGTGCGCGCCTTCGACCAGGTGCTCGGCTCGACCCCGGCGGCGCTGCTGGCCGGCGGCAACCTGGACCGGGACTTCACGCTCCAGGCCGACGCGGACGCGGGTGGCCTGCAGTGGGTGCAGGCCCAGCCCAGGGCCAAGGAGGGCCAGATCCGCCAGCTGCGGGTCGGCTTTCGCGGCAAGGAGCTGGCGGCGATCGAGCTGGTCGATGCCCTCGGCCAGCGCTCGCGGCTGGACTTCGGCCGCTTCGAGCCGAATGTGGCGCTGGCGCCGGCCCGCTTCAAGTTCACGGTGCCCTCGGGCGCTGACGTGCTGCAGCAGTGACCACTCCGATCGGCGATCTGTTCGGCGACCTGCCGGACACCGATCCGGCACCCGCGGCGGCACCGGCTCCGGTCGCCGACGCCCCGCTCGCCGAGCGCCTGCGCCCGCGCCACCTCGACGAGGTCATCGGCCAGCACGACCTGCTCGGACCAGGCAAGCCGGTGCGGGTGGCATTCGAATCGGGCCGGCCGCACTCGATGATCCTGTGGGGCCCGCCCGGCGTGGGCAAGACGACGCTGGCGCGGCTCATGGCCGATGCCTTTGACAGCCGCTTTGTGCAGATTTCGGCCGTGCTCGGTGGCGTGAAGGACATTCGCGATGCGGTCGAGCAGGCGCGGGTGGCACAGGCGCAGGGGCGGCGCTGCATCGTCTTCGTGGACGAGGTGCACCGCTTCAACAAGGCGCAGCAGGACGCCTTTCTGCCCCACGTCGAGTCCGGCCTGTTCACCTTCATCGGCGCGACGACCGAGAACCCGTCGTTCGAGGTCAACTCCGCACTGCTGTCGCGGGCGACGGTCCACGTGCTGCAACCGTTGTCCGAGGACGATCTGGGCACGCTGCTGGCCACCGCCCGCGCCGAACTCCAGGCCGCCGCGCCGACCCCCGAGGCCGCGCAGCGCCTCATCACCTACGCGGACGGCGACGCACGCCGCCTGCTCAACACCTACGAGAACGTGGTGCGCATGGTCGGCACGGCCACTGCGCTGGATGAAGCGGCACTGGAGCGCAGCCTGGGTGCGCAGCTGCGCCGCTA
>NZ_JBFPGY010000172.1:0-9820 GCF_041083715.1 Sphaerotilus sp.
TGTTGGCCTGGTCGATGGCGTTGCGGACCTCGACGATTTCGGATTCGAGCACGGTGTCAAAGCTGGGCATGGCGGCATCTCTTTCTTGTGGAACGACAGGAAACGCCCGCGTTGGCAGGGCGATGGGAGAAAATTCTGCCATGCGCATCGAAACCGCCGTCAATCTGCGGGCCTGGAACACCTTCGGCCTGCCCGCCAATGCCCAGACCCTGGTCCACATCGAGGAGGAAGCCGACGTGCGCCGCGTCGTCGACCATCCCGAATTCGGCCGTGCGCCCAAGTTCATCCTGGGGGGCGGCAGCAACATCGTGCTGGCGCGGGACGTGACGGCGTGTGTGCTCAAGATCGAGATTCCGGGACTGCGGGTGGTCGATGAGCGGGCGGATGCGGTCATCGTCGAGGCTGGGGCTGGCGAGTCCTGGCACCGCCTGGTGGCCTGGACCATCGAGCAGGGCCTCGGTGGTCTGGAGAACCTGGCGCTGATCCCCGGCACGGTGGGTGCCGCGCCGGTGCAGAACATCGGCGCCTACGGGCTGGAGCTGGCCGACCGGTTCGAGTCACTCGACGGCGTCGATCTGGTCACCGGCCGCGGCTTCACGCTGGACCGGCGCCTGTGCCGCTTCGGCTACCGCGACAGTGTCTTCAAGCACGAACTGGCTGGAAAGGGCGTCATCACCCGGGTACGCCTGCGCTTGCCACGGCCATGGCAGCCGGTGCTCGGCTACCTCGATCTGCAGCGCAAGATGGAAGAAACCGGCATCGTGCAGCCGGAGGCGCGCCAGATCTTCGACTGGGTCTGTGCGGTCCGCCGTGCCAAGCTGCCGGATCCTGCGGTGATCGGCAATGCCGGCAGCTTCTTCAAGAACCCGGTGGTCACGCCGGAGCAATGCCGCGACATCATCGCGCGCGATCCACACGTCGTGCACTACCCGATGGACGACGGCAGCTTCAAGCTCGCCGCCGGCTGGCTGATCGACGCCTGTGGCTGGAAGGGCAAATCGGTGGGCGGTGCAGCGGTCTACGAGAAGCAGGCGCTGGTGCTCGTCAACCGTGGCGAGGCACGGGGTGCCGAGGTCCTCACGCTGGCCCGGGCGATCCAGGAAAGTGTCTACGGCCGCTTTGGTATCCGGCTCGAATCCGAGCCTATCCTGGTGGGCTAGCGGCGCCAATTGCCGCTGCGGATCTCGTCGTGCGTCAGCCGCTCCACCTCGACGGGGGACACGGCGTGGGACACCCCCAGACGCACGGCGGCGGCCAGTGACAGGTCGATGATGCGGCCCGGGGAGAACGGTCCCCGGTCGTTGATGCGCACGATCACCTCGCGTCCGTTGGCCGGATTGCGCACCCGCGCATAGCTCGGGATGGGCATGGTCGGGTGCGCGGCCGTCATCGCATACATGTCGTAGCGTTCGCCGCTGGCGGTCGGCAGACCCTGGAACTTGCCGCCGTACCACGATGCCAGTCCGGATTCGCGCACCTCCGCATCCGTCGTGAGCGGCGTGTAGGTGCGGCCGAGCACGGCATACGGCTTGTTCGGACCACCGGAACGCAGCGTCTCGACGCGCGGCTGGGCATCCGGCACCTGCATCAATTCGGAGGGGGCCATGTGGCCGCGGCCCTTGTCGGGCACTCCTGCACAGCCGGCCAGCAGCAGCGCCGCCATGGCGGCCAGCAAGGGCCAGCGATTGACTGGCGGTGGGACTGCGTGGCCCATCGGGCTTGATCCCTTGTTTGAGGGGTGTTCGGATTCGATAGTGAAAAAATTGATGCAATGCACGTTAATCTTTCAATGTCGGATCACCCGAATCAGGGGCTACACCGATCAATCACTTCATACCATTGGGGAAAACATGAAAATCTCTAAAATTTTTCTCGCCATCGCGTTGGCGCTGACTGCCGGCGGTGCTGCGCAGGCTGCTGTCGCCGGGCTTGATGACGTGTCGTTCGAGTCGTACACCAGTGGTGCGCTGATCGGCTCGGCGGGTGCTTGGTCGTCCGAAGGCACCATGACCACCGCCCAAGGCCCGGCCGGCGCTTACGATGGCCAGCGCTTTGCCTTCTTGGGCCTGGGCGATCGTCTGGTCCAGAGCTTCTCGGTCGACACCGCCGGCAGTTACACCGTGAGCTTCTGGGCCAGCGGCGAAGGCCGTTCGCGTCTGTTCGATTCGGATGACGTGGCGGCCAGCCTGTTCACCACACCAGTGGCCGTGTCCAGCACCAATCCGGTCAACTATGGCGCTGGCTGGCACCAGGTGCAATACACCTTCGACACGGGGGTGCTCAACGGCAGCAATTCTTATCACCTGTACTTCTCGGGCTTTGGTTCGGGCCTGTCGGTGGATGCCGTGTCCGTGTCGGCGGTGCCGGAACCCGAGGGCTTCGCCATGATGCTGGCTGGTCTGGGTGCCCTGGGTCTGATGAGCCGCCGCCGCCGCGCCTGATCTGCTCCGCCCGCGCACCTCTGCCGACCCCTCCATGCGTCGGCAGGGGGGATGATGAAAGCACCCAATGCGGGTGCTTTTCTTTTGCATGCGTGAAAAATTCCCGGATGGATGCGCAATACCCCTTGCATAGGGGATTGATGTTTTCAGTCAAGCATATTTTTATCTTTATATCGAATGCCGAGGAGGTCCATTCGTGGAATACGTCGGCGATCTGGGCCTTGTTCTGAAAAAATCACCCGTATTCAGGGGGTTTGGGGAATCTGGCCATACTCCAGATGCAGGGGCGGGAGTAATCTGACTCGGTGGAAGTGCTGGACGCGAAAAGACAGGGTACTTGTCTGATGGGCGAATTCGGCATGGCCTCTTCTGTCATCTCATACCGGGAGCATTCAATGCGCAAGACTATTTCTGCTGTCGCCGCTGGCCTTCTGCTGGCCGCCACGGGCGCCCATGCCAATCTGGTGACCAACGGCACGTTCGACAGCCCTGATCTCTCGACGGGCTCGTTTTCTCCCGTGACGTCGCTGTCCTTTTCAGATCTGAACTGGGGTTTCTACAGCGGTGGGTCCGGCCAGACGAAGCTGATCGACAACGGTGGCAACCAGTTTGCCCAGATCGCTTCGGGCGATATCATTTACACGTCCTTCAGCGTTGCCACTTCAGGCCAGTACACCATTGGATTCGATTTCCAGGGCAGCGGTCTGTGGGGCCTGACTGACAGCAGCTGGACGCCGGCCGTGGTCGCTCCGACCACGTTGGCCCCTTCGGCGGGCTGGACGACCGCCTCCGCCGGTCCGGTTTCGCTGGTGGGGGGTGACTCCTACAAGCTGTATTTCGGCGGCATGGTCACGCCCCCGGATTTCTACCCTGCGCTGAGCCTGGACAATGTGTCGGTCTCGGCCGTCACGCCGGTGCCGGAACCCGAGAGCTTCGCCATGATGCTGGCTGGGCTGGGTGCTCTGGGTCTGATGAGCCGTCGCCGGATTGGCAAGCGCATCTGAGCGTGCAGCGAATTTCCTGACCCCCATCAGAGACGCCCTTCGGGGCGTTTTTTCATGGGGGATTCTGCAGGTGCCTGCGCACATGCCAGATGCGCGCCAGCCCTTGATCACGGGCGCGTGGATGAGGGGGAGTGAGTGAATATTCCACAAGGAATATCAGGGGGGCTGTCTGTATCGATTTGAAATACCCCATGGTCAGGTGCGGCGGTCGATCGAAGGCATTTGATGGCCGATTTGTGGGCTAATCTTGCGTTGCAGTTTGGGTCGGGGACCTAAACTGAATTCAAGTGACCGGTTATCGGCTCAGGTGAATAGATCACACATTTCATCCTTCCTTACGGAGTTTTCATGCACAAGTCTCTTGTCTCTACCGCTGCTGCATTGCTTCTGGCCTTCGGGGCCGTTGGCGCTCAGGCACAGGTTGCCATCGCCAATGCCGACTTCGAGTTGTCCGCCGTGGCGACCAACACCTCTGACACGTTCTCCAATCTGGGTTGGAGCAATGTCCAGTGGGGCTGGCTGGGTGGGTCGTCGAAGATCATCGACGTTGGCGGCAACCAGATGGCCCAGGTCGTCGGCGGTGACGTGATCTGGTCGGGCTTCGCCGCGTCGTCGGCCGGCAACTACCAGCTGACGTTCGACACGGTGGGCGACGGTTACGTGATGCTGTACGACAACGACACCCACGCCACGGTGGCACAAGCCTTCGTGCAGAACGCAACGACGTCGCAATTCTCGACCACGTTCGCACTGACCAGCACCGACAACTACCGCCTGTATTTCGGCACGACGCCGCTGCCCCCGACCTTCAATGGCAACCTGACCATCGACAACGTGGCCATCACGCAGATCGCCGCGCCGGTGCCCGAGCCGGAGAGCTACGCCATGATGCTGGGCGGTCTCGGAGCGCTCGGCCTGATGGGGCGCCGCCGCCTGAAGTCCCGCGCCTGACACGTCGGGCACCTTCGGGTGCAACGATGTTTTTCCCTGGTATGCATTGACAGCGCCTCTCGCGAGGCGCTTTTTTATTCATGCACCACTGTCCAGTTCGAGCAGCACCGGGGCATGGTCACTTGGACGTTCGTTCTTGCGGGGTGCCTTGTCGATGCGGCAACCGGTGGCGCGTGCCACCAGGGGAGCGCTGACAAGAATGTGGTCGATGCGCAGCCCCTGGTTCTTGCGGAATGCCAGATTGCGGTAGTCCCACCAGCTCCAGCTGCGCGGGGCCTGCTCGAACAGCCGGAAAGCGTCCTGCAGTCCGAGTGCCTGCAGCGCCTGGAAGTGACCGCGCTCCTGCGGCGTGCAGTGGATCTGGCCGGCCCAGGCCACCGGATCGTGCACATCACGGTCTTCCGGCGCGATGTTGTAGTCGCCGAGCAACGCCAGCGCCGGGTGGTTCTGCAACTCGCCGCTGAGCCAGCGCTCCAGCGCCTCCAGCCACGCCATCTTGTAGACGAACTTGTCGCTGTCCGGCGCCTGTCCATTGGGAAAGTACGCACCGATCACCCGCACCCCCTCGACCGTGGCCGCGATGACCCGCGCCTGCGGATCCTCGAAACCGGGGATGTTGTGCACCACGTCCGTGAAGGCGTGGCGGGACAGCAGGGCCACGCCGTTGTAGGTCTTCTGCCCGAACCAGGCACTGCGGTAACCGGCCTCGGCGAGTGCGTCGACCGGAAACTTGTCGTCGGTGAGCTTGGTTTCCTGCAGGACCAGCACGTCGGGCTGCTCCAGCACGAGCCAGTCGAGCACCTGCGGCAGCCGCACGGCGAGGGAGTTGACGTTCCACGTAGCGATCTTCATGGTGCGATGATGCCGCAGGACAGGCACTGTCGGTGGTGGGCCGGGCTGGGCGATACTCGCGCGCTGTTGCTCACCATGGAAGGACCGATGCCGTGACTGTCTTGATACTGGGTTTGATGCTGTTCCTTGGGGGTCATTCGGTCAGGATCCTTGCCGACGACTGGCGGGCTGGTCAGATCCGGCGTCTCGGTGTCCTGGGCTGGAAGGCGGTCTATGCCGTGGTTTCGCTGTCGGGATTGGCGATGGTGGTCTGGGGCTATGGCGCGGCGCGGGTCGATTCGGTGTCCCTGTGGATGCCGCCGACGGCCACGCGCCACATCGCGGCGCTGCTGATGCTGTTGTCCTTTGTGCTGCTGACCGCGGCCTATGTGCCCGGCTCGCGCCTGAAGGCCAAGGTCCGCCACCCGATGGTGCTTGGTGTCCAGGTCTGGGCGCTGGCGCATCTGCTGGCCAATGGGCGACTGGCCGATGTGGTGCTGTTCGGCAGTTTCCTGCTCTGGGCCGTGCTGTCGTACCGCGCAGCACGCCAGCGTGACCGTGCCGCCGGCAACCTGCCGCTGCCACTCCATTCCGGGCGTGATGTGATCACCGCGTTTGTCGGTATCTTCGCGTGGATCATCTTCGCGCTGTGGCTGCACGGGCCGCTGATCGGTGTGCGGCCCTTTGGCTGAGGATCAGCGTCGCCGGTAGGTCACGAACGAGAAGCCCGGGTGCGGGGTCCGGGTCACTTCCTCGAACGCGTCGCGTGGCCAGTCCGGAAAGCGGACATCGCCGTCGAGGTCGGCGTCGATCTCGGTCAGCTCCAGCACGTCGGCATGGGGCAGGGCCAGCGTGTACAGCTGGCCACCGCCCATCACGAACACCCGAGGCGCCGTGGTGTGTGCCACCGCAGCCAGTGCCGCTTCCAGGCTGAAGACCACTTCGGCTCCACGGGCTGCATCGTTGTCGGCCCAGTGTGTCTGGCGTGTCACCACCAGATTGCGCCGACCCGGCAGCGGTCGGAACCTCGCTGGCAGCGAGTCCCAGGTCTTGCGCCCCATGATGACCGGGCAACCCATCGTCGTGGTGCGGAAGTGTTTCGCGTCGGCTGGGTCGTGCCAGACCAGCTCGTTGCGGTGGCCGATCACGCCATTGCGGGCCACGGCGGCGATCAGGCAGAGCTGTGCCATCAGATTGCCACCGGCGCCTTGATCGCCGGGTGGTGCTGGTAATCCAGCACCTCGAAGTCCTCGTACCGGTAGTCGAAGATCGAGTCCGGTCGGCGCTGGAGGTGCAGCGTCGGGAAGGGGAAGGGCGTGCGGGTCAGTTGCGTCTCGACCTGCTCGGTGTGGTTGCTGTAGAGGTGGCAGTCGCCGCCGGTCCAGACGAAATCACCCACGTCCAGGTCGCACTGCTGCGCCAGCATGTGCGTCAGCAGCGCGTAGCTGGCGATGTTGAACGGGACACCCAGGAAGATGTCCGCGCTGCGCTGGTAGAGCTGGCAGCTCAGACGACCTTCCGCCACATAGAACTGGAACAGCGCGTGGCAGGGCATCAGCGCCATGCGGCCCAGGTCGGCGACGTTCCACGCGCTGACGAGGATGCGGCGAGAGTCCGGGTTGGTCCTGAGTTGCTGCACGACCTCGGCGATCTGGTCGATGTGGCCGCCGTTCGGGGTCGGCCAGGAGCGCCACTGCACGCCGTAGACCGGTCCGAGGTCGCCGTCGTCGCGTGCCCATTCGTCCCAGATCGTCACGCCGCGGTCCTGCAGCCACTGCACATTCGATTCACCGCGCAGGAACCACAGCAGCTCCAGAATGATCGAGCGCAGGTGGACCTTCTTGGTCGTGACGAGCGGAAAACCTTCGCGCAGGTCGAAACGCATCTGGTGGCCGAACACGCTGCGGGTGCCGGTGCCGGTGCGGTCGCTCTTGAGGACGCCGTGCCGATGCACGTGGCGCATCAGGTCTTCGTACTGCGTGCAGACCGCGCGCGCAGGCGGCGGGGTCAGGGCGTCGGCGGAGGAAACTGGCATGGGCGGCGGACAGGGAAACCGCCCATTATAGGGAGCACAGCCCCTCTCAGAGCTTGTAGCTGAGCTTGCGCATCCAGTCCTGCAGCAGCGTGCGCACCGAACCGCTCAGGTCGATCCAGGTGCCGCCGACGCGGAAGTCGTGGCTCTGCATCACCACATAGGCCGAGTTGATGCGCACAGGGACCGCCATGATGCGCGTCAGGTCTTTCAGGTCCGGCACACCCAGCACCAGCTGCATGACCGTGTTGCTCGGCAGCGGCTGGTCGGCGAGCAGGCCGACACCTTTCTCGGAAATGTCACGCACCCGCACCTCCTGAACCTGCCCGCCAGGCAGGATCAGTCGACCGCGCCAAGTGACAGTGAAGCGGGGTTCCTTGCGGCTCTCGATCGAGCCGCGCTCCAGAGTGGTGGCCATCATGTCGCCAGATTGAATTGCATGGCGGCGAGCTTCGCATACAAACCACCGCGTTGAACGAGTTCGGAATGGGTGCCTTCCTCGGCAATCCTGCCGTGATCGATCACAACGATGCGATCGGCCTGCTGGATCGTCGCCAGCCGGTGGGCGATCACCAGCGTGGTGCGGTGTTTCATGGCGGCTTCCAGGGCGGCCTGCACCAGGCGCTCGCTCTCGGCATCGAGCGCGCTGGTGGCTTCATCGAGCAACAGCAGCGGCGGATTCTTGAGCATGGCACGCGCGATGCTGATGCGCTGGCGCTGGCCGCCGGACAGGCGCACACCGCGCTCGCCGAGGAAGGTCTGGTAGCCCTCGGGCAGCGCCATCAGGAAGTCGTGCGCGTGCGCCGCCTTGGCCGCGGCGATCACTTCGCCATCGCTGGCGTCGGGGCGGCCATAGCGGATGTTCTCGATCGCGTTGGCCGAGAAGATCGTGCTGTCCTGCGGCACGATGCCCACACGCCCGCGCAGATCGGCCAGCGACAGCCGTGTCACGTCCACGCCGTCCAGCGTGATGGCGCCGGACTGTGCGTCGTAGAAGCGCAGCAGCAGTTGCAGCACGGTGCTCTTGCCCGCGCCGCTCGGCCCGACCAGCGCCACGGTTTCACCTGGGCGCAGTGTCAGGTCGAAGTGCGCCAGCGCCAGTTGGTTCGGGCGCGAGGGGTAGTGGAAATCCACCGCCGAGAAGCGCACCGCCGAGCCACCGTGTGCCGCTGACAGTGCCAGCGGCTGCACCGGATCGACCACCGGGGAGCGGGTGGCGAGCAGTTCCATGAGCCGCTCGGTCGCGCCTGCCGCGCGCAGCAGATCACCGTAGACCTCCGACAGCACCGCCACGCTGCTGACCAGGATGATCACGTAGACGACGGTCTGCCCCAGGTGGCCGGCACTGATGCGGCCTTCCATCACCGCTTCGGTGCCTTGGTACAGACCCCAGAGCAGCGCGCCGAAGGTGGCGGTGATGATGAATGCAACGAGGAAGGCCCGTACGCGGGTGCGCTTGCGGGCGGTCTCGAAGGCGTCTTCGGTCGCGGCATCGAAGCGGGCGGCTTCGCGGGTTTCCTGCGTGTAGCTCTGCACCACCGGGATCGCGTTGAGCACCTCGGCGGCGATGGCGCTGGTGTCGGCGACGCGGTCCTGGCTGGCGCGGCTGAGCTTGCGCACGCGGCGGCCGAAGTAGAGCGACGGCAGCACCACCAGCACCAGGATGCCCAGCACCTGCGCCATCACCAGCGGATTGGTGACGATGAGCATCACCATCGCGCCCAGGCCCATCACGGTGTTGCGCAGGCCCATCGACAGGCTGGAGCCGACGACGCTCTGCACCAGCGTCGTGTCGGTGGTCAGTCGGGAGAGCACCTCGCCGGTCTGCGTCGTCTCGAAGAACTCGGGGCTCTGGCGCACGACGTGGGCGTAGACCGCGTTGCGCAGGTCGGCGGTGACGCGCTCGCCGAGCCAGCTCACCATGTAGAAGCGCGAGGCCGAGAACACACCCAGGGCTGCGCCGACCGCGAACAGGGCGAGGAAGTGCTCGCGCAGCGCCATCACCCGATCGCCTGGGTCGGTGGCGACGAGGCCTTGGTCGATCAGCGAGCGCAGCGCCATCGGGAACACCAGCGTGCTGACGGCCGCCAGCACGAGGAACAGACAGGCCAGTCCGATCTGCAGCCGGTAGGGCCAGAGAAAGGGCTTCAGTCCGGACAGGGAGCGTGGGGTGGCGGCGCGGGGACGTTCGGTGGTGGGTGCAGGCATGGGGGGCGAGTGTAGGCGCTGCCTGCCGTTGGCTGTCCTGGCGCTCAGACCGTCCGGCGTGCGACCGTCACCACCGGTGGATGCACCAGCGTCTGGTAGATGACGCAGTAGCGCTCGGTGAGCTTGAGCAGCGTGGCGACCTGCTCGTCGCTGGCGTCGGTGTCGAAGGTGAAGTCCAGGCGGAGGTTCTGCAGCCCGACCGGCGCGTCCCTGGACACGCCCAGCGTGCCACGGGCATCGAAGTCTCCTTCGGCCCGCACCCTGGCACCGCGCAGCGTGATGCCCATGGACGTGGCGACCGCGTTCATCGTGACTCCGGCGCAGGCCACCAGCGCTTCGAGCAGCATGTCGCC
>NZ_JBFPGY010000173.1:0-2934 GCF_041083715.1 Sphaerotilus sp.
GTGTTGCCGTTCGCGCTGCTCCCGGAGATGTTGATGCCCATCGTGGTGTTGCCGGAGACCACGTTGCGCGCGGCGGCAACCGTGCCGCCGATGGTGTTGGACGCACCGAGCACGAAGATGCCGACACCCGAATTGGCAAGCCCGCCGGTGCCCGCGGCATTCAGGCCCACGGTGTTGCCGGCGACGACGTTGCGTGTGGCGGTGCTGCCCAGGGTGATGCCGGCCGCTCCGGAGCCGGACCCGTTGCCACTGACCACATTGCCGGCACCCGCCACACTGCCGCCGATCGTGACTCCGCTGACTCCGTCCACGAAGACACCGTGCCACGTGTTCCCCTGGTCTGCCGAACCCGCAGCGTTGGTGCCGATGTAGTTGCCGGAAACCACTGTGCCGCTCGAACCCGCACCGACGATGTTCACGCCGATGTTGGTGTTGCCGGAGATGACGTTCCGATCGGCAGCCGTCGTGCCCCCGATGGTGATGCTGGCCGCGTTGAAGACATTGACCCCGAGGTTGTTGCCAACCGCGACATTGCCGCCGGCATCCGTGCCGATGTAGTTGCCCGCGATCGTGGTGCCGCTGCTGGCGCTGACGCTGATGCCGGCGTTGGTGAAGGCCTGCAGCACCAGGCCACGGATGGTGCTGGAACTGCTCCCGGCCCCCAGATCCAGTCCGTTGGCGACGTTGTTGCCACCGTTCAGCACGACACCCGGCACACCGCCATTGGTGCCGTTGATCGTGACCTGCCCGGTGATCTGCGGCAACGCACTGGCCAGGTTGATCGTGCCGAAGGTACTGAAGGTGATCGAATCCGCGCCACCGTTCGCGTTGGCGTTGGTGATGGCCTGACGCAGCGAGCCGGCACCGGAATCGTTCAGGTTGGTGACCGCGTAGGTGGCCAGCGTGCCTTGCCACTCGGCCTGGGTCGCCGCATCGAAGGTGACGGCATGCTCGATCTGGCCGGTCTGGACCTCCAGCGTCCAGTCGCCGCCCGCTGCGGCGGAGCCGGTCAGGTTGGTGCTCGCGGCCACGTCGGCACCGGTGAGATCGCTCAGCTGATGGACAAACGCCGCACCCGCAAGCCCCTGCGCCACATCGCAGCCGTAGACCAGCAGGTCGGCACCCGCGGTGAGCGCATGTCGCCAGCCGGCCACTTCCTCCGCCCGTGCAGCGAGCACCGACGCATCCACCGTGGTCGTGCCCAGCTGCAGCAGCCCGGCATCGCCATGGCTGACCAGGTGCACGGCCGCGAGGTCGGTGCGCGTCGAGAGCAGGTCGGTGATCTGCGCCAGCCCGTCGCGTGCCGGGTCGGTCACGACCACCTCGATCTGGCAGGACACCGTTGCCTGGCTCCACCACATCATCGCCAGCTGCGATGCTCCTGCGATGCCGCCATCGATCACCACCAGTTCGTGCCGGACCTCGGCCGCCCAGCGGTCGGACGGGCTGGTGTCGGCCCCGGTCAGCGATGGGGGTGCCGCCGGTGCAGGCACATCGGCCGGAGCCGCCGTGGCCGCGGGGTTCGCGTCGAAGGGCGAAGCGCCCAGCCAGCGCCGGCCCTGCGCGTCGGTCCACGGCAGCACCTCGACCGTGCCGTTCAGGCCGGCCACCTGCGCCCGCCCGTCCGCCGCGGTGTCGATGAGCAGCACCGAGGGCGTCGAGGCGGCACCGTCACGGGCCTGGCGATCGGCGAGCGCCAGGTCCCAGTCCTCGACCCGGCGATCGACCACCAGCCAGTGCGAGGCAGCGGGGGCCGCCGGGACGGCCTGCGCCGTGTCCACGCTGCGCACATCGGCCACCGGCACGCCGCCCAGCAGCAGCGCCGCGTCGGCGGAATAGAGGATGCGGGCTTCGAGTTCCTCGATGCCGGTTCGGTGGGCCGCCGTCATGGAGCAGACGCCTCAGCGCGCGAGCGGGAGGGGGGTCGCAGCAGGCGTGGCGGGTCCGGCAGTCGGCGTGGCCGCCGCCCATTCGGGCTGGCAGCGCACACCGGCCAGGACACCGTGGTCCGGATTCGGCAGCGTCAGCCGCGCGCGGAAGGTGCGGCTGGCGGCATCGACGATCTTGTCCACCCGTTCGACCGTGGCGGTCTTGCGGGCGGCGCCGGGGTAGTCGGGCTTGATCTGCACCGTGTCGCCGGCTTTCAGGCGGCCCAGGTCCGACAGCGGCAGCACCAGTTCGACCCGCAACGGGTCGAGTCGGGCGATGCGCAGGATCGGCTTGTCGTCGACCCGTTCACCGGGGTTGAGAAAGCGGTCGACGATCACGCCATCGATGGTGGCGACGAGTTCGCGCAGCGCGAACTGCGAGCGGGCGGTTTCGGTGTCGCTGGCGGCAGCGCGCTGCTGCTCGCGCACGGCGTCGACGCGGCGGTACGCCACTTCGGCTTCCGAGCGGGCCTGCTCCACCGCCACTTCGGAGATGAAATTCTGCCGGCGCAGGTCCTCGGCGCGCACCAGCTTGCTGCGCGCGAGTTCCGCCGCCGCCCGCGCGGCGCGCAGTTCGGCCTGCACCTCCGAGCGGCTGCTTGCGGCACTCAGATTGGCGCGCTCGACCTCGCGCCGCAGCGTGGCCACGACCTCGCCGCGGCGCACTGCGTCGCCGCGCTCGACCGCCACCGTCGCGATCACACCCACCACCGGACTGCCGATGTCCACCACCTGCGACGGCTCGATCAGGCACGCCAGCGGCGCCGCCTGCCCGGCAACCGCCAGCAGCCCGCCCGCCAGCCACGCGGCTGCACGCAGGGCTGATCGGCGCATCTGCGACCGACCGTGACCGTGACCGTGATCCACCACTGCACACTCCAAGCTCATCATTCTTCCCACCCGCTGTACGCCAGCCGGCCGGACCCGGCATGGTCCTGGCGCAGCAGGGCACGCCGCTCGCGCGTCTGGGCCCACTCGTCCAGCCACATCGCCACCTGCCAGACCG
>NZ_JBFPGY010000174.1:0-9764 GCF_041083715.1 Sphaerotilus sp.
GACACGGGGCGCGACTCGCTGCCGGTCAGCTCTGCGGGGCGACGTAGGCCTCGGGGTCGAGGCGGCGCATCTCGGATTCGATCCACGCCTCGACTTCGCGCATCAGATCGTCCGGGCGGCGGCCCTGTGGGTCGATCGGGCGGCCGATGGAGATGTCGACCGTGCCGGGACGCAGCAGAAAGCTCTTGCGCGGCCAGCAGCGCGCCGAGGTCACGGCGATCGGCACCAGCGGTGTCCTGGTCGTCACCGCCAGCCGCGAGGCGCCGGTCTTGTACTCGCCCTGGCTGCCGCGCGGGGTGCGGGTGCCTTCCGGGAACATGATCATCCAGGTGCCCTGGGCCATGATCCGCGTGCCTTGCTCGACGACCTTGCGCCAGGCGTCCGAGCCGCGGCCGCGGTTGATGTGGACCATGTCGAGCCGGCCGATCGCCCAGCCGAAGAAGGGGATGTAGAGCAGCTCGCGCTTGAACACATAGGCCAGCGGGTGCGGCATCAGCGCGGGGAAGGCGAAGGTCTCCCAGGTCGACTGGTGCTTGGGCACGAGGATCACGGAGGCGGTGCCGTCGGCCGCGGTCGGCACGTTGTCCATGCCCTGCACGCGCCAGTGCACACCACAGATCCACTTCGCGCCCAGGATCGCCACCTTGAGCCAGCCCGCGCACAGCCAGTACAGCGGTGCGCCGCGCGTGAACGCCGAGGCGAGCACGGCCACCAGGCTCCAGGGGACCACGGTGACGATGAGCCAGAGCAGGAAGATGGCGGAGCGCAGGTAGATGAGCATGGACGGAGGGTCGGTTCAGGAGGGAGCACTGCCGCTTGCCAGGCGCTTGCCTTCGGCGCGGGCGTCGCTGTGTTTCTTGCGCTCGGCGCCGAGCAGCGCATCGGCGAAAGCAGCCAGACTGGCATGCACCGCCAGGCCCGGAATCTGGTCGCGCAGCGCCTGCACACCGGCGTCGTCGAGCGTGGCCGCCTTGCCGGTGCGCACCAGGTGCGGCGCGCAGCCGACGGCAGTGGCCGCCTGCAGGTCGCGCAGCGTGTCGCCGACAGCAGGGACCGTCGACATGTCGTCCAGCCCGAAGCGCCGCTGGATGTCCTCGAACAGACCCGGCAGCGGCTTGCGGCAGCGGCAGTCGTCTTCCGGGGCATGCGGACAGAAGAACACCGCGTCCACCCGGCCGCCCAGCGGCGCGAGCAGCGCGTTCATCTTGAGGTGCATCTCGTTGAGCGTGTACATGTCGAACAGCCCGCGGCCGAGGCCCGACTGGTTGGTCGCGACCACGACGTGCCAGCCCGCCTGGTGCAGCTTGGCGATGGCCTCCAGCGCCCCCGGGAGCGGCACCCACTCGTCGGGCGACTTGACGTAGTCGTCGCGGTCCTCGTTGATGGTGCCGTCGCGGTCGAGGACGACCAGCCGGATGGCGCTGCGGTCGCCCATGTCAGCTCGCCAGCCGGGACAGGTCGGCGACGCGGTTCATCGCGCCGTGCAGCGTCTTCAGCAGGCCGAGGCGGTTGGCGCGCAGGGCGGGGTCTTCCGCGTTGACCATCACGTCGTCGAAGAAGGCATCGACCGGCGCCTTCAGCGCGGCGAGTGCCTGCAGGCTGGCGGCGTATTCGCCCTGCTCGAACAGCGTGTCGGCCTGCGGCTGCACCGACTGCAGCGCAGTGGCCAGCGCCTGCTCGGCGGCGACCTGCAGCAGCGCAGGGTCGATCCGGGCTTCGACGCTGCCTTCGGCCTTCTTGAGGATGTTGCCGATGCGCTTGTTGGCCGCGGCCAGCGACGCCGCTTCCGGCAGCGCCGAGAAGGCCCGCACCGCGGCGAGGCGGCGCGGGATGTCGCCCAGGCGGCTCGGCGCCAGCGCGAGCACGGCGTCCACTTCCTGCGCGCTGTAGCCCTGCTCGCGCAGCGAGACCGACAGGCGGTCGGCGAAGAAGGCGCGCAGCGGTGTGCTCGGATCGGTGATCCGCTCGCCGAAGGCAGGCAGGGCGGCCTGGATCAGCACGTCCAGGTCCAGCGGCAGGTTGTTCTCGACCAGGATGCGGATCACGCCCAGCGCGTGGCGGCGCAGCGCGAAGGGGTCCTTGTCACCGGTCGGCAGCTGCCCGATGCCGAACAGGCCGACCAGCGTCTCCAGCTTGTCGGCCAGTGCCACGACCGTGCCGGTGTGGTTGCGTGGCAGCGTGTCGCCGGCAAAGCGCGGCTTGTAGTGGTCCTCGATGGCGATGGCCACGCCGTCGCGCAGGCCTTCATGGCGTGCGTAGTAGCCGCCCATGATGCCCTGCAGCTCCGGGAACTCGCCGACCATGTCGGTCAGCAGGTCGGTCTTGGCCAGCAGTGCGGCCTGCTGCACCTTGCTGTCGAGCACCTTGAAGTGGTCCTCGGCGTCCACCGTGTACGGCAGCGTCGCCATGCTGAGCTGCTGCACGATGGCATGGCCGATGGCGCGCACACGCTCGGCGCGCTCGCCCTGGGTGCCCAGCTTGCCGTGGTAGACCACCTTGGCGAGGCCCTCGACGCGCGATGCCAGCGTCTTCTTGCGGTCCTGGTCAAAGAAGAACTTGGCATCGGCCAGCCGCGGGCGCACGACGCGCTCGTTGCCCTGGACCACCGCGCTCGGGTCGGCGGGGCGGATGTTGCTGACGATCAGGAACTTGTGGGTCAGCTTGCCGGCGGCATCGAGCAGCGGGAAGTACTTCTGGTTCGCCTTCATCGTCAGGATGAGGCACTCCTGCGGCACGGCCAGGAACTCGGCCTCGAACTGGCAGGTCAGCACGTTCGGCCGCTCCACCAGCGCCGTCACCTCGTCGAGCAGCGCGTCGTCGTCGATCGGCTTCAGGCCTTCCTTGGCAGCCGCGGCGGTGAGCTGGCGCACGATCTCGGCGCGGCGGGCGCCGAAGCCGGCGATCACGGCGCCTTCGGTCGCGAGCTGCTCGGCGTAGGTGTCGGCGTGGCGCAGCGTGACGGTCGGGTGCGCGGCCTCGAAGCGGTGGCCGGTGGTCGTGCGGCCGGCGGTCAGGCCGAGGGTGGCGATGTTCACGATGTCGTCACCGTGCAGCGCGACGAGCCCGTGGGCCGGGCGCACGAAGTTCACGCTCGACCAGCCATCGGCGAGCTGGTAGGTCATGACCTTGGGGATCGGCAGCTTGGCGAGCGCCTCGTCGAGCGCCTTCTGCAGCCCTTCGGCCAGCGTGGCGCCGGTCACGACCGAGTCGAGGAACAGCGCCTCGGCCTTGCCATCGGGCAGGCGCTTCAGGCTCGGCACCACCGACGCATCGGCGCCCACCGCGGCGAGCTTCTTCAGCAGCGCGGGCGTGGGCTGGCCATCGGCGGTCAGCGCCACGGCGACGGGCATCAGCTTCTGCTGCACGGCCTTGTCGGCGGCCTGGGCCGCGACACCGGTGACGTGCACCGCGAGGCGGCGCGGCGACGCGAACGGCGTCACCACGGCGTCGGCACCGGCCAGACCGCTGGCCTTCAGGCTGGCGGCCAGCGTGCCGGCGAACGATTCGCCCAGCTTCTTCAGCGCCTTGGGCGGGAGTTCTTCGACGAAGAGTTCGACGAGGAGGTTCTGCGTGGTCGTCATGGTCAGGCGGCCTTCTTCGAGTCGTTCTTGGCGTCGTTCTTGGCGGCTTCGGCGTCGATCTTCGCGATCACCTCGTCGGCCCAGGCTTTGGGCGCCATCGGGAAGCCCAGGCGCTTGCGGCTGTCGAGGTAGGCGGCGGCCACGGTGCGTGCGAGGTTGCGGATGCGGCCGATGTAGGCGGCGCGCTCGGTCACCGAAATGGCGCCGCGGGCGTCCAGCAGGTTGAAGGTGTGTGCGGCCTTGAGCACCTGCTCGTAGGCGGGCAGGGCGAGCTGCTGCGCCATCAGGTGCTGCGCGTTGCCCTCGTGTGCGCCGAAGGCGTGCAGCAGGAACTCGACGTTGCTGTGCTCGAAGTTGTAGGTGGACTGTTCGACCTCGTTCTGGTGGAACACGTCGCCGTACTTCAGGTCCGCCGCGCCGTTGGTGCCCTTGGCGTAGACCAGGTCATAGACGTTCTCGACGCCCTGCAGGTACATCGCCAGCCGCTCCAGCCCGTAGGTGATCTCGCCGGTGATCGGCTTGCAGTCGATGCCGCCGACCTGCTGGAAGTAGGTGAACTGCGTCACTTCCATGCCGTTCAGCCAGACCTCCCAGCCCAGGCCCCAGGCGCCGAGCGTCGGGTTCTCCCAGTCGTCCTCGACGAAGCGGATGTCGTTCTTCTTCAGGTCGAAGCCGAGCGCTTCCAGCGAGCCCAGGTACAGCTCCAGGATGTTGGCCGGTGCGGGCTTCAGGACGACCTGGTACTGGTAGTAGTGCTGCAGGCGGTTCGGGTTCTCGCCGTAGCGGCCGTCCTTGGGGCGGCGGCTGGGCTGGACGTAGGCGGCCTTCCAGGGCTCGGGGCCGAGGGCGCGCAGGAAGGTGGCGGTGTGGCTGGTGCCGGCGCCGACTTCCATGTCGTAGGGCTGCAGCAGCGCACAGCCCTGGGCGTCCCAGTATTCCTGAAGGCGAAGAATGATTTGCTGGAAGGTCAGCATGGCAGTGGCATCAGCAGGCGTGGTGCAGGCCCCGGGGCGGCCTGCGGGTGGGAAGGCACGACGAATGGTGTGGGTGACGTCTGGACGCCGTGACGAGGGGACGTTGTGACGTTCTGGCGTGGATTCTAGGCGTCGTGCGTGGTCTGCCCCGAGGGCGAACCCTGCAGCGCTGCGAGCTGCGCCGGCGTGCCGACGTTTTCCCAGCGGCCGACGCCGTCTGCCAGCCCGATCCGCCCGGCCGCGACGCCGTCGATCAGCAGTGGCCCGAGCGATGCGCGTCGCCCCGCCGGCAGCGCGGCGCACAGCCGCGGGCGCATCAGTGCGAGGTTGGCATAGGTCACGCGGGTGCCGGCGTGGTCGAAGTCGCCGCGCGGGTGGTAGAGCGGGTTCGGCACGACCCAGAGCCGCGCGTCCTCCCCGCTCTCGACAAAGCGGGCGGCGGTGTCGGCGTCGAAGCGGAAGTCCGGTGCCCAGATGTCGCCCGAGACGACCCAGAAGGCTTCGCGGCCATCCGCGCAGAGCCAGTCCTGCACGGTGGCGATGCCCCCTGCCGTCTCCAGCGCGCCGCCGAAGTCGCGGCCTTCGTGCGAATAGCGGATCGACAGCCCGAAGCGGCTGCCGTCGCCCAGCACGGCCGGGAAGCGTTCTTCCAGCCACGCCGTGTTGATGACGACCTCGCGCACGCCGCCGCGGGCGAGGGCCAGCAGGTGCCACTCGATCAGCGGCCGGCCGAAGACGGGCAGCAGCGGCTTGGGGGTGGTGTCGGTCAGCGGGCGCATGCGCTCGCCACGGCCAGCGGCGAGCACGATGGCGCGCGGTGGCCGGGAGGGTGGGGCGGGGGAGGTGGTGTTCACGGGCTCGCAAGTGTAGAGCCCGCGAGTGGTGTGTCAGGCCGTGCTGCCCAGACCGATGGGCGCCGGCGCGGTGCGCACGATGCGGCTGAAGAGCTGTTCGTATTCGGCCGATGGCGGGTGGCCGGTCAGTGGGTCGCGGTTCTCGCCGAAGGCGTCGTCGAGCACGGCCCAGTCCGACGCTTCCAGCACCTGCAGGGCCAGCGGCAGCACCACTTCCTCCTCGATCTGCATGTGCTTCAGGTAGAACGACAGGTAGCGCTCCACCGCTTGCTCGAAGTGTTCGCGGCGCGTCTCGCCGAGCATTTCCCAGGACAGCAGTGTGTGCTCCAGATCCCGGATCGCCCGCTCGCCGACGCCGTGGTCGCGGTCGAGCTTGTCGAGCATCTCGGCGGCACGGTCGCTGCGCTGGCGGATCAGCGGGAACAGCAGGTCGCTTTCCTTGCGGTGGTGCAGCCGCTCGGGGAATTCGTCGATGTAGAACAGCATCGCGCGCAGCACGTCGAAACGCACGGGCGAGCCGTCCTGGCGGTGCTGGCGCAGCAGCAGGTGCAGCGAGCTGAGCATGGCACCGAGGGCCTGGTGTTCCTCGCGGATGATGCGGATGGCGGTCGGGGTGGGCAGCGTGGACATGGCGTGAACGTCTCCTGGGCTCGTTGGTGGAGGCATGGTGCATGCAGCGTCGCAGCTTCCCTTCCGGCTGGGTTGACGACCGTCAATGGATGTTTCAGGGGGTCGGTTGGCGCTGCCGCTTAAAATCACCGTTTCGCCCTCCCGACCACACCTACTCTGCTTGTGTCCATGGCCGCCACACCTGTTTCCCTTTCTTCCTCGATGGCCAACGCCATCCGCGCACTGGCCATGGATGCCGTGCAACAGGCCAACTCCGGACACCCCGGTGCCCCGATGGGCATGGCCGACATCGGTGTGGCGCTGTGGAAGCGTCACCTCAAGCACAACCCGGCCAATCCGCAGTGGGCCGACCGCGACCGCTTCGTGCTGTCGAACGGCCACGGCTCGATGCTGGTCTACGCGCTGCTGCACCTGACGGGCTACGAGCTGTCGCTGGGCGACCTGAAGGCCTTCCGCCAGATGCACAGCAAGACACCGGGCCACCCGGAAGTCGGCGTGACTCCGGGCGTGGAAACCACCACCGGGCCGCTCGGCCAGGGCCTCACCAACGCCGTCGGCATGGCGCTGGCCGAGAAGCTGCTCGCCGCCGAGTTCAACATCGACGGCCACACCATCGTCGACCACCGCACCTACGCGTTCATGGGCGACGGCTGCCTGATGGAGGGCATCAGCCACGAAGCCTGCGCGCTGGCCGGCGCGTGGAAGCTGAACAAGCTGATCGCGCTGTACGACGACAACGGCATTTCCATCGACGGCCAGGTCGCCCCCTGGTTCATCGACAACACGCCGCAGCGTTTCGCCGCCTACGGCTGGAACGTCATCGACGCCGTCAATGGCCATGACATCGACGCCGTCGATGCCGCCATCGCCCAGGCCAAGCTGAGCACCGACAAGCCGACGCTGATCGTCTGCAAGACCCACATCGGCCAGGGCTCGCCGAACCGCGCCAACACCTCCAAGGCCCACGGCGAGCCACTGGGTGCAGCCGAGATCGCGCTGACCCGTGAAGCGCTGGGCTGGTCGGCCGAGCCGTTCACCATCCCGGCCGACATCGCTGCCGCGTGGGACTGCCGCGTGGCCGGTGCCGCCGCGCAGGCCGAGTGGGACGAGCGCTTCGAAGCCTACGTGCGCGCCTGCCCGACCCAGGCGGTCGAATTCGAGCGCCGCATGATCGGGGACCTGCCCGACGCCTTCGCCGAGATCGCGGTCGATGCGGTCGGCGCCGCCCACGACAAGGCCGAGACGGTCGCCAGCCGCAAGGCCAGCCAGATCGCGCTGGAGCACTTCACCGCGCAGCTGCCGGAGCTGCTCGGCGGCTCGGCCGACCTGACCGGCTCGAACCTGACCAACACGAAGAGCACGCCCGCGCTGCGCTTCGACGCCTCGGGCGCTCCGGTGCGCAACGCCGAAGGCCAGCTCGGCCGCCACATCAACTACGGTGTGCGCGAGTTCGGCATGGCCGCGATCATGAACGGCATCGCGCTGCACGGCGGCTACATCCCCTACGGCGGCACCTTCCTGACCTTCAGCGACTACAGCCGCAATGCCATCCGCATGGCCGCGCTGATGAAGCTGCGCGTGGTCCACGTCTTCACCCACGACTCCATCGGCCTCGGCGAGGACGGCCCGACCCACCAGTCGATCGAACACGCCGCCAGCCTGCGCCTGATCCCGGGCCTGGACGTCTGGCGTCCGGCCGACACCTGCGAAACCGCCGTGGCATGGACCATGGCTCTGGCCAACCGCAACCGCCCGAGCGCGCTGCTGCTGTCGCGCCAGAACCTGCCCTATGCACAGAAGACCACGGCGGACGAGATCACCAAGGGCGCCTACGTGCTGTCCGAGCCGAGCGACGCCGGCTTCAAGAAGGGCAAGAAGCCCGACGCCGTGATCGTGGCCACCGGCTCCGAGGTGCAGCTCGCGCTGGCCGCGCAGGCCGAGCTGGCCAAGGACAAGATCGCCGTGCGCGTGGTCAGCATGCCCTCGACCACGGTGTTCGACCGCCAGAGCGTCGAGTACAAGTCCGAGGTGCTGCCGCGCAAGGTGCCGCGCATCGCCGTCGAGATGGGCGTGACCGACTTCTGGTGGAAGTACGGCTGTGCGGCGGTCATCGGCATCGACACCTACGGCGAGTCTGCGCCGGCCGGTGTGCTGTTCCAGCATTTCGGTTTCACGGCAGAGAACGTGGTCGCCACGGTGCGGAAAGTTCTCGGCAAGTAACGTCTCCGGCGGGACACTCGGGTGGCTCGCCACCTGTTCCCGGTGTGCCGCCTTCAGTCCAGGTTTTCCATTCCCCACAGGAGTTTTCCCATGACCATCAAGATTGGCATCAACGGCTTCGGCCGCATCGGTCGCATGGTGTTCCGCGCTGCGGTGCAGAACTTTGCCGACGACATCGAAATCGTCGGCATCAACGACCTGCTGGAGCCGGACTACCTGGCCTACATGCTCAAGTACGACTCGGTCCATGGCCGTTTCAAGGGCAACGTCTCGGTGGACGGCAACACGCTGGTCGTCAATGGCAAGGCCATCCGCCTGACCGCGGTGAAGAACCCGGCCGAGCTGAAGTGGGACGAAGTCGGCGCCGACGTCGTCATCGAGTCCACCGGCCTGTTCCTGACCAAGGAAACCGCCGAAGCCCACCTGAAGGCCGGCGCGAAGAAGGTCATCCTGTCGGCGCCGTCGAAGGACGACACCCCGATGTTCGTCTACGGCGTGAACGACAAGAGCTACGCCGGCCAGGCCATCATCTCCAACGCGTCGTGCACGACGAACTGCCTGGCGCCCGTCGCCAAGGTGCTGAACGACACCTGGGGCATCAAGCGCGGCCTGATGACCACGGTGCACGCCGCCACGGCCACGCAGAAGACCGTGGACGGCCCGAGCAACAAGGACTGGCGCGGCGGCCGCGGTATCCTGGAGAACATCATCCCGTCGAGCACTGGCGCCGCCAAGGCCGTCGGCGTGGTGATCCCCGAGCTGAACAAGAAGCTGACCGGCATGGCCTTCCGCGTGCCGACGTCGGACGTTTCGGTCGTGGACCTGACGGTCGAGCTGAACAGCCCGGCCACCTATGCCGAGATCTGCGCCGCCATGAAGGCCGCGTCCGAGGGCGCCATGAAGGGCGTGCTGGGCTACACCGAGGACAAGGTCGTCGCGACCGACTTCCGTGGCGAGCCGTGCACCTCGGTGTTCGACGCCGAAGCCGGCCTGGCGCTGGACAGCACCTTCGTGAAGGTCGTGTCCTGGTACGACAACGAGTGGGGCTACTCGAACAAGTGCCTGGAAATGGCGCGCGTCATCGCCCAGTGACCGGCCCGGACCCATCGGTCCGCTGATGCAAAAAGGCCCCGCAAGGGGCCTTTTCCATGGGCGCTTCGCCGTGTGGGTTCAGCGTCTGCACGGCTCGAACAGGTGTCCGCTCAGCCTGGGCCTGAGCGCTGCCACACGCTCCTGGATGTCCGCGTCGGCCTTCTGGATGCGCACGGTGTGCAGCGTCGTCGGCTTGACCAGGGGCACCACGCGCACGTACTTGACCTTCTGCCCTGTCAGGCGGGTCTGCAGTGCGCGGGCATCGGCCTCGGCACCGTGGCGACCGAAGACGAAGCCGGGCAGGTATTCGTCGGGCAGGTCGCGGGCTTCCTCGAAGGCGATCTCCATCTTGCGCAGTTGCTCGGCGCGCTTGTCCATGATGGCGCGGCTCTTGTAGGGGCCGACGTAGACCA
>NZ_JBFPGY010000175.1:0-2964 GCF_041083715.1 Sphaerotilus sp.
GCTGCGCGGCGAGCTGCGCACCGCGCTGACGACGCGCCAGAAGGTGGTCGGCGGCTTCTACGCCTACGACTCGAAGGAGCAGGTGAAGGACCTCGGCACGCTGTGCAGCGGCAGGACCGACGCCCGCGGGCTGCTGGTGTGCGACCTCGACGTGGCGAGTTCGGGCGAGATCCACCTGATCGCGCAGGCCACCGACAGCGCCGGCAAGCAGGCTGAATCGACCACCTCGGTCTGGGTCAGCCTGGGCGGTGAACTCTGGTTCGCGCAGGACAACGACGACCGCATCGACCTGCTGCCCGAGAAGCGCGACCTGAAGCCGGGCGAGACGGCGCGGCTGCAGGTGCGCATGCCGTTCCGCGAGGCGACGGTGCTGGTGACGGTCGAGCGCGAGGGCGTGCTCGACGCGAAGGTGGTGACGCTGCGGGGCAGTGACCCGGTGATCGAGGTGCCGATTCCGAAGGCGTCGGCGTCGGGCGGGAGCTGGGCGCCGAACGTGTACGTCAGCGCGCTGGTGCTGCGCGGGCGGATCCGGCAGGTGCCGTGGTACTCGTTCTTCGACTGGGGCTGGAAGGCGCCGTCGCTGTGGTGGAACGCCTGGCGCCATGAAGGGCCGCAGTACCAGGCGCCGACCGCGATGGTCGATCTGGCCAAGCCGGCGTTCAAGCTCGGCGTGGCGGCGCTGCGCATCGGGCTGGACGAGCACCGGCTGGAGGTGAAGGTCACGCCCGCGCAGCCGCAGTACGGCGTGCGCCAGACGGCCAGGACGGTGGTGCAGGTGCTGCGTGGCGGGCAGCCGCTGGCGGGTGGCGAGGTGGCGTTTGCAGCGGTGGACGAGGGGCTGCTGGCGCTGATGCCGAACAGCTCGTGGGAGCTGCTGGAGGCGATGTTCCAGCCGCGGGCCTGGGGCGTGGAAACGTCCACCGCGCAGAACGAGATCATCGGCCGGCGCCACTACGGCCGCAAGGCCCTCGCCCCCGGCGGCAGCGGCGGCCACAACCCGACCCGCGAGCTGTTCGACACGCTGCTGCTGTGGCAACCGGCGGTGAAGCTCGACGCGCAGGGCCGCGCCACGATCGACGTGCCGCTGAACGATGCGCTGACCAGCTTCCGCCTGGTGGCGATCGCTGACGGTGTGGCGGGTGGTGGCTCGGGCGGCGCGGACCAGTTCGGCACGGGCAGCGCGTCGATCCGCGTCAGCCAGGATCTGCAGATGCTCGCCGGCCTGCCGACGCTGGTGCGCGGCGGCGACCAGTTCGAGGCGCTCTACACGCTGCGCAACACGACGGCGCGGGCGATGCAGGTCAAGGCCACGCTGACCGGCCAGCCGGCGCAGCAGGTCTCGATCGCGGCGGGCGCGGCCACGGAAGTGCGCTGGAAGGTCGCGGTGCCGCAGGACGTGACGGCGCTGACCTGGGAAGGCGGTGTCGAGGAGGTGGGTGTCGCAGCGGGCGGGCAGCCGGCACGGGACCGCATCAAGGTCGTGCAGCAGGTGCAGCCCGCCGTCCCGGTGCGCGTGCAGCAGGCGACGATCCGCCAGCTCGACGGCGCCGTGAGCTGGCCGGTCGCGCCGACGGCGGACGCGCTGCCGGGGCTGGGCGGCGTGCAGGTGACGCTCAAGCCGACGCTGGCCGGTGCGCTGCCAGGCATCCGGCGCTACTTCGAGCTGTACCCGTACCGCTGCCTGGAGCAGAAGACCTCGCGGTCGATCGGCCTGCACGACACGGCGGCGTGGACCGCGCTGATGGGCGAATTGCCGAGCTACCTCGACAGCGACGGCCTCGCGCACTACTTCCCGCCGTCGTCGGACAGCGTGGGTGGTGCGGGTGGAGGCAGCGATGCGCTGACGGCGTATGTGCTGGCGGCGTCGCAGGCGGCGGGCTGGCAGATCCCGGACGCGCCGCGCGAGGCGATGCTAGGCGGGCTGACCGCGTTCGTCGAAGGCCGGCTGGAGCGGCGCCTGCCCTCACCGCGGGGCGATGCGCTGGAGCGCGACGTGCGCAAGCTCGCCGCGATCGAGGCGCTGTCGCGGCACGGCCGGGCGACGGCGCGGCTGCTCGGCTCGCTGGAGATCGCGCCGCAGCAATGGCCGACCGGGGCGCTGATCGACTGGCTGGCGATCCTGCGCCGCGTCGAAGGCATCCCGCAGCAGGCGCAGCGCGTGGACGAAGCGCGCAACCTGCTGCGCGCCCGACTGGTTGCGGGCGGCACGACGCTGAAGTTCGCCGACGAGCCGGGCGATGCGTGGTGGTGGCTGATGACCGGCGCGGACGCCAATGCGGCGCGGCTGCTGCTGACCGCGGTGGACGACGGCGCGGGCTGGCGCGAAGACCTGCCGCGCCTCGTCACCGGCCTGATGGCCCGCCTCGACGCCCAGCGCAGCGGCGCCTTCGCGACGACGACGGCCAACGTCTGGACCACGCTGGCGCTGGACCGCTTCTCGGCGGTGCATGAATCGACGCCGGTCACGGGCCGCAGCCGTGCCACGCTGGGCACGGCGACGCGCGAACTCGACTGGGCGAAGCAGGCGGGCGGTGGGGCAATGGGCTTGCCGTGGGCGGCGCCAGCGTCGGCCGCGGCCTCGGCGGCACCGGCCACGCTGACGGTCACGCAGCAGGGCACCGGCAAGCCGTGGGTCGCCCTGCAGAGCCTGGCCGCCGTGCCGCTGAAGGTGCCGTTCAGCGCCGGCTACCGCATCGAGCGCAGCGTGACCGGCGTCGAGCAGAAGACCGCGGGCCAGTGGACCCGGGGCGACGTGCTGCGCGTGCAGTTGAAGGTGACGGCGATGGCCGACCTCGGCTGGGTGGTGATCAGCGATCCGGTGCCGCCGGGCGCGGCGCTGCTGGGCAACGGGCTGGGCCGGGATTCGCAGATCGCCACCCGCGGCGAGCAGTCCAGCGGCAGTGCATGGCGGGTGTACGAGGAGCGTCTGCCGGAAGCCTGGCGCGCCTACTACGCCTGGCTGCC
>NZ_JBFPGY010000176.1:0-2959 GCF_041083715.1 Sphaerotilus sp.
ACGCCGACGGCAACAGCGCTGAGATGCTTGGCAAAGGTCTTGGCAAAGGTGCGACGGGAAGATTTCATGGCGAGGCACAAGGTTGGTGAAGGAATGAAACCCAGTGTCATCGCCACGCCCCAGCAAGCAAATACGACGGATGGCGTAGTCGCGAATGGGAAAGCAGGCTATGAGCCAGATTCACCCGCAGGCGCGTGTACAGCGCCTGCGAGTTCGTCCATGCCCACGCTCAGCGCAGGTGAGCATCTTCCAGAATGCCTGTGACCGCCCACTACGCAAGCTTGGCGCCGACCTCTTCGCATACGCTCTCGACCACAGCTGCCACCTCGTGCAGAAAGGAATTGCGATCTGGCGACGGGGTCACGTCAGGGATCGGCGCCGCGCGCTCGTAGATGCGCTCGCCGATGATCGAAGCGCGCGCGTAGCTGGAGCCGCGCCCCGACTGGTTGAACGCGGACTGCCATTCCGGCATCCGCTCGGCCCGAACGCGGCGGGTAGCTAGGTCCAGCGTCTTGGCGGAAAGCGCGTTGGCCAAGCCGTCAAAGACCTGCTGCTTGTGCGCGTCGTCGGTCGGCTCGGCAGGGTCCCACCGGAGCGGGTTCTGCAGCAGCACGTAGAGCCGAACTTGAAGCTGCTTGCGTAGATCTGCGACCGGCTTGAGGTTGTCGTACTCGTCGCCAAGGCCCGGCGTGCTGAGTCGTCGGCTCAACGCCCAGATGCGCTTCCAATGCTCCTTGCTGACCCCGGGCTTGTAGTCGAGGCCCAAGCGGGGCCACCACGCATCGTGAAAGCTCTCGGCAGCGTTCTTCACGGCCAGGACCAGATTCATGCGGTCGTACACCGGCTGCGCAAGTACGGGCGCCGGCTTTTCCACGATGACATCGATGGCGGCCAGTAGGGCCTGCAGCTGACCGATGGTCCGCTTCTGGGTCTTCTTCGTGGCATCCAGGTCTTCGTCGATTCCGCCGACGAAGAAGCAGGCATCCTTCAGGCGGCCACGAAGCGCTCGTTCCGCGAACGGACCTAGTTCCTCGCCAATGGAGGCGAGGACGTTTTCGGCGGAGGCCAGGACGTGGTGCTCCTTGGCCGCTGCGTTGGGCAGGTTGTCACCCTTGACCTCGTCGAAGTGCGTGAACACGAGCAGCAGCTTGCTGGCGCTGCCCGACGTGATCATCTCCTTCATAGCCGCAACCGGCGCGGCCTGCATCGGCTGAACAGCGTTGTCGACGAGGACGATGGCGTCCGTCGACTCGATGCGCCGCGTCAGCGAGGTCGAGATGGCTGCCACCGACTTGGGTGTGTGGCCCAGGCCTTCACCGTCGAGAAGCACGAGCTTGGGCTGCTGGCCGCCGTTCCACGCCGGCAGGAACGCACCGGACACGCGGACTCCGTTTACCAGCGGCGTCAACAGGCGCCCGAAGCGTGGGGAGTGGTTACTAGAGAAGCGCGTGACAGTTTTGATGAAGGTCGCGCGGTCGTCAGTCTCCCACGACCACGATTGCGGCCATCCTTGCTTGTTGCGACGCACCGTGCCATCGGTTAGCAGCGAGAAACGAAGCTCGATCTCGTCCATTAACTCGTCACTGATGCGGTGGAACTCGTCGTCTTCACGGAGCCGGCGATCAAGCTCTTCCTCGAACAACTCGTCGACGACCCGCTGATCCTTCTCGTCGGTGGCACCTAGCTCGGCCTTGAGTTGGTCGCCGTGGCGGGCGGCGATTGCACGCAATGTCGTCAGCGTCTTCGTCAGCAGCGCATTGGTGGCGTCGAGATCGATCACACCGTCAGCAGCCGTGTCCTCGGTCGGCTCCGCAGCGTCATCCTCTTCATCCTCATCGTCGTCGGCGCCGACCGCCTGAGGCCCGTTACCAAGCACGTAGTTGAAGCGGAACCGTTGGTTCACATGCATCAGCAGCTTGCGAAGCACTTCACCGTCGCTGTCGCCCCGATAGGCAGACAGCACGGCCTCCGAGATGCACTCGTTCAGGTGCTCGCGGACTTCATCAACGGGGAAAAAGGTGACCACAGCCTTGTACGAACCTGGCGCAAGCACGACCTCGGTCTCATGCACTGTGGTCTTCGCCGTCGACGTCGACGGAAAGCGCTCGGTCTCCGGGTCCGTCCCAATCAACTGCCGAAGCAGCGTCGTCTTGCCGGCACCTGTCGTCCCGAGTAGCAGTGCCCGCCGATAGTCGGAATCCCTCGATGTCGGCAGCGGAATGATCGACTCGCGAATCGCACCGAAGTCGCTCTGCTCAGGCTCCATGCCGTGATAAAAAATCTCGACGACCCGGCGGTGGAACCGCTTTTCAGCTTCTGCCCTGGCAGACAAATTCCAAAAGCTCTCCTCTGCCAGTAGCTGGTTGAGTTGCTCTTTCAGATCGTTAGCTTGGGCATCGTCGGGCGTTCCGAGGCCCTGGCGAACCCGCAACCCCGGCCTGCCGGTATTCGGATCGACCCGAACCGGATGACGGAAGATCACCGCCCATGCACTTCGACCCTGTGACCGACTGAGGGCCGCCATAAAACGCTTTTCCATACCCAGCACCGTTGTTCAAAAGTTGTTCATGGGCAGATGATAGACGCACCAACTCTACCGGTCAAGCACAATTTGAACAACACCTGAACAACCAATTAATCTAATGAGGAGATGACGATTACGTCCACTTCGTCGTGGGCATCTTTCTTTGTGCGCCCCGAATCTCTGTTCGTAAATGCGCATATCCGGTCCATCTCCGGGCACACCTTTTTCGACCATCTCCCCTATTCACCCCACCAAGACCCCGTCACCTTCCCAGCATGGGCACCCGCGCAAGCGCCAGCGCCGCCGCCGCATTGCGCGTTTCCACGCCGAGTTTTTCGTAGACGTGTTCGAGGTGTTTTTTGACGGTGGCGGGGCTGGAGCCGAGGATGTCGCCGATATCGCGGTTGGTTTTGCCCCGGGTGACCCAGGCCAAGA
>NZ_JBFPGY010000177.1:0-2950 GCF_041083715.1 Sphaerotilus sp.
GCCCGCACCTGCTCGACATAGGCCCGCGGCGACAGCCCCGCGTGCAGCCGGAACAGCCGCGCCAGGTGCCGCTCGGTCACATGCGCCACTGCGGCCATGCGGCGGCTGTCCCACGGCGCGGCCGGCGTGGCGCAGACGGCGTCCTGCACGCGGTGGAGCGCCGGGTGCAGGTGGTCGCGGTGGGAGAGCAGCGCCGAGACCTGCGGCGCCTGGACGCCGCGCCGGGCGAAGACCACCATCACCTGGGCCACCGCCGCCGCGATCACCTCGCCGCAGACCTGCGCGATGCCGTGCAGCGCCAGGTCGATGCCGGCGGTGACACCGGCGCTGGTGCGCACTGCGCCGTCCACGACGAACAGGCGATTGGCCTGCACCTGCGCAGTGGGGGCCAGCGCCTGCAGGTCGTCCAGCAGTTCATGGTGGGTGGTCACCTGCCGCCCGGCCAGCAGGCCGGCATCGGCGGCCAGCAGCGCACCGCTGCACACCGTCAGCAACTGCACCGCACCGGCAGCTGCCCCCGGTGGTGCCAGCTGCGGCGCGATGGTCTGCGCCAGCCAGTGCCGCGCTTCCATCCACGCGGCGCTGTGGCCGATCACCTCGCAGGCCTCGCCCGGCCGGCCGAGCAGCACGACCCAGGTCGGCCGCTCGAACGCCGTTGGCAGCGGCCCCAGCCCGGCCAGCAGCAGTCCGACCGACGAGCTGGCCTGCGCCTGCGGCCCGGCGTAGCGCAGGTGGAACGCCTCGGGCTGGCCCTTGCGCCGCAGCGCCTGGTTCGCCAGCCGGAACGCCTCGGCCGGCCCCGCGACGTCCAGCAGCAGCGTGTCGGGCAGCACGAGGAAGAGCACGTCGATCATGGGGTGTCGCCGGAGGCGGCTGCCAGTGCCTCGTCCACGGTGCGGATCGTCGCGAAGCGCCCGGCCAGCACGGTCTCGGTGCGCTCGCGGATCTGGGCGGCGCTCAGCGTGTCGCCGGCCGGTGTCGTCATGTCGAAGGTCAGCGTCGCCTCGGTCACATAGTCCACCTGCCAGCCTTCGTCGCTGGCGTGGCGCGTGGTGGTCTCGCAGCACTGCTCCGTGCGGATGCCCGCGATGACCAGCCGCTGCACGCCGTGTGCGTGCAGCCACACGCCCAGCCCGGTGCCGACCAGCGCGCTGTGCCGGTGCTTGTCGATGCGCAGCGCGGCGTCGAACGGGGCCAGGCCGTCGATCGGGTGGACCAGGCCGCTGGCGTGCGCGAACGGGTTGTCGGGCGTGTCCGGGCCGTCGGTGTGGAACACCTGCACGACCGGGATGCCGCGCGCCGCGCAGCCGGCGACGAGGCGGTTCGTCGCAGCCAGCCAGGCGGGGGCGTCGGTTTCGGTCCAGTACGGGCGGGCGCGGAAGGACTGCTGGGCATCGATCAGCAGCAGGGCGGTGGGGTGGCGGGGGGTGTCGATTCGGGACATGGCGGGCTCCAGGTGAATGGCATCGGGATGGAGGCAATCGTCACCTGTGCGCGCATTGCTGTCTGGTCCAGGGCGGACCGGATGCGACGCAAAACGGACATCAGTCCGCTGCCAGCCACCGCTGCGCCAGCGCCACCCACAGCGCCGCCCCCTGCGGAATCAGCCCGTCGTTGAAGTCGTAGTTCGGGTTGTGCAGGTTGCATGGCCCGAGACCATGCCCCTGGGCCCGGTGGTCGCCGTCGCCATTGCCGATGACGAAATAGGCGCCCGGCCTGGCCTGCAGGAAGAAGCTGAAGTCCTCCGCACCCATCGTCGGCTCGAACTCGTGCGTGCGTGCGTCGCCGGCCACGGCGCGCATCGTCTCGCGGACGAACTCGGCCTCTGCGCGGTGGTTGATCGTCGGTGGGTAGTTGCGCAGAAACTCGAACTGCACCGTCGCGCCGAAGGCCGCCGCCGTGTGCTGCGCGATGGCCTCCATGCGCTGCTCGATCAGGTCGAGCACGTCGAGCGTGAAGGTGCGCACCGTTCCCTGGATCTCGCAGTGGTCGGGCACGACGTTGGTGGCCTCGCCGGCGTGGATCATCGTCACGGAGATGACGGCGGCGTCAAGCGGCTTCTTGTTGCGCGTCACGATGGTCTGGAAGGCCTGCACCATCTGGCAGGCCACCGGCACCGGATCGATCCCGTTGTGCGGCAGCGCGGCATGCGAGCCCTTGCCCGTGATGGTGATCCTGAACTCGTTGCTCGACGCCATCGTCGGTCCGGCGCAGATGGCGAAATCCCCGGCGCGCATGCCCGGCCAGTTGTGCATGCCGAAGATCGCGTCCATCGGGAACTGCGCGAACAGCCCGTCGGCGATCATCTCGCGTGCGCCGCCGCCGCCTTCCTCCGCGGGCTGGAAGACGAGGTAGACGGTGCCGGCGAAGTCGCGGTGCTGCGCCAGGTGCTGCGCGGCGGCCAGCAGCATCGCCACATGGCCGTCGTGGCCGCAGGCGTGCATCTTGCCGGGGTGGCGGCTGGTGTGGGCGAAGGTGTTGTGCTCGGTCATCGGCAGCGCGTCCATGTCGGCACGCAGGCCGAGGGCGCGGGACGACTCGCCTGCCGTGCCCTGGACGATGCCGACCACCCCGGTCTTGCCCAGCCCGCGGTGGACCGGGATCCCCCAGCCGGCGAGCGTCTCGGCGATCACGTCGGCGGTGCGGACTTCCTCGAAGCAGAGTTCGGGGTGGGCGTGGAGGTCGCGGCGGATGGCCACGATCGGCTCGATGGCGCCCGACAGTGCGGGGGCGGTGCGGTGTTCGGGGGCGTTCATGGCGGCGTGTGCGTGAGGTGAACCGAAGCCCGCATGGTAGTCCGGTGGCCTGCGATGCAGGGCCTCATGCCTGCAGGGTCGGTGGGTGGCGGCGTGCCACCCAGAAGGTGGCGCCCTCCGGACCATAGCGTTCGGTGTGGGGCACTTCGGCGTCCAGCGCGAAGGTGTCCCCCGCCTGCAGGTGCCGGGTGGTC
>NZ_JBFPGY010000178.1:0-2932 GCF_041083715.1 Sphaerotilus sp.
GAGCGACTGCAGCCCGCCCAGCGCCGTGCCCGCGTTCACGTAGACCAGCGTGCCCGGCAGCATGCCGAGCTGGCTCACCCAGGCGTAGCGGCGCGCCGGCATCTTCGTCAGACCCATCACCAGATTGATGACGAAGAACGGCACCAGCGGGACCAGGCGCAGGGTGAAGAGGTAGAACGCCCCGTTGCGCGCGATGCCGCGGTGGACCTCGTCCAGGCGCGCGCCAAAGCGGCGGGTGACGTGGTCGCGCAGCAGGTAACGGGCGGCGAGGAAGGCCAGCGTCGCACCCACGGTGGACGCGAACGACACGACCACCAGCCCGGTCCACAGCCCGAAGAGCGCACCGCCCGCCAGCGTCAGGATCACTGCGCCGGGCAGCGACAGCGCGGTGACGGCGACGTAGACCGCCATGTAGACGGCGATCACGGCCAGCGGGTGGGCGTCGTGGAGGGCAAGCAGATCCGCCTGCCGCGCCTTCAGCGTCTCCAGGCGCAGCCAGTGGCCAAGGTCGAAGGACCAGAACGCAGCGGCAAGCGCCACCACGGTCAGCAGGATCAGCCATTGGCGTCGGGTCATGGGAGCGCATCCTTGTCTGGTGCCGCGTCGAGCAGCGTCCATCCCGCGACCAGCCGGGTGCAGATCGTCAGGCCGCACAGCGCGGCAAAGCCAAACGCCAGCGCCGGGAACGCCGCCGGCCACAGGCACATCGCCGCGAAGCACAGCAGCGTCTCGGTGCCTTCGGTCAGACCGCCGAGGTAGTAGAAGCCTTTTTGCGGATAGGCCACACTGTTCAGCCCCTGCCGCTCGGCCAGGATGGCGAAGCCGAGAAAGCCCGACCCGGTGCCGATGAACGCTGCCAGCAGCACGGCCGCCGCCAGCGCGTTGCGCGCCGGTTCCAGCACGGCGAAGGCCAGCGGCACGCTGGCGTAGAAGAGGAAATCGAGCGTGATGTCCAGGAACGCGCCGCGCGATGTCGGAGCAGTCAGGCGCGCGACGGCGCCGTCCAGTCCGTCGGCCAGCCGGCCCAGTGCCATCAGCAGCAGCCCCGCCAGCGGATGCCCCAGTGCCACCAGCCCGCTGCCCGACAGACCGGCCACCGCCCCCGCCAGCGTCACGGTGTCCGCCGACACCCCACGCCGCACCAGCGTCCCCGCGATGCGCTGCACCGTCGGTGCGAGCCATGCCAGCACCATGCGGTCAAGCATCCGGGCCTCCGTGGCCGGTGTCGGGCAGCGCCAGCACCTGCGCGCCGGGCGGGAGGTCGGCCGGATCGTGCGTGACCAGCACGGCGGGCAGCCCGTGGCGGACCAGTGTCTGCCAGACCAGGGTGCGCATCGCGGCGCGCAGCGGCACGTCCAGCCGCGAGAATGGCTCGTCCAGCAGCAGCGCCCGCGGCGCAGCCAGCAGCGTGCGCAGCAGCGCGACCCGCTGCCGCTGCCCGCCGGAGAGCTGGTGCGGACGGTGGCCGGCGTGCGCTGCGAGTCCGGCCTCGGCCAGCGCGGACTCGGCGCGGGCCACCCGTTCGGCGCGCCGACCAGCCGGCACGGCGAACAGCAGGTTGTCCAGCGCGGTCAGGTGCGGGAACAGCAGGTCGTCCTGGAACATCAACCCGAGCCGGCGCACCTCGACCGCCAGCGTGTGCAAGGGCCGATCACCCTGCCACAGACCACCAGTGGCCTGCAGCGGCGGCGCGGCCAGCCCGGCCAGCGCCTGCAGCAGCGAACTCTTGCCGCAGCCGCTCGGCCCGGTGACCGCCAGCACCTCGCCGGGTGCGATCACCGCATTCACCGGCCCGACCAGCACGCGGCCGTGCAGCGTGACGGTCACATCGACCAGCCGCAGCGCCGCGGACGCACCCGGTGCGTTCATGGCGCCCTCTCCTGCACCCGACCGACGGTCCCGGCCAGCGCGAAGCCCAGCAGCGGCAGCAGCGCCTGCAGCACCGCGAACGCCGCTCCGGTCGCCCGCTGCCCGCCAGCGGACAGCGTGACCGCCTCGGTCGTCACCGTGGAGAGCCGACCAGCCCCGATGAACAGGGTCGGCAGGTACTGGCCCACACTCACCGCAACACCCACCGCCAGCGCCGAGGCCAGCGGCGGCGCCAGCAACGGGCGCTTCACCTGCCACGCCCATGCCATGCGCGCGCGGCCGAGCGTCTGCGCCACCCAGGCATGGCGCGGATCGAAACGCCGCCACGCCGGCAGCAGCGTCACCAGCACATAGGGCAGCGCCATCCACGCATGGACCAGCGCCAGCCCGGCGAAGGTGCCGTCCAGCCGCAGCGCCAGCGCGATCCGGTAGACGCCCACCATCAGCAGCAGGCCTGGCACGACGACCGGCACCAGCGCGACCGCGGTCGCTGCGCGGTCCCAGGCGGGTGGGGTCGCCTCCAGCCACAGCACCACCAGCACGACCGACAGCCCGGACGCGGCCAGCGCCACGCACAGCGTCGTCCACAGCGTGCCTGCCGCGGCGCCGACCTGCGTCCACGCGGACAGCGTCCACACCGTCGGCCACAACGCAGGGAAGCGCCAGACACCGCTGACCGAAGCGGCTGCGAGCGCCAACCCCGCGGCCAGCCAGAGCACCGTCCCCCCGCGCGCCACCATCCCCGCAAGAACGGGGTGCATGGAAGGGCGGCAGCGACCGGAACCACACACGCACCACGCCTGCAGCGCCGGCCGTGCCACCCGACACAGCGCGGCCCAGGCCGCAGCGCCTGCCGCCATCACGCCCACCAGCACACACGCTGCCGCCGCCCCTTGCGCGTTGCGCAGCGGATCGGCGTCCAGCAGCCACTGCCAAGCCAGCACCGCCAGCGTCGGCGGCGCGCCCGGCCCGAGCACCAGCGCCATGTCCACCACCGTGAGCCCGTACGCCGCCACCGCCGCCACCGGCCACGCCAGCGCTCCGCTCCATGCGGGCCACACCA
>NZ_JBFPGY010000179.1:0-9597 GCF_041083715.1 Sphaerotilus sp.
GGCAAACCGCCGCACGATCGGGTTCAGCTCTATCGTCATGCCCTCCAGTCTGGCTCATCTTGCCGTGCTGTTCGGGTCGGTACTGCATTCCGCTTTCAGCCGATCGAGGTCACCTTGAAAGCACTGGTCTCGACAGACCAGGATCTCCTGCATCTTTGAACAGGGCTGCCACGCGCGCCACCGTGGCCACCCACGCTTCGCCCTCGGCCTGGCGGAACAGGCACATCCCTGGGTACCACGGGGTGTCTTCGCGCGCAGTCAACCAGCGCCAGTCGGTCTTGTAGTCCGGCAGCAGCAGCCAGCAAGGCCGATCCAGCGCACCAGCCAGGTGCGCCACTGCCGTGTCCACGGCAATTACCAGGTCCAATTGCGCGACCACAGCGGCGGTGTCGACAAAATCGTTCAGGTGGGCGCTCGGGCAGCACCATTGCCGGAACTCGGCAGGAGGGGTCTGTGCTTCGTCTTCCCCCATGCCTTTTTGCAGACTGACCCACTGCACCGCCCAACCCGCCTCATGCGCAGCGGCACCCAGCGGCGCCAGCGTGGCCAGACTCGGCAGGGACCGGGCGGCATCATTCTCGAACGCCGGATTGCCGCGCCAGACCAGACCGATGCGCAACGGTGCCGGACCGCCATGCGGGCGTTCGGGAAGCCACGCGCGGGCAGCGTCAATGCACGCATCTGGCACCTGCAGGTAGGGCAGAGCGGCTGGCACACGGTCGGGCGTGGTGCCGCACAGGCCAGGCAGACTCATCAGCGGACTCCAGCAGTCCCAGCCCACACGGGGTACCGGATCGTTGAACGCGATGACGTGCTCGACGGCGGGGCACAGCAGTTCCCGGCACAAGCGCTTCAGGCTCGGGTGGCACAGCAGCGTGATCGCACCCGCCCCCCGGGCACGTACCTCGCCCACGTAGCGAAGGAACATGATCATGTCGCCTTGGCCTGCCTCGAATCCCAGCAGGATGGACCGCCCGTCCAGCGGTTCACCTTGCCAGCGCGGCACGGCAGCGAAATGCACGGCCAGCGCTGCGCTGGAGGGACGCCGCTCCAGCGCTGGCCAGCCTTCGGCCCACCGCCCCTGGCGCAACAAGACATACGCCAAGTTGACGGCTGCGCTGTCCAGCGACGGGTCCAGCGACAGGGCGCGGTGGTGGCAGGCTTCGGCGGCCCAGTCGCGTTTCAGGCAGGCATGCAGCACACCCAGGTTGGTCCAGCTCGCGGCGTCATTGGGGCGCATGGACAACGCATGGTGCAAGGCAGCTTCGGCCTCGTCAAAGCGTTTGCTGCACAGCAGCAGCGTGCCGAGATTGAGATGCACTTCGGGCAGGTCCGGCCGCAGCGCCAGGGCCTGACGGTAGTGGTCCTCGGCGGACGGCATCCGGCCTTGCTGGTCGAGCAGCAAGGCGAGGTTGGCGTGCAGTTCGGGCACATTCGCATCGATCTGGAGCGCCTGGCGGAAACAGGCTTCTGCGCCAGCGGCGTCGCCTTCGGCCATGCGGAGCGTTCCGTCCGCAAACAGGCGTTCGACCGAAGGGCCGTCCTCCGGCTCAGACCCCGGGCGCAGGGGCACCACCGCCGGAATCAGTTGGTGCCTTGTTCGAAGGGCAAGGCCTCTGCTCTCCAGCGCAGCATGCCACCCGCCAGGTTCGCCACCAGCGAGAAGCCGGATTTCTGCAGCAGCACGGTGGCCTGCGCCGAACGGGCTCCCGATCGGCACACGGTGACGATGGGGCGCGCCTTGTCGATATCTGCGCTGTGCGCGGCGAGTTGCGAGAGCGGCAAGAGGCGCGCACCGGGAATATGCCCCAGGGCATCGCTGAACTCCGCCGGCTCGCGCACATCGATGATCTGAATGTCATTGGCGCGTCCACCCGCGATGCGCTCCTCCAGTGCAGCCGGCTGGATCTCCCAGACACCACTGAAGCTGCAGGTCAGCGGCGCCCAGGAAGGATCCTGGGGCATGGACGCCGCCTGGTCAGGCTGGCCACAGCGCAGGTTGGCGGGCACGGCAATGTCCATCAGCCTGGGGTGCGGCAGGCCCAGATGGTTCATGTACCCGGCGAAATCCGATTCATTGACATCGCCACCCAAGCGAGGGTTGAACCGCTTTTCCTCGGCCACGCTGGTGACGGTGAGTCCGCGGTAGTCATGCCCGGGGTACAACAGGCAATCCGACGGCAGCGACAGGATCTGCTCCTGCACCGACCGATAGAGCAGACCAGGGCTGCCCTGCTGGAAATCCGTGCGGCCACAACCGCGGATCAGCAGGCTGTCGCCGGTGAAGGCCATGCGCTGGTCATCCAGCACCAAGGTCAGGCAACCGCTCGTGTGTCCGGGTGTGGCACGGACATCCAGGTGGCGACTGCCAAACGACACCTGGTCTCCATGCTTCAGCAGCCGGTCGGCATTCACCGCGGCCGAGGCTTCGGACAGCATGATCCGGCTCCCGCTGCCCGTTTTCAGCAACCAGGCACCGGTGACGTGGTCGGCATGCACGTGGGTGTCCACCGTGGCCACCAGGTCCAGCCCCAGTTCGCGCAGCAAGGCGGTATCGCGGCGCACATGTTCGAACACCGGGTCGATGAGCAAGGCCTCACCGGAGACCGCATCGCCCAGCAGGTAGGTGTAGGTGGACGACTGCGGGTCAAACAGTTGGCGGAAGATGAGCATGAGGAATTCCAGAGGCAAACGCTGCGCGCGGGCATGAACCGCCGATGTGGTGGCGGCAGTTCAGCGGTGCACCAGGGGCACCAGCCGATCCGACGATTCGATCTCGGCGCCGCTGTCCAGCTCGATCGCGACCTGGGTGCACACGGCGCGGCACAGCACGGCCACGCGCTCGCTCTGGAGCCGGTAGTAGATCTGTGTGCCTTCGCGGCGCTTGGACAGCACTCCGCTGCGGTACAGCGTGGCCAGGTGCTGGGACATGTTCGGCTGCGTGGTGTCGATCAGGGCCAGCAACTCGGTGACATTCTTCTCTTGCTGGCACACGGCGCTGATGATCTTCAGGCGCACCGGAGTGGCCAGCACGGCAAAGAGCGCGGCGGCTGACTCGAAGACCCGGTCTTGACTGTTCAGCTCTTCCATGTCGCGGCTCCAGGCGGTTGACCCATTCGTGCAGCATTTTATTCGTACCCAGCAATGCATCGGCCGGATCTTGGATCTTCATTGGCCGTCCTGCTGCTCCATCAGCAGATAGGTGTTGTAGGCATTCATGCGGTTGGCCGCGCGGAACAGCGGTATCTTTTCGTAGCGAGACCAGTCTGCACGGGCATAAGCGGCTTCGAAGGGCTCCAGGTTGTGCGCGGCCTCGCCCATGGTGCGGCGCAGATAGGCCAGGTAGTCACGCGTCATCACCAGATCCGCCATCGGATCGGTCGAGGCCGGCCCGTGCCCGGGGATCACGAGGCGCGGCCGGTAGTCGATCAGCCGTTCGAGCGAGGTGATCCACAGGCGGCTGTCGGCCTGCCCGACAAACGGAATGCGCCCACGGAAGAACAGGTCACCCGAGAACAGGACCCCGAGCTTCGGAACAAACACCACCAGGTCCTCGGGCGTGTGTGCCGGGCCGACATGGCGGATCAGGATGTCATAGGAGCCAACGCGCAGGCGGGTCTCGTCCTGGTCCAGCCAGCGATCCGCCGGCACGAGACGCGTCCGGTCATCGACCCAGGGAGAAAGCGCTTCGCGACTGGCCTCCAGTCGCTTCTGCGCGGTGTCCGAGTTCAGGTATTCGCGTCCGAGACTGTGTGCCAGGATCGTGGCACCCGCCGCCTTGAACGCCTGCAGGCCATAGATGTGGTCCGCGTGGTAGTGGGTCACGATGACATGGCGAACCGGCTGCGAGGTCACGCGCCGAATCTCCGCCAGCAGTTGCTCGGCGAGCGCCGGTGACCCCAAGGCATCGATGACCACGACACCATCGTCGGTCACGACGAATCCGGCGTTGGAGATGAAATTGCGATTGGCGGGCGAACCCAGTGCCGCCGCACCCTGGACGAACCAGACACGATCAGCCACCTGCGTGGCCTGCAGTGCCGGCGCCTTGGTGTCCATGGCCCCGGCGGCACGGACCACACCCGGCCCCAAGGCCATCAGCAGCGCGAGCACCGACAACCACCAGCGGCTCAACGCAAGCAGAGGGAGGGTCATCACCGTCATCGCAGGCCTCGACACACCAGGGGGTTCCCTGGGGATCAGCCTTTGGCCATGCCAGGGTTGCCTTGCACGCCCACCAAGGTCGGCGTGTTGACAGGGCGTGCTTTCACATGACCGCCTGGCTGCGCTTTCAGCCAGCCCTCGACGACCTCCCACACCGGCTTGTTGCCAGGTGCGGTCCGCGCCTCCTCGGCCACGGGCGCCCATCCAGCCACCTTGTACTGGCGGTCAGCCTCGATCAGCTTGCCACCCAGCCGCATGTCGGTGATGCGCCGGCCCATCTTCTCGGCCGGCTGGCAGGTATAGGCCAGACCACCCACACGCACCATGTCGCCCCCCTGCTGATAGTATGGATCCGGGTTGAACAGGTTGTCGGCCACGTCCTCCAGGATCGTCTTGATCGTCGCGCCTGTCATCGTGTTGACCGTGGCGTAGGGGTAGGTGATGGCCAGCTGGTCCATCATCAGCTCGCGCGTGATCACGTCCCCCGGCAGCAGCGTGGTGCCCCACCGGAAGCCGGGCGAGAACGCGATCTCCGCACCCTGCACATCCATCAGGGCGTCGCAGACCAGCTGGTCCCAGCTGCCGTTGAAGTTGCCACGGCGGTACAGCAGGCCATCGGTGACCGCGAGATTCTCGGCCAGCCTGGCTTCGTATGGCTGGCGCACCCGGGTGATCAAGGCGGCCATGTCCGGATCGGCTTTCAGCTGGTTGGCGAACACGGGCAGCAGCCGGTAGCGGAAGTCCGCCACCCGGCCCCCCTTCACGTCGAAGTCCATCACGCCCAGGAACTTGCCGTTGCTGCCGGCGTTGGTCACCAGCGTCTTGCCGCCCGCATTGGCCACCGGCACCGCGACCGGCACCCCATCGTGCGTGTGACCGCCGAAGATGGCATCGATGCCGCGCACACGCGACGCCATCTTCAGGTCCACGTCCATGCCGTTGTGCGACAGCAGCACGACCACCTGCGCGCCCTTGGCGCGGGCCTCGTCGACCACCTTCTGCAGGTTCTCGTCCTGGATGCCGAAGCTCCAGTCGGCCACCAGGTAGCGCGGGTTGGCGATCGGTGTGTACGGAAACGCCTGGCCGATGATGGCGACCTGGATGCCGTTGATCTCCCGCAGCACATAGGGCTTGAACACGGGGTCGCCAAAGTCATTGGTCTTGATGTTCTGCGCGACGAACTCGATCTGTCCCTTGAAGTCCTTCTCGACGATCTCCTTCACCCGGTCCATGCCATAGGTGAATTCCCAGTGGCCCGTCATCACATCCACGCCGAGCAGCTTGCAGGCGTCGACCATGTCCTGCGCGTTGGTCCACAGCGAGGTGGCCGAGCCCTGCCAGGTGTCGCCGCCATCCAGCAGCAGCGCGCCGGGCCGACTGGATTTCAGTTGTTTGACAAGCGTCGCCAGATGCGCAAAGCCACCGACCTTGCCGTAACGCCGTGCCGCCTGGTCGAAGTCCAGGCAGGTGTAGGCAAACGCCTGCGCGCTGCCCGGGCGCAGCCCCGCAGCCTTGAGCAGAGACTCGCCCACGAGGTGCGGGAGCTGGCCCTGCATGGCGCCCACGCCCATGTTGACGCTGGGCTCGCGGAAGTGGATCGGCAGCAACTGCGCATGGCAGTCGGTCATGTGCAGCAGGGAGACATTGCCGAAGGTCGGCAGGTCGTACAGGCCTTGCTGCGCAGTCGCCGCTTCGGCATCGGCGTAGCGGCCGAGGCTGAGACCGGCGGCCGAAGCCGCCCCCAGCACCTGGAGGAATTCGCGTCTGGAGAGCGTCATGGCTTACTGATTCACTGGTTCACTGGTTCACTGGTGACTTCGGATCCAGGATCAACGCCATCAGATCCTTCAGCTGGGTTTCGTCCAGAAGTCCGGCGTGCCCGAAACGCGGCATGCCGGAGCAGGCGTTGTAGGCCTTGGCATTCCACAGCTTGGTCCAGGTGTACTCGATGATCGGCCTGGCCGTCGGGCTCTGCGTGTCCGTGACACCACGGTACTTGCCGTACTGGTACAGGCTGGGCCCGATCGTGCCGAAGGAGATCTCATCCTTGGTGATCTGGTGGCAGTTGTAGCAGTTGCCGCCGTTGGCTGCCGGGGCCGCGGACTTGTCGCTCCAGGTCATGCCGCGACCGTTCTGGGCCAGCTTCTCGCCTTCGCGCCAGTCGCCGATGAACTGGCCATCCGCGGGCATGCGCACGCTCTTCAGCGCGGCCTGCTGGATCGCGTCGATCACTGCGTCCGGCGGATTGCCGCCCTGGGCCTTGGAGCAGGCCGCATTCGCGACGTCCTGCTGCAGGCGATCGACCTTCGCAATGCCTTCATCGCGGAACGAACTGGTCATCATCCGGGCCACCAGCGCGTCGTAGTCGGGCTTCGGCTCCAGCGCGGCACAGCCGGCGATCAGCACAGCGGCCGCAGCCACGGCTGCCAGGACGAGGGTCTTCTTGTGGATCATCGGGTGCTCCTTCAGCGCTTGAGGGCTGGTGCGACGGACTCGGCACCCTTGGCATTGACGCCCATGTAGACACCGAGCGCGATGGTCACGTCCGATGCGTAACCGGGATATGGGAACCGCTGCTGGCGGAAGCAGTCGTTCAGGCGGTGCTGCATGCTCCACATCTCGCCATTGCTGACGCGGTAGGCAGGCCAGGCCGCGAAGCCGATGCCGTCGCCGGGGTTCTGGGTCAGATTGGGCAGGTCCTGCAGACGGATGCGCTTGTCGGACTGTCCGTGGCAGGAGGCGCACGAAAAATCGTAGGGCCCGCCGCGGTAGAAGAACGCGCGCTTGCCGAGTTCGTAGGTCTTGCGCTCGTCGGCATGCGATTGCGGCAGGTTGAACTTCAGACCGCGCGATTCACCCGAAATGTAGGCCGCATACGCTTCGAGCGTCACCATCTCGCCCTTGCCGAACGGCGTCTGCGCGACCGCGGCGGCATCGAAGCCCTGGAGCCGCTCCATGCAGGTCAGCAGACGCGATTCGAGATCCTGCACCCGCGCCGTGTCCGCGAAGTAGCGCGGCAGCTCGACAAAGGCCCCCTTGACGACACCGGGGCCCTTGCCAAGATCGCACTGCTCCAGCGACACGTTCTTCGGTCCACGCTTCTTTTTCCAGAGGTCTTCCCCCTTGACCTCGAAGAGTTCGGCCGGGTTGCCGTCGGCCAGCATCGCACGGTATTCGGCGATGCCGTCGGCGGCCGATTTCTGCTGGGCAACGGCAACAGCCGGGGCGACAGCGGCAAGCGCGGCCAGCAAGGTCATGGCGGTCTGGATGCTGCGCATACGTCTCCTTGTGTTCTTCTGCTGAATCTTCTGGTGAACCGGAACGATCAGGACACGGTGGCTTCGTCGGTGCGCTTGTCACCCTTGTTGTCCACCCAGGACACGCTGATCTTGTCGCCGGCCTTGGCGCCCTTGACACTGAACTGCAGGAACGGGTTCTTCGCGACGGAGGGCCCCCACTGGGCGGTCAGCACGGTCTTGCCATTCCACTGGGCGCTCACTTCCTGGATGTACCAGGCAGGAATGGTCTTGCCTGCAGCGTCTTTGCGCAGGCCGGTTTCCATTTCGTGGGCCATCAGCACACGGACTGTGGTCTTGTCGCCCGTGGCCTGGGCGCGAATGCGCATCGGATCTGCCATGTTCAATCTCCGTCTGGAATTTCGGTGGGGGCGGGATGCGGAGGGCGTGTCAGCCGCCGCAGCCACCCAATGTGACTTTCACTTCCTTGGCGGCGTACAGCACCTTGCCATCGGCCATCATCGCCACGGCGAAGACGTTGGACGACTGGCCCATCTTCACGCGCGTCGAGAAGCTGGCGTCCACCGCATCGCTCACATCGAACAGGGCCGACAGCATGGCCGGGTTCTTCTCGACCAGCAGCAGCAGGCGCTTGACGCCCGGCAGCGATGTGGCAGCACCCACGGGCACCACGGCACCGTTCTCGGCGATGTCCGGACCGGTGATCGTCACGTCCTTGCTTTCCACGGGCGCAGCACCGCCCAGCGCCTTCATCAGTTCGGCCATGGTCTTGGCATCGAAGGCGGCCGTGTTGTAGCCCGCGGCCTGCGCGTGCGCGAGTCCCGGCAGCATGCCAAGGGCTGCGAGCATCCCGGCCACCTGGGCCGAGCGGGTGAGCATGTCTCTGCGTGTGTGCATCAATGTCTCCAGTATCTATCCGTGAATGCTAATTAAACAATTCGCAAAGGCGATGGGGGCGATCCCTGAGCGGGGGACAGCGACGCTCATGGCGTGGCCTTCGCACCTGCGGCCAGCCACTGCGCGATGGTCTGCGCGTCGGCGTCATTCAGGGATTGTGCAGGCATGGGGATCGGCCCCCACAGCCCCGACCCACCGGACTGGATCTTTCCGGCCAGGTAGGTCACGGCGTCGGTGCGGTCGCCGTACTTGCGGGCGATGTCGCGGAAGGCGGGACCGACCACCTTGTTTTCCACCCCATGACAGGCCACGCAGGTGTACTTCTGCGTGAGTGCCGCAGCCGAAATGGGCCCACCCGTTGCCGCCGCTGCCGTTGCAGGCGACACCAGGGCCAGTCTGGCCGCCGCGGGGCTGGCCGCTGGCGGCCGGGTGGTGTCGGCCCCGCGCTGTGCGCCGACACCGCGGTTCTGCTGCGCCAGGTTGCCATGCTGGTTGCGCGCGAAGTCCGGCAGGAACGACGCCAGCGTGGGCTCGGGTGCACAGTCCTTCATGCAAGCGACCGCCTGCACGTCAGGTTTGCCCCCGTTGCCCAGTCCCCCCTTGCCGGCCGCTGCGCCGGGCCAGAGCCCGTGGTCGGTGGTGGTGCCATGGCGGTTGGGCAGCAGCTTCTGCACCTCGGCGATGTTGCGGTCCGAGAGCGTCAGGCTGTCTGGCACGATGCCCCCCAGATTCAGCAGGTAGGCCGTGACGGCGTACACCTCGTCGGGTTGGAGCGACTTGGGCGCGGTCCAGGGCATCGCGCGGTGGATGTAGTCCCACAGCGTCGACAAGGTGGACACCTTCATCAGCGTCGTGCGGCCGGGAAACGCCGGATCATTGAGGCGGGCAACGTGGCCGGTCCGGATGTCATCGGCCGTGGTGCCGCCCACCAGCGGCGAGAAGGTCTGGTTGCTTTCGCCGAAGACCCCGTGGCAGGAGGCGCATTTGCCTTCCCACACCTCCATGCCTTGCGACACCGATCCCGAGCCCGGCGGGAGTCCCTTGAAGTCGGGGCGCACATCGATGTTCCACGCGGCCACTTCCTTCCGGGTGGCCGCCCGGCCCAGGCCCGGATAGTGGTCCTGCGCCTGGGCCTGGGCCACACCCAGCACGAGCACGAGCACGAGCGCCGCCGTGGAGGCCTTACGAGAGCTGGACATTCTTCACCTCGCCGTTCTCCTGCACGAGCCAGCTCTGCACGGAATTGTTGTGGTAGATCGAGCGTGTTCCACGCACCGCG
>NZ_JBFPGY010000180.1:0-9546 GCF_041083715.1 Sphaerotilus sp.
GGACATGTACAGCACCAGCAACGAGTGCCGCTCGTCCGATGGCTATTGCCCGGAAGCCGTTTACACGATGACGCCCGCCAACACCTTCCGCTGACCCTGCGTCATGAACACCTCCGACCGAGACCGTCACCGCCTGCTGGCTGCCGTGGCCATCTGCCTGCTTGGCACGACCGCCTGTGGCGGCGGGGGTAGCAGCACCACCACACCATCGCCATCGCCTGAACCAGCCCCGGCACCCGCTCCGGCCCCGATCCCCGTTCCAACCCCAGGTCCGGCCATGAACTGCATGGGGGGCTGGTCTTATGCCAACCTCTACACCACCCTGCGCACCCCCGTGCGCTTCTGGCTGTCCGACACCGTGGCCAACGCGGCCATTGATGTCGAGATGCAGGTGCAGATCCGGGCTGACGACGGCTACTACTACCTCAGTGGCCGCCAAATGACCGGGCGCTTGCGCCTGAGCTTGTGGGCCATCCCTGCCAATGGACAGATCGGGAAGAACGGGGTTGTCGGTCACCTGATCGCACGCTCCCCAGCGACCATGGTCGGCGGCCAGGGCAGCGGGACGGATCAGTTGTGGCATGTGTCGGTGGCGTTCATGAAGCTGCAAGCCAGCGGCACCGCTCCACCCGCTGGCAACTACTGCATTGCCCTGAGTGCCGATGAGGAAACCAGCACCGGCACACCGCCGTGCGCGACACAGGATCGCTTCTGCCTCAACGCCTGGTACACCTTCGACAACGCCGTCACCTTCCAGTGACCGGCCAATCTGGGCCGCGGGCATCGCGGCGCCGGATAATCCCGCCCCATGGAAACCTTTGACGTCGTCATCGTCGGGGCCGGTGCAGCCGGCCTTTTTTGCGCCGGTCGCGCCGGACAGCTCGGCCAACGCGTGCTGCTGCTTGACCACAGCCCGAAAATCGCCGAGAAAATCCGCATCTCCGGCGGCGGTCGCGCCAACTTCACCAACCTCGACACGACGCCAGCCAACTTCCTCTCGGACAACCCGCGCTTCTGCCGCTCGGCACTGGCCCGCTACACGCCTGGCGACTTCATCGCGCTCGTACGGCGCCACGGCATCACCTTCCATGAGAAACACAAAGGCCAGCTCTTCTGCGACCGCAGTGCCGAGGACCTGATCACGATGCTGCTGCGCGAGTGCGACACGGGAGGCGTGGTACGGCGCCAGCCGTGTGGCGTCAAGGCCATTCGGCAGCGCAGCGGTGACGCCGGTGGATTCGAACTCGATACCGATGCCGGATCTGTGCAGGCGTCCCGGCTGGTGATCGCCACCGGTGGTTTGCCGGTGCCCAAGATCGGTGCGACCGATTTCGGCCTGCGCATCGCCCAGCAATTCGGCCACACCCTCATTGCGCCACGCCCAGCGCTCGTTCCACTGGCCTTTGACCCTGTGCGATGGGCGCCCTATGCAGCGCTGTCGGGCGTGGCGCTGCCGGTCGGCATCTCGGTGGGCAGTGGCAAGCTGCGCACCACATTCCTCGAAGATCTGCTGCTCACGCACCGTGGACTGAGCGGGCCGGCCGTGCTGCAGATCTCCAGCTACTGGCGACCGGGTCAGGCGCTGCAAATCGACCTGGCGCCAGGCGTGGACCTGGGGGCGCGGCTGCTGGCAGCCAAGCAGTCGTCGCGGCGGCAGCTCGGCAACGAGTTCGCCGCGCTGCTGCCCACGCGACTGGCCGAGGCCTGGCTCCAGAGCGCCGGGCTGGACGCGCAGCGCCCGATGCCCGACTGCAAGGACAAGGACCTGCAGACCGTCGCCCAGCGCGCCCGCGCATGGGAAGTCTCCCCGATCGGCGACGAAGGCTGGAAAAAGGCCGAGGTCATGGCCGGCGGTGTCGACACCCGTGAACTCAGCTCGCAGACGCTGGAAAGCAAGCGCGTGCCGGGCCTGCACTTCATCGGCGAGGTCGTCGATGTGACCGGCTGGCTCGGTGGATACAACTTCCAGTGGGCCTGGGCGAGTGCCGCCGCCTGTGCGGACGCCCTCGCGATGGCCTGATCACCACTTGGTCATTGATGCAGGCGTCCTGTTTCATCAACAAGAAATCGAAGATTCACCAGCCCCCGCAAACTCGCCTATAATCCAAGGCTTTGCTGGCAAAGAAGCCTGTTCGAGTCGGCGGCACCAGGGTTTCCGGAACCCCGCGTCGGCCACCGAGGGCATAAACCGAAGGATCTTTCAGTTCATGACGACCATCCGAGTCAAGGAAAACGAGCCGTTCGACGTTGCACTGCGTCGCTTCAAGCGCACCATCGAAAAGCTGGGCCTGCTGCCTGACCTGCGCGCTCGCGAGTTCTACGAGAAGCCCACGGCCGAGCGCAAGCGCAAGAAGGCTGCCGCCGTCAAGCGCCACTACAAGCGCGTGCGCTCGATGCAGCTGCCCAAGCGGCTGTACTGAGCCCGGTGTACTCTGCACAGCGTGCTGTGCAGATGCAACCAGCGTTCGACGAAAGTCCAGAACCCGCGCGGGACGCCGTTGCGGGTTTTGTCATTTCCGGACCAATGTATTCAGCCCCCAGGACCACCCAGGATTCCCCATGCCCCTCAAGGACCAGATCACCGAAGACATGAAGGCCGCCATGCGCGCCAAGGACACGGCGCGCCTCGGCACGATCCGCCTGCTGCTGTCGGCATGCAAGCAGAAGGAAGTCGATGAGCGCGTGACGCTGTCGGACGCCGACGTGGTTGCCATCGTCGACAAGCTGATCAAGCAGCGCAAGGACTCGATCACGCAGTTCACCGCTGCCGGCCGCATGGACCTGGCCGACAAGGAAAGTGCCGAACTGGTGGTGCTGGAGGCGTACCTGCCCAAGCGCTTGGGTGCGGACGAGATCGATGCGGCCGTGCTGGCCATCGTGTCGGAACTGGGCGCGTCCGGCCCCGGCGACATGGGCAAGGTCATGGGTGCCGTGAAGCAGCGCCTGGCGGGCAACGCCGACATGGGACTCGTCTCCGCCGCCGTCAAGCGCGCGCTGACAAAATGACAGGCACTTCCGGAGCACCGCAATGAGCCATTCCCTGCCGATCCAGCGCATCGCTGCCGATGTCTGCGTCTCCCCGCAACTCACGCCCGCCGCGATGGCCGATGTGGCCGCGGCCGGTTTCCGCAGCGTGATCAACAACCGCCCCGATTTCGAGCACGGCCCGGATCAGCCCACCAGCGCCGCCGTCGAAACCGCCGCACTGGCCGCCGGACTGCAGTACGCACACCTGCCCGTCGCGGGTGGCTACCAGAGCCCCGAGGAGATCGCCCGCTTCGCCGAGCTGATTGCCACGATGCCACGCCCGCTGCTGTGCTTCTGTCGCAGCGGCGCTCGCTCGACCCGGCTTTTCATGGCGGCCACGCAGGCGGGCTGAGGCCGGCCGCGGTGGTCGGCCACCACACGGTGACATGGCAATGCGCATCCTCGATGCGTTCGGCTTCGCCCTGGGTGCGTAGTGCTGCGTAGTCGTAAGACCCGATGCGGCCAGAGGGAGTTTTCGGGTGTCATACGGCCATCGTCGGCGATCCCTTGTCGGCCAGATGGTTTCTTTGTTATCCGGAGATCTTTTCTTGACTGCCCTCCTACAACTCTCCCGATGGATCGATGCGTTCACTGAACGCATCGGCCGTTCGGTTTCCTGGCTGGTGCTGATCACCGTGGTCATCTCCGCAGGCAACGCGATCGTGCGCAAGGCGTTCAACAACAGCTCGAACGCCCTGCTCGAAATCCAGTGGTACCTGTTCGCGGCCACCTTCTTGCTTGCCGCCGGCTACACCATGCTGCGCCAGGAGCACGTGAAGATCGACGTGGTGATCGGTCGTTTCTCCAAGAGGACGCAGATCAAGGTCGACATCTTCGGCATCGTCTGTTTCCTGTTTCCGATGGTGTGCGCCGTGCTCTACCTGTCAACGCCACTGGTGCTCCAGGCCTATGCCACCAGCGAGATGTCGTCCAACGCCGGGGGCCTGATCCGCTGGCCGGTGTTCGCGCTGCTGCCGGTGGGCTTCGCACTGCTGGGCATCCAGGGTGCATCGGAGCTGATCAAGCGCTTCGCCTATCTGCAAGGGCTGATCGAGGATCCGACCCAGAAGAAGCAGGAGAAGACCGCGGAAGAGGAACTGGCCGAAGCCATCCTCGCCGCCCAGACGGCCAACGCAGCCAACAAGAGACAGGGAGCCGCACGGTGATGGAATTCCTGATGGCCAACATGGCCCCCATCATGTTCCTGGGGCTGATCTGTTTTCTGCTGCTGGGCTATTCGGTGGCGTTCTCGCTGGGTGCCTGCGGGCTGCTGTTCGGCTTCATCGGCGTCGAGCTGAACCTGCTGCCCTCTGCCCTGCTGCAAGCCATGCCGCTGCGCATCTTCGGCATCATGCAGAACGACACGCTGCTGGCGATTCCGTTCTTCACCTTCATGGGCCTGATCCTCGAACGCTCGGGGATGGCCGAGGACCTGCTCGACACCATCGGCCAGCTGTTCGGCCCGATCCGTGGCGGTCTGGCCTACGCGGTGGTCCTGGTCGGCGCGATGCTGGCGGCCACGACCGGTGTGGTCGCGGCCTCCGTGATCTCGATGGGCCTGATCTCGCTGCCAATCATGCTGCGCTACGGCTATGACCGCCGCGTCGCATCGGGCGTGATTGCGGCCTCGGGCACGCTCGCGCAGATCATCCCACCATCGCTGGTGCTGATCATCATGGCCGACCAGCTTGGCAAGAGCGTCGGCGATCTCTACAAGGGTGCCTTCATCCCCGGCTTCGTGCTGACGGGCCTGTACGTCGGCTACATCCTGCTGATCAGCTTCATCCGTCCGACCTGGGTGCCGGCACTGCCCAAGGAAGCGCGCACCATCCGCGAGGACAACGGTGACTCCGGCCTGCCCTCGCTCGGGCTGCTGACGCTGCTGTCGGTGGCCTGCGCCGTGGCCTTCGCCAAGACCCGCCCGGACACCACGCCGACCGACGAGCTGATCGTCGTGTCGATGTGCCTCGGTGTGGGCATCGCCTTCGTGCTGTCGGTGCTCAACAAGGTCACGGGCTTGAAGCTGCTGTCGAAGATGGCCGAGCGTGTCACCTTCGTGCTAATCCCGCCACTGGGTCTGATCTTCCTGGTGCTGGGCACGATCTTCCTGGGCATCGCCACGCCGACCGAGGGCGGCGCGATGGGCGCCGTCGGCGCACTGGTCATGGCCGTCAGCCGCGGCCGCCTCAGTCTGCGCCTGCTGCGCCAGGCCATGGACTCCACCGCCAAGCTGGCCTGCTTCGTGGTGTTCATCCTGATCGGCTCGACCGTGTTCAGCCTGACCTTCCAGGGCGTGGACGGACCGAAGTGGGTCGAACACCTGCTGACCGGCCTGCCAGGCGGCCAGGTGGGCTTCCTGATCGTGGTGAACATCCTGGTGTTCGTGCTGGCCTTCTTCCTGGACTTCTTCGAGTTGAGCTTCATCGTCGTGCCGCTGCTCGGCCCGGTGGCCGAGAAGCTGGGCATCGACCTGGTCTGGTTCGGCGTGCTGCTGGCGGTGAACATGCAAACCTCGTTCATGCACCCGCCGTTCGGCTTCGCGCTGTTCTACCTGCGCAGTGTCGCGCCCACGCAGGACTACAAGGACCGTGTCACCGGCCAGCTGACCGCCAAGGTCACCACCGGCGAGATCTACTGGGGAGCGATTCCGTTCGTGGGGATCCAGATCCTCATGGTGGCGCTGATCATCGCCTTCCCGAACCTCGTGTCGGGCGGTCTGGGCAAGAAGGAAGCCATCAACACGGACAACGTGCAGATCGAATTCCAGGCCAATGACGTGAAGAAGGACGACGATCCGATGGCCGCCTTCAAGGACCTGCCGAAGGACGGCGAAAAGCAGTAGCGTCTCACCGGACGGCACCGGCCGCCCGGGCCGGCACGGGCACGCATTCATTGATAAGCTCATGGAATGCGCGCCCGTTTTTCGTTCACCATCCGGGTTCTCTCCCGGCCCCTGCCCACCGCACTCGCGGCCCTGGGACTGCTCGCAGGATGCGGTACCGCCCCGCCGCTGAAGCCGCCGCCGGGCCTCTCCGCCAATCTCTGGCAAGCCCCCTTGCCGCATGCCGGCCGCACCGCCGATCTCACCCGCTGGTGGCAACAGTTCGACGATCCGCTCCTTCCCGCACTGGTCGACGAAGCGCAGGCCACCCACCCGCTGCTGGCCCAGGCTGTCGCACGGGTGGAACAGGCCCGGGCTGCACAGCGCATCAGCGCCGCCGCCGGCTGGCCAGGCACCACGGCGAATGCACAGGCCAGCCGCGGCGCCACGGCAGCCACCGGCTTCAACACCGTCAGCCAGCTCGGCGCAGGTGTCGATGCCGGCTGGGAAATCGACCTGTTCGGCCGCGTGCGCCAGGGTGTCCAGGCTGCACAGGCGCGGGCAGCGCAGGCCGAACTCGGCTGGCACGATGCGCGGATCTCGCTGGCCGCCGAAGTGGCGCAGACCTACCTGGGCCTGCGCACCTGCGAAGCGCTGGTGGCGCTCTACACGCGGGAGTCCGACTCGCTCGGCCGCAGCGCGGCACTGGTCCAGCGCAAGGCCGATGTCGGCTTCGAGGCCCCTGTGCATGCCCGACTGACCCAGGCCGCCGCGGCTCAGGCCCGCGACCGGGTGGCGGCGCAGCAGACCGAGTGCGCCCTGGCCACCCAAGCCCTGGCCATGCTGACCGGCAGCACCGCGGACGGGCTGCACGAACGCCTGGCGACGCGCACTGCCCGGCTGCCGATTCCCAGCAGTTTCACGGTGGCCACACTGCCCGCTGCCACACTGGCCCAGCGCCCTGACCTGGCGGCGGCCGAGCAGGAACTCCAGGCCAGCGCCGCCGAGGTCGGTGTCGCCGAAGCGGCCCGCTGGCCGCAGCTGACGCTCAACGGCAGCATCGGCATCGGCCTGGTGCGGGCAGGTGGCACGACCACCGACGCGCTGACCTGGGGGTTTGGCCCGAACCTGACACTGCCGGTGTTCGACCACGGCCGCCTGCAGGCCCAGGCCGATGCAGCCCGTGCACGCTATGACGAGGCCCGCGCGGGCTATGCCGTCAAGCTGCGCAGCGCAGTGCGCGAAGTCGAGGAGGCGCTGCTGCGCATTGACGCCAGCCAGCGCCGCGAGGCCGATGCGCGCACTGCCGCCGAGGGTCTGCGCAGCGTCCTCACCAGCACCGAGGAACGCACACGCCTCGGTGCCGCCAGCGTCCTCGAGACCGAAGACGCCCGCCGCCAGACGCTGTCGGCCGAAGCCACGCTGCTGGCGCTGCAGCGGGAGCAGGTCGCCGCCTGGATCAGCCTCTACCGCGCCGTTGGCGGCGGCTGGACCCGCGGCGGCGATGCGCTGCCGGTCCGCACCAGCCTGCCCGGATCCCCGGCATGACAGGCCCTCGCGTGCCCACACCCCGTCATTCCCGCACACGCGGGAACCCACACACCGCCTCCACCCGTGTGACCCCCGCCATGCACCGTTCCCTGTCACCCACCCACCTGCTGACGCTGGGCCTGCTGGCCTCCGCCCTCGCCTGGCGGGTCCAGGCCGCCGAGGCGCCCGCCTCCGCAGCGACCAAGGCCGCGCTGACCGTGTCCGTCACCGCCCCACAGACCGGCAACCTGCCCCAGTCGCTCGCCGCCAATGGCAGCGTGGCCGCGTGGCAGGATGTCGTGATCGGCGCCGAGACGCAGGGGCTGCGGCTGGTGGAGGTGAACGTGCAGCTCGGCGACCGGGTCAAGAAGGGCCAGTTGCTCGCCCGCCTGCAGGCCGAGACCCTCGCCGCCGACCTCGCCGGCACAAGAGCGGGCCTGGCCGAGGCCGAGGCGACACTGGCCGAAGCGCAGGCCAACGCCGAACGCGCCCGTGCATTGCAGTCCAGCGGAGCGCTGAGCACGCAGCAGATCCAGCAATACACCACCGGCGAAGCCACCGCCCGTGCCCGGCTCCAGTCGATCAAGGCCCGCCTGGCGGCCGACACACTGCGCCTGAACCAGACCAGCATCAAGGCGCCGGATGACGGCATCATCAGCGCACGCATGGCCACGATGGGCGCCATCGCCCAGCCGGGGCAGGAGCTGTTCCGGCTGATCCGCCAGGGTCGGCTGGAGTGGCGTGCCGAGGTGCCCGCCGCCGATCTGCACCGGCTGCAGCCCGGCATGGCCGTGAAGGTTGTGCCCGCAGGCGGCGGCGCGATCGACGCCAAGGTGCGCATGCTCGCACCGACGGTCGATGCCACCACCCGCAACGGACTGGTCTACGTCGATCTGCCCGCCGGTAGCGCAGCGCGGGCCGGCATGTTCGCCCGCGGCGAGTTCGTCATCGGTCAATCGACGGCGCTGACGCTGCCGCAGACCGCCGTGCTGCTGCGCGACGGCTACAGCTACGTGTTCCGCCTGGGCAAGGACAACCGCGTGCTGCAGACCAAGGTGCAGGTCGGCCGGCGTCTGGGTGACCGGATCGAGGTGACAGGCGGTCTGGAGGCGGCCGCGCAGGTCGTCGCGCAAGGCGGCGGTTTCCTGGCCGATGGCGATCTCGTCCAGGTGGTCGCTGCACCCGCGGGAGCCAAGCCGTGAACGTGTCCTCCTGGTCGATCCGCAACCCGATTCCGGCGATCCTGCTGTTCATCCTGCTCACGCTCGGCGGCCTGATGGGTTTCCGGGCGATGACGATCCAGAATTTCCCCGACATCGACCTGCCGACGGTGATGGTCACAGCCGCCCTGCCCGGCGCGGCACCGGCGCAGCTCGAAACCGAGGTGGCCCGCAAGCTCGAAAACGCGCTGGCCACGCTCAAGAGCGTCAAGCACATCTACACGCTGGTGAACGATGGCGCCGTCACCATCACGGTCGAATTCCGGCTGGAAAAGCCCACGCAGGAGGCCGTGGACGACGTGCGCGATGCGGTGGCGCGGGTACGCTCGGACCTGCCCGGCGATCTGCGCGACCCGGTCATCCAGAAGATGGACCTGGCCGGTGCACCGATCCTGACCTACACCGTCGCCTCCGACCGCATGGACGACGAGGCGCTGAGCTGGCTGGTGGACAACGCCATCACCAAGCAGATGCTCTCGGTGCGCGGCGTCGGTGCCGTGTCGCGGGTGGGCGGCGTGACGCGCGAGGTGCGGGTCGAACTCGATCCGGCGCAATTGCTGGCCCTCAACGCCACGGCCTCGGACGTGTCGCGCCAGTTGCGCCAGATCCAGCAGGATGCGCCCGGCGGGCGCAGCGACCTCGGCGGTGCCGAACAGGCCGTGCGCACCATCGCCACGGTGCAGAGCGCAGAGGAACTCGCACGACTGGAAATCACCCTGTCGGACGGGCGCCATGTGCGCCTCGACCAGGTGGCACAGGTCAGCGACACGGTGGCCGAGCCGCGCGCAGTCGCGCTGCTGAACGGCCAGCCAGTGGTCGGTTTCGAGATCACGCGGTCCAAGGGCGCAGGTGAAGTGGCGATCGCCGCGGACGTGCGGGCCCGGGTCGAGGCCCTGCGCAAGCGCTACCCCGACATCACCTTCACCGAGGCGTTCAACTTCGTCGATC
>NZ_JBFPGY010000181.1:0-9532 GCF_041083715.1 Sphaerotilus sp.
CCAGTGCCTGACCAGCGGTGTCGTCAGTGGCAAGGCGGCCACCTGTCCCAGCGCGTGCCACGCCAGCAGCCATCCGATGGTGGTGGTGGTGTGGCCCGCATGCGCCAGGCGCAGCGCACTCAGAGGGAGCACCGTGCCCAACGCCAATCCGACCATGGCGATCGCGCCGGTCAGCCCCCAGAAATCACGTGGCACCGGCCCGGAGGCGGGCACAGCCAGCGAGAGGGGTTCATGGGACGCAGCGGACAAACGTGGACTCCGAAGCCTGGTGATCTGGCTTCGAGCTTATGGGCGCGTGCGTGGCGGGGATCGCCGGATAAGCCGAAGGTGAACCACCTCGGCTGATCCGGGGAGGTTCACCGCGCGTCCATCGTGGCCTGTGTCGGATGAACTTCTGTCAGACGGAACCGTGGCGGTGGCCCGCCACATCGATTACCGCAGAGTCGACGCTTTCTCTTTCTTCTTGTGGGCAGGGGCGCCGTGGTCGAACGGCACAACGCCCCGAACAGCCGCCTGCGCAACCTTGAAAAATACGTCCGTGTTGTCAATCACACCGGTGAACGCATACGCCCCGGGGCCGAACGCCGACAGGGGCACATCGGTTGCCGTGTGCACGGCGCTTTCGCCAGGCACTTGTCCCGTGACGAGGAAATTGCCCCCCATCTTGCGCGCGAAGGGCATGGCCGGATAGGTCGACAGCGGCTCTTGCTTGACGAAGGGCTGCTGGCTGTCCTGCAGCGGCAGCGGGCTGGTGCGCCAGTCCTCGTAGCGGTCGGCGTTGGCGCCATAGCCCACCAGCAGGCGGTAGTCGATGTTGGTGGTTTCGGGGTAGCCGTCCGCCGCCAGGGTGTAGCGAGGAAAGCCTGCCTGCTCGTAGACGCCGACCACCGGATCGCGGACATTTTCCTTGCCGCCCTTGGCAATCTGTTCGACCAGTCGCGCATCGGTCAGGCGCGAGCCGCCGATGAGCGCTGCGCCCGAGCACTCGTGGTCGGCCGTGACGATCACCAGCGTGTCGCCACGCCGCTCGGCATAGTCGCGCACGAGCTTGACCGTGCGGTCGAACTCGATGGTGTCGAGCATCCAGCGCTCGGTGTCCATGTTGTGCGCCTGCTTGTCGATCGACGCCCCTTCCACCATCAGCACGAAGCCCTTGGGCTTGCGGTCCAGCACCGCCAGGGCCTTGGCCGCCATTTCGTCGAGCATGGGTTGGTCAGGCAAGCCGTAGTCATCGACCACACTGCCATTGACGCCCGATTTCCGGCCCCGGCGACCGTCGATCTTGTCGAGCGCGACATTCATGTTCGACAGCGCGAACAGGCCCAGCAGGGTGTCGGTCTGCTTCGGGTCGATGGCGTCCAGCGCGGTGCGCGTCGGCGCATAGCGGAAGCCGCTCTTCTGGAACTCGTCCAGCAGGTCGCGGTCCTTGTCCATGGCCCCAGGCGACGCCCCCCAGCGGCGGGGGATGTCGGCCGTGTGGGCGTCCGTGGCCGAGAAGGCGTAGTCGGTCTTGTCGCCCCGGGCCGAGCCTGGTGTCGTGGCCGGCAGGAACCACTTGCGCCCGCCGCCCATGAGCACCGACAGACCTGTCAGTCGACGGTCGTCGAAGAACTGGTCGACGATGCCGGTGCCCGCCCCACGAAAACTCGTGTGGACCGCATTGCCGGCCGGCGTGGCGTCGAACACGTCGGCGGTGGTGACGATGCCCAGCGCCTTGCCCTGGGTGCGGTGCAGGTATTCCGACAGGTACTCGATGCGCGGGTTGTCGAAGGGGTCGACCGTGTCGTCCGGGAACACGCCTTCTTCATTGTTGTTGTTCTTGTTGCCCGAGACATAGGCTGTCATGCCGGGGGACGAGTCGGTGACCACCGAGTTCAGCGACGACGTCTTGACCATGCCCGTGACCGGGAAGGTGTCCATCGCCAGGGGCTGGATGACCTTGCCCTGGGCGTAGCCACCGGCCACGATGCGCGCAGCCGTGCGCTGGGCGGCTCCCATGCCGTCGCCCAGCAGGATGATGATGTTGCGGATCTTCTGCCCGCCGGCCACCAGCGGCACGACCTCGAAGTTGCCCCGGGCGGTCACCGTCTGTCCGTCGCTTTGCGTGGCGAGCACCGTGAACTCGTGCAGGCCCGGCTTTTTCACCGAAACGGCCCGGGCCGTGACGATCATGGCGTTGTCGGGCACACCCTTGTTGCATCCGCTCGTGCAGGGGTGCAGCGCCACGGGGGCCTCCACCGCCTGGCCGTCGATCGCCAGCCGAGCCGACGTGATCGACCTGGAGGCCTCGTCGGGCCGGATGGTGGCCTGAAGATCAAAGCGCTGATCGGGCAGGAAGCGCGCGATGACCGGCGCAGGATTGCCTGACGAGAACAGCTCGCTGGGTGGGGTCAGCCGGCTCACAGTGGGTGCCGCGAGGGCGGGAAACGCGGCGGTCAGGGCCAGGCCCAAAGGCAGCAGGAGGCGTGACTTCATGTGGATGCGATGCCTGTTGAAGTGGGAAACAAAGGGAGAGCCGCTGAGGAGGACACCCGCTGTCCGGCGGGGTCACTCGGCAGAGGCCGACCGGGGCTCCAGCGCCAGGCGGACCCAGCTGACCCGGCCGTCGTCCAGTTCCTGGCGGCCCACGCTCAGCGTGCCCGTGAGCTGCAGCAGGCCACGGGTGCGCATGGGCGTGAGATCGCTTTCGGCGGGTGGCAGGATGACCACCACCGTGGACGGGGGTAGATCGTCGGCATCGCCATCGGCGTGTTCGCTCATCACCAGCGGGCGCGGGGTGAGGAAGAAGCGACCCGGGCGCGGGAACTCCTGCGCGACCATGTAGCCCGTGATGCGCACGCGCCGGCCGGCAGCTGCGCGCAGCTGGTCGGTGAGCTGCAGGCCCTCGATGCCGATGGGCGAGGCGAAAAACTCGCTGAAACGCAGCACGGTGACGGGCGTTGCGGGACGGGGCTCGACCTCGGTCGCCGAGGTGGGTTGCGCCGATACCGTGCCCATCCAGACGCCGAGCAAGGCCAGCAAGGTGACAAATCGGCAGTGCATGGGCATGGGATATCCGTCTGAGATCAAGTGGAGCACCACCACAATGCCACCGGTTCATGACGCTCTCGCGACAAAAGTGCCTGCCCCTCGCCGGTGGGAAGGGTTTACCTGAGCGGGGCTGAAAGCCAGCAGAAGGGACCAAGTGGCTATCGTGGGTACCAGTCGAGCGCAACGCGCATCTCCCCACACTGCGTCCCGACACCACCCCAAGGAGAACTGCATGAAGACGAAACTCGCTCGCCCCCTGCTCACGCTGCTCGCCTTTGCTGCTGCGTCCACCCTGGCGTCCAGCGCTTGTGCCGCCGACAAGGTGTCGATCATGGTCGGTGGGTATGAAAAGATCATTTACCTGCCCGCCAAGCTTGCCGAATCGTTGGGCTACTTCAAGGCGGAGGGCCTGGATGTCGAGTTGCTCAACGAGGGTGCCGGGGTCGATGCCGAAAACGAGATGCTCGCGGGCGCCGTCCAGGGTGTGGTCGGGTTCTACGACCATTGCGTGGACCTGCAGACCAAGGGCAAGTATGTCGAATCGGTGGTCCAGTTCAGCCATGCCCCGGGCGAAGTGGAGCTGGTCTCGACGAAGCAGCCGCAAGTCAAGTCCATGGCCGACCTGCGGGGCAAGAATCTGGGCGTGACCGGCCTCGGCTCCTCGACCAATTTCCTGAGCCAGTACCTGATGGTCAAGGCTGGTGTGCCGCTGGGCGAGTTCACCTCGGTGCCGGTCGGCGCCGGAACGACGTTCATCGCCGCCATGCAGCAGGACAAGATCCAGGCCGGCATGACCACGGAGCCCACCATCTCGCGTCTGCTCAAGACGGGCGAAGCACGGGTGCTGGTCGACATGCGCACGCTCGAAAGCACGAAGCAGGCCCTCGGCGGAACCTACCCGGCCGCGTCGCTGTACATGTCCACCGACTGGGTCGAGAAGAACCGTGACGCCGCGCAGAAACTCGCCAATGCCTTCGTCAAGACGCTGCGCTACATCAACACCCACACCGGTGCCGAGATCGCCGACAAGATGCCCAAGGACTTCTATGTCGGCGACAAGGAGGGCTACATCAAGGCGCTGAACGACGGCAAGGGCATGTTCACCGCCGATGGCGTGATGCCGGCCGGTGGACCGGAAACCGTGCTGTCCGTGCTGTCCGCCTTCTCGAAGAACGTCAAGGGCAAGACGGTCGACCTGTCCAAGACCTACACGACCGAGTTTGTCCGCAAGGCAGCCAGCGCCAAGTGATGGCAGGCACCCGACCGGAACGTGCCATGACAACTCCCAGAAACTCGGCGCCGGCGATCGAACTCGTCAACGTCAGCCGGCGCTTCATCACCCCCGACGGCAAGTCGGTGACGGCGATCCGCAACTTCAGCATGGTGGTCGAGCCCGGCGAATTTGTCGCTGTGGTCGGCCCCACCGGCTGTGGCAAGTCGACCACGCTCAACCTGGTCACCGGGCTGGCGACGCCGTCGGCCGGCCAGGTGCGGGTGATGGGCCAACCGGTCGAGGGCATCCATCCCGGCATCGGTTTCGTCTTCCAGACCGATGCGCTGTTTCCCTGGCGCAGCGTGATCGACAACGTGGTCGCGGGTCCGCTGTACCGGGGCATGCCGCGCGCCGAAGCCTATGAAAAGGCCCAGGCCTGGCTGGCACGCGTGCACCTGTCTGGTCACGAGACCAAGTTCCCGCACCAGCTGTCCGGAGGCATGCGCAAGCGCGTGGCGCTGGCGCAGACCTTCATCAACGAACCGCAGATCCTGCTGATGGACGAACCCTTCTCGGCGCTCGATGTGCAGACGCGGGTGATGATGCACGACGAGCTGCTGCAGCTGTGGGCGCACTCGAAGGCCTCGGTCGTGTTCGTCACCCACGACCTGGAAGAAGCGGTCGCGCTGGCGGACAAGGTCTATGTGCTGACCGCCGGGCCGGCCACGGTGAAGTCGGTCTACCCGATCGACATGCCCCGCCCGCGGGTGGCCAGCGAAATCCGCTACGACCCGAAGTTCATCGAGATCTCGCGCACGATCTGGGCCGATCTGCGCGAGGAAGTCCTGCGAAGCGCGTCGCGCGACGAAGCGCATGTACCGGAGATCGCAGCATGAGCGGCACCATCACCAATGCGGCAACCGGACCGAACCTCGCCTCGGCGCCGGTTCCCACCGACCGCGAGATCGAACTGCAAGCGGCCCGCAGCCGCAGCCGACGCACCATGGCGGTGTACTTCTGGCGCTCGCTGATCCTGGTTGTCCTGCTGGGCGGCTGGGAATGGATGTCGCGTGCCAAGGTCATCGACGAGTTCTTCTTCTCCAGGCCCAGCGACATCATGGCGCGCCTGGTGACCTGGAGCACCGAAGGCACCTCCGAAGGGCCGCTCTGGTACCACCTGTGGGTGACGATGGAAGAGTCGCTGCTGGGGTTCTTCACCGGGGCCATTGCCGGCATCGTCGCGGGCATCGCGCTCGGCCGCAACCGCATGCTCTCGGACGTGTTCTCGATCTACATCAAGGTCATCAACTCCGTGCCGCGGGTCGTGCTCGCGCCGATCTTCATCATGCTGTTCGGCCTCGGACTCACATCCAAGGTGGCGCTGTCGTTCGTGATGGTGTTCTTCGTCGTCTTCTCGAACGCCTTCCAGGGCGTGCGCGAGGCCGATCGGAACCTGATGGCCAATGCGCGCATCCTGGGCGCACGGGGCTGGCAGCTGACACGCACGGTGGTGATTCCCTCGGCGATGAGCTGGATCTTCGCGTCGCTGCATGTGAGCTTCGGCTTCGCCATCGTCGGTGCGATCGTTGGTGAATTCGTCGGTGCGCGGCATGGCATCGGTCTGCTGATCAACATCGCCAAGGGCTCGTTCGATGCAGCGGGCATGTATGCGGCGATCGTGCTCATCATGGTGGTGGCGCTGGCGGCCGAATACCTGATGACCGCGATCGAGAATCGCCTGGCCAGATGGCGTCCCGCGCCCCTGCACGAGGACGTCAACTAGACCACCAGCCCGGCCTGCCATGCAGCACGACGCTACAGTGGGCGGACTGACGAGACGCTCTCTCCACAAGGTCCGCAATGCGTGTGCTGCTGGTCGAGGACAACAACGTGCTGGCCGAGTGGCTCATCCGGGCGCTCGGCAAGGAGCGCTACAGCATCGACCGGGTCGGTGACGGCACGGCGGCCGATCTTGTCCTGCGCTCCGAGATCTACGATCTGGTGATCCTGGACCTGTCGTTGCCCGGGCTGGACGGGCACGAGGTGCTGCGCCGATTGCGCGGGCGCGGGGACGGGACTCCCGTCCTGGTCCTGACGGCGCACGACTCGCTGGGCAGTCGCGTGCGCCAGCTCGACAGTGGCGCCGACGATGTCGTGGGCAAACCCTTCGAGCTGGAAGAACTGGAAGCCCGCATGCGGGTGCTGGTGCGCCGTTCGGCGCGGATGGTCAATCCGGTGACGACCTGTGGCGGATTGCTGTTCGACAGCAATTCCCGCGAGATTTCGGCGCATGGCGTCGTGCTGCAGATGACGCCGCGCGAACGCGCCGTGCTGGAATTGCTGATGCTGAAGGCCGGCACCACGGTGCCCAAGCAGGTGCTGGCGCACAGCCTGTCGACGCTCGACGAAGCCGTGTCGCCCGATGCCGTCGAACTGTACGTGCACCGCGTGCGCAAGAAGATTGTCGGCGCCGGCGCCACCATCGTGACCTTGCGGGGACTGGGCTATGTGCTCAAGCCTCTGGACCATGGCACATAGCCTGCGTGCGCGGCTGCTGGTCTGGGTGCTGGTGCCATTGGCCGCGGCCGTGGCGATCGATGCCCGCATCGGCTATGTCGGTGCCGATGAGACCACCACACTCATGCAGGACCGGTTGTTGCTCGGATCCGCCCGCATGATCGCCGAAGATCTGCGTTTCGAGGACGGTGTGGTCCAGCCGACGATTCCGCCCGCAGCGATCGAACTGTTCCAGTCTGGTGGGATCGACCGGGTCTATTACCGGGTGACATCGCCCAAGGGCGAGCTGCTGATCGGCTATGCCGACCTGCCTGCACCGCAGCGCCCCGCCGCCAGCGAGGCACCGCGGTACGTGACCATGGCCATGCGCGGCGAGCCGGTGCGCATGGTCGTGCTGGTCCAGCCCGTGGTGACGCCGTCCGGGACCATGCTGCTGTCCGTTGAAGTCGCACAGACCCTGCGGGGCCACCGGCAGATGCTGCACAGTCTGTGGTTGCGCACAGTGGAGCCGCTGCTGTTGATTTGGCTGCTGGCCACCTTGCTCATCCTGTTCGGCTTGCGCCGCGGCCTGCTGCCGGTGACGCAGTTGCGAGATCTGATGCAATCACGAGACCCGGGGACGCTGGAGCCACTGAGCACGGCCGGCGTGCCATTGGAACTGGTGCCGCTGGTGGAGGCGCTGAACGACTACATCCGGCGCCTGGACCAGCACGCCAGCAGTCAGCGTATCTTCATCGAGAATGCGGCGCACCAGCTGCGCACGCCGTTGGCAGTGCTGAATGCGCAGGTGGCCACGGCCAGTCGCAGCCGTGACGATCGGGTGCGCGACGAATCGCTGGCTGCCATCCGTCAGACCGCGCACCACGCTGCGCGCCTCGTCAACCAGCTGCTCACGCTGTCGGTGGCGGACTCCGCCGCCAACCAGGCCGCTGCCGCGGCGCCCATCGATCTGGACGAAGTCGTTCGTGTTGCCCTTGAGAATGCGGCCGTCGCAGCGCAGGCCAAGGACATCGATCTGGGCTTCGAGCGACACGGTCCGATCCGACCGCTGTACGCCGATCCAGTCATGGTCCGCGAGGTGGTGTCGAATCTGCTCGACAATGCCATCCGCTATACGCAGCACGGGGGCATCGTCACTGTGCGTGTGCAGGCCCATGCGCAGGAGATCGAACTGGTGGTCGAGGACAACGGCCCAGGCATCGACCCGGCGTTGACCGAACGTGTCTTCGAGCGATTCTTCCGAGTCAACAATGGTGACGTCAGCGGTGCAGGGCTCGGGCTGGCGATCGTCCGCCAGTTCGCGCAGCGCATGGGCGCATGCGTCACGCTGGGTCCGACCGTCCACGGAGTCGGGCTGATGGTCTCCATGCGGTGGGATACCTCAGGCTTCGCACCATGCGCGCTCCGTGCGGGATCATGCCCACGAGAAAGCACGCCTGCACGCAGCTGATCACGCCCGCGAGATGTCCACCAGCTGGCGGATGCAGCCATCGGCTCTACCCGGGGTCTGGGCGCTGAGGCGGACTTCGCTGGCCCGTCTCCGCAGCACATCGTGGCACCGGACGCAGCAAATGCAGGCTGCAGATCACGGTTGCGTAGCCGAACATGGCGGCCAAGCCTGCCCGCAGCAGGCCGCGCACCCACATGTCGACGTGGGCCCCCGACAGCCCCATGCCGAGTATCGCTCCGAGCAACACGGCCGTTGCGGCGAACACCCCCAGAGCGATCAGTCCGGCCACCAGGACGCGCCGCAACCCCGCGTGCTGCGGTGGCTGTTCGGGCCGTGCCAGCGCCTGGCGCTGCGACCCGGCCAGCAGCGCCAACGTGGTGGCCCATGCCGCACAGGCGAGCCACTTGCGCAGGGAGGCCGCACGCGCATCCGTGACCCTGGTCTGCCAGTCGTTCAGTGTGGCCGGGTCGAGTGCCCCCTGGCCACTGGCGACGTCCAGCACCTGCCATGCGGCCCGGTTCTCCGCTGCGTCCAGCGTGGCCGTCACGCCGACGCAGACCACAGAGACGAGGGCCAGCCACAACAGGTAGCGCGGCAGCGAGCGGTGGCGGTCGCGGTCCGGTGGGTCGCCTTCTTCCGGTGGAACACTTGCGGCCAGGATCCAGCCCAGCGCCGCCAGCGCCAAGAGCACATACAACGGAATGAACAGGGCACTGTCGAGTCCGAGCAAGTCGCGGTGACGCGCGATGCGGGCCTCGATGCAGACCGCTTCGTCCAGAGACACCGGCACGCCTTGCTGCATCGCCGAGCGGCCGCGCAGCAAGGTGCTGACCTCGCCCGGCGTGCGCGCAAGTTCCAGCGACAGCGGTGCGATCCGGTCCGGCAACCCGTCGCCCGCCGTGCGACAGACCGGGTTCGCCGCCGGATGTCCGGCCGCTGCCACCATGCCAAGCACGGCGATGGCCGTCAGCAGCACTGCGACGAGCCAGCCGAGCGCGCGGCTGTAGTGCTGGTGCTGCTGCTCATCCGCCAGCATCCCTTCGTACAGGCCGGTGAACTCCTTGCGGGCATGTGCGAGCTTCATCGCGTCCCCCGGTCCTCGAAATCACCGGGGCCAAGGCGAATCAGCCTGCGCAGCCTCGACAGGTTGCTGGTCAGCGCCTGCTCGGCCAGCGTCGGGTGCGGGCCAAACCCCGGCATTTCCGCCGAAGCTTGGCCGAGGCGATCGAGGCTGCAGGCGTCGAGGGCCCAATTCATCGAGGGCTGCGCGGTGTGTTCGTGGCAGGAGGCCAGTCCGAGCGCCTCGTCCTGCGTCGTGCGCC
>NZ_JBFPGY010000182.1:0-9501 GCF_041083715.1 Sphaerotilus sp.
AGATCCGCCGGCGCGAGGTTCACGGTGATGCGCTTGTTGTGGGGGAACTCCAGCCCGCTGTTGTGCAGCGCGGCGCGCACCCGTTCGCGCGATTCCTTGACTTCGGTGTCGGCCAGACCGACCAAGGTGAAGCTGGGCAGACCATTGGCGAGATGGACCTCGACGGTCACCGCAGGGGCTTGCAGGCCGAGCAGGGCGCGGCTGTGGACGATCGCGAGTGACATGGTGGTGCGTGGTCCGGATCGGAACGGTGCGGTGGCAGATCGGCTCTGGCGCATTCTGCGCAGGTCCGCACAGTTCGGAACTCACCCTGATGGGGGAGATGCACCAGTGCTGTGCATTCGCAGGACGCCAAACTGGTGCATGGCGGGTCGTGTGCGCCATGGAGTGGCCGTCACGGGATGTTTCAAGTGGTGGCACGAAAGATGCAGAAGTTCGCCGGTATTTCTTCCAACACCAGTCAATCAGTCAGAGCAACCAGGAGCTGCCATGAAGATGGTCACTGCCATCATCAAGCCTTTCAAGCTTGATGAGGTTCGAGAAGCCCTCAGCAACATCGGCGTGCAGGGCATCACCGTCACCGAGGTCAAGGGGTTCGGGCGCCAGAAGGGCCACACCGAGCTGTACCGTGGCGCCGAGTACGTCGTCGACTTTCTGCCCAAGGTCAAGGTCGAGGCCGCGGTGGATGACGCGGTCGTGGACCGTGTGATCGAGGCGATCGAAGGCGCTGCCCGCACCGGCAAGATCGGTGACGGCAAGATTTTCGTGACGTCGCTGGAGCAGGTGCTGCGCATCCGCACGGGCGAAACCGGCAAGGACGCCCTGTGAGCGTCCGCCACAGGAACGAGGAGAACACCAAATGAAGAAGCTGATCGCGTGGTTCGCCGCGCTGTTGACGGTTGTGGGCATGCTGGGCTTCGCGCCCGCAGCGCTGGCCGCTGATTTTCCGGACGCGAAGGTGCTGTTCGAGTCCGGCAAGGCGGATGTGCCTGCGGATGCCGCGGCCTCCGTGAAGGCCGTGGCCGATTTCCTGGGTGCCAATGCGGGTGCCAAGGTGCAGCTGTCCGGGTTCGCTGACAACTCCGGTTCGCTGGACGTCAACAAGGAACTGGCCAAGCAGCGTGCGCTCGCCGTGCGCGAGGCGCTGAAGGCCGCCGGCGTCGACGAGGCCCGCGTCGTGCTGCAGAAGCCCGAGGACATCACCGCGGGTGAGGGCGAGGCGGCCCGCCGCGTCGAGATCACGCTGGCCAAGGTGGTGGCGGCCGCGTCGGCGGAAGCTGCGTCCGCGCCCGCAGAGGCGGCGTCGGCCCCCAAGATCGACAAGGGTGATTCGGCCTGGATGATGCTGTCCACGCTGCTGGTCATCCTGATGACGGTGCCGGGTCTGGCGCTGTTCTACGGTGGCCTGGTGCGCTCGAAGAACATGCTGTCCATCCTGATGCAGGTGATGGTCACGTTCTCGCTGATCGTCGTGCTGTGGTTCGTCTACGGCTACAGCCTGGCGTTCACCGAAGGCAACGCGTTCATCGGTGGCTTCGACCGCCTGTTCATGAAGGGCATCTGGGACAACGTCGCCGGCACCTTCTCGCCTGCCGCCACGTTCAGCAAGGGTGTCTACATCCACGAGATCGTGTTCGCTGCCTTCCAGGCGACGTTCGCCGGCATCACCTGCTGCCTGATCGTCGGCGCCTTCGCCGAGCGCATCAAGTTCTCGGCTGTGCTGATGTTCATGGTGCTGTGGTTCACCTTCAGCTATGCGCCGGTTGCGCACATGGTCTGGTTCTGGATGGGCCCGGACGCCTACGCCAACAAGGACGTCGTGGACGCGATGAACGCCAAGGCCGGCCTGCTCTGGCAGTGGGGGGCGCTGGACTTCGCTGGCGGCACCGTGGTGCACATCAACGCTGCCGTCGCAGGCCTGGTGGGTTCCTACATGGTCGGCAAGCGCATCGGCTACGGCCGCGAAGCCTTCACGCCGCACTCGCTGACGCTGACGATGGTCGGTGCCTCGCTGCTGTGGGTGGGCTGGTTCGGTTTCAACGCCGGCTCGGCGCTGGAAGCCAACGGCTTCGCCGCGCTGGCCTTCATCAACACCTTCCTGGCGACCGCTGCCGCGGTCCTGGCCTGGTCGATGGGTGAAGCGCTCATGAAGGGCAAGGCCTCGATGCTGGGTGCGGCTTCTGGTGCCGTGGCCGGTCTGGTGGCCATCACCCCGGCCGCCGGCAACGTCGGCATCCTGGGTGCCGTGATCATCGGTGTCCTCGCTGGCTTCGTCTGCCTGTGGGGCGTGCATGGCCTCAAGCGTCTCCTCAAGGCCGACGACACGCTGGACGTGTTCGGCGTGCACGGTGTCGGCGGCATCCTGGGTGCCCTGCTGACTGGCGTGTTCAACTCGCCGAACCTGGGTGGCCCGAGCACCGTGGCCGACTGGGTCACGGTGGGCATGACCGCTCCGGACGCCTATTCGATCGCGGCGCAGGTCCTGATCCAGGCCAAGGCCGTGGGTCTGACCGTCGTGTGGTCGGCGGTGGTGTCGGTGATCGCCTACAAGATCGTGGATCTGGTGATCGGCCTGCGTGTGCCGGAAGACGACGAGCGCGAAGGTCTGGACATCACCTCGCACGGCGAAACCGCCTACGCCAAGTGATCGTTTCCTGCTGATCGCCCTTCAAGGGGCCGCCTTCGGGCGGCCCCTTTTGTTTTGCCGCCGCACCCGCATCTGAAGACCTTCCTAGAATGTCCCTCATTCCCCTTCACCGCGCAGGTCGCCCACCATGGTTCCCCATCTCGTCACCGCACTGACCGGCCCGATCAACGAGCTAGAAGCCCGCATCCTCGATTCCATGCCGGCCATCGAGCGCTGGTTTCGCCTGGAGTGGATGGAGCACACGCCGCCGTTCTACACCTCGGTCGATGTGCGCAATGCCGGCTTCAAGCTGGCGCCGGTCGACACCAATCTGTTTCCGGGTGGCTGGAACAACCTGACACCCGAGATGCTGCCGCTGGCGGTTCAGGCGGCCATGGCGGCGATCGAGAAGATCTGTCCGGAGGCCAAGAACCTGCTGCTGATTCCCGAGAAGCACACCCGCAACACGTTCTACATGACCAATGTGGTCCGCCTGGTGCAGATCTTCACGCAGGCGGGGCTGAACGTGCGGCTGGGCTCGCTCGATCCGGAGGTGAAGGAGCCGACGACGTTCGAGCTGCCCGGTGGCGAGTCGCTCACGATGGAGCCGCTACTGCGCACCCAGCGGCGCCTGGGGCTGAAGAACTTCGACCCCTGCACCATCCTGCTCAACAACGACCTGTCGGCGGGCATTCCCTCGGTGCTGGAGAACCTGCACGAGCAGTACCTGCTGCCGCCACTGCATGCTGGCTGGGCCGTTCGCCGCAAGACCAACCACTTCCAGGCCTACGAGGAAGTGGCCAAGAAGTTCTCCAAGCTGATGGGCATGGATCCATGGCTGATCAACCCGATGTTCAGCCAGTGTGGCGAGGTGAACTTCGCCGAAGGGTCGGGCATCGAGTGTGTGCAGACCAATGTGGATGCGCTGCTGGGCAAGATCCGCCGCAAGTACAAGGAATACGGCATCAACGAGAAGCCGTTCGTGATCGTCAAGGCGGACAACGGCACCTACGGCATGGGCATCATGACGGTGCGCGACGCCAAGCAGCTCGACGAACTCAACCGCCGCACGCGCAACAAGATGAGCGTGATCAAGGACGGGCAGGAGGTCACCGAGGTGATCATCCAGGAGGGGGTACCGACCTATGAGCGCATGAACGACGCGGTGGCCGAGCCGGTGGTGTATATGCTGGATCGCTACGTCGTGGGTGGCTTCTACCGTGTGCATGCGGATCGTGGCATCGACGAGAACCTCAACTCGCCTGGCGCACAGTTCATCCCGTTGGCCTTTGCGGAAAGCAATCACCTGCCGCGTCAGGGTTCCAAGCCGGGTGCGAGCGCGCCGAATCGGTTCTACATGTACGGGGTGGTCGCGCGTCTGGCCATGCTGGCGGCCAGCTATGAACTGGAGGCGACCGATCCGGATGCCGAGGTCTACGACTGACGCGCCCTCCTGTGAATATTCGCGCTGGGGGAGTTGACATGATTTCCCCGGCCTGACATACTCTTAGGCTCTTCTGGCTTGCACGCGTGCCTAGCCGCATGTGGTGCAATCTGGCTCCGCCCCAAACGCAACCGCTTGGTGAGTTTTCACCCAGTCGTTGTGACGGGCCCAAGACTGACCGCGAGCGGTGGCCGAGTGGGGCTATCAGCGCGGGATAAGTTGGGGATTCGACATGATCCAAATGCAATCGCGACTCGACGTCGCGGACAACACCGGTGCGAAGTCCGTCATGTGCATCAAGGTGCTTGGCGGTTCTAAGCGTCGTTATGCCGGCATCGGCGACGTGATCAAGGTCAGCATCAAAGAAGCTGCACCGCGTGGTCGCGTTAAAAAGGGCGAGGTTTACAACGCCGTGGTCGTTCGTACGGCCAAGGGTGTTCGTCGTCAAGACGGTTCGCTCGTCAAGTTTGACGGCAATGCAGCTGTGCTGCTCAATGCCAAGTTGGAGCCGATCGGCACCCGCATCTTCGGCCCGGTGACGCGTGAACTGCGTACCGAGCGCTTCATGAAGATCGTGTCGCTGGCTCCGGAAGTGCTCTAAGCCGACTGCGAAGGACAGGCCATGAACAAGATTCGCAAAGGCGACGAGGTCATCGTGCTGACCGGTCGCGACAAGGGCAAGCGCGGTGCGATTTCGCTGCGCGTTGATGAAGACCACGTGGTGGTCGATGGCATCAACGTCGTGAAGAAGCATGTGCGTCCGAACCCGCTGAAGGGCACGACCGGCGGCATCGTCGACAAGACCATGCCGATTCACCAATCGAATGTGGCGATCTTCAACCCCGCGACCGGCAAGGCCGATCGCGTGGGCATCAAGCTCCTGGCTGACGGCAAGAAAGTGCGCGTCTTCAAGTCCAGTGGCGAAGAGATCAAAGCCTGAGGCGGGAATTCGAGATGGCTCAACAACAAGCTCAAGCTCGTCTGCAAGCGTTCTATCGCGAGAAGGTCGTTCCTGACCTGATGCAGAAATTCGGCTACACGTCGGTCATGGAAGTGCCGCGTTTCGAGAAGATCACCCTGAACATGGGTGTCTCCGAAGCGGTTTCCGACAAGAAGGTCATGGACCACGCCGTCGGTGACCTGACCAAGATCGCTGGCCAGAAGCCGGTTGTCACCAAGTCCCGCAAGGCCATCGCCGGTTTCAAGATCCGCGAAAACGTGCCCATCGGCTGCATGGTGACCCTGCGCGGTGTGCGCATGTTCGAATTCCTGGATCGCTTCGTGACGATCGCGCTGCCGCGCGTTCGTGACTTCCGCGGTATCTCGGGACGTTCGTTCGACGGTCGCGGCAACTACAACATCGGCGTCAAAGAACAGATCATCTTCCCCGAAATCGAATACGACAAGGTGGATGCTCTGCGTGGTCTGAACATCAGCATCACGACGACGGCCGGTACCGACGACGAGTGCAAGGCGCTGCTCACGGCCTTCCGTTTCCCGTTCAAGAACTGAGGCCCTCATGGCAAAAGTCTCTCTCATCCAGCGCGAAGAAAAGCGCGAGAAGCTGGTGGCCAAGTACGCCAAGAAGTACGCGGAACTGAAGGCCATCATCGACGACAGCAACAAGTCGGAAGAAGAGCGCTACATGGCGCGTCTGGCTCTGCAGAAGCTGCCCCGCAATGCCAATCCGACCCGTCTGCGTAGCCGCTGCGGGATCACCGGTCGTCCGCGCGGCACGTTCCGCAAGTTCGGTCTGGCGCGCAACAAGATTCGTGAACTGGCCTTCCGAGGCGACATCCCCGGTGTCGTCAAGGCGAGCTGGTAAGCCGGCCCCAGGGCACGAACAGGAGTTATTCCATGAGCATGAGTGATCCTATCGCCGACATGCTGACCCGCATCCGCAACGCGCAGATGGTCGAGAAGGCCAGCGTTGCGATGCCAGCGTCCAAGTTGAAGGCTGCCATTGCGCAAGTCCTCAAGGACGAGGGTTACATCGACGGTTTCGCAGTCAAGACGACGGACGGCAAGTCCGAACTCCAGATCGGTCTGAAGTACTACGCCGGCCGCCCGGTGATTGAGCGCATCGAGCGCGTCAGTCGCCCTGGTCTGCGCATCTACAAGGGCCGTCACGACATCCCCCAGGTCCAGAACGGCCTGGGTGTCGCCATCGTCACCACCCCCAAGGGTGTGATGACCGACCGCAAGGCGCGCGCTTCCGGTATCGGTGGCGAAGTCCTCTGCTACGTCGCCTAAGCAGGAGGAACGACAAATGTCCCGCGTTGGAAAAATGTCGATCACCGTCCCGCAAGGCGTGGACGTGTCGGTCACCGAAGACCAGATCAGCGTCAAGGGAGCCAAAGGCACCCTGGTGCGTCCGGTGCATCGCCTGGTCAAGGTGAGCAACGAATCTGGCAAGCTGTCCTTTGCACCGACCGATGATTCGGCCGCCGCCAATGCCATGTCCGGCACCGTGCGTGCGCTGGTCAACAACATGGTCAATGGTGTGAGCAAGGGTTTCGAGCGCAAGCTGAACCTGGTCGGTGTGGGCTTTCGTGCCCAGGCCACCGGTCAGAAGCTCAATCTGCAGATCGGGTTCTCGCACCCCGTGGTCAAGGACATGCCGGAAGGCATCAAGGTCGAGTGCCCCACTCAGACCGAAGTCCTGATCAAGGGCGCTGATCGCCAGGTCGTCGGCCAGCTGGCTGCAGAGGTTCGTGCCTTCCGTCCCCCCGAGCCTTACAAGGGCAAGGGCATCCGTTATTCGGATGAGAAGGTCACGATCAAAGAGACCAAGAAGAAGTAAGGAGCCGCACCATGTTGAACAAGAAAGAACAGCGCCTGCGCCGCTCCCGTCAGACCCGTGCCCGCATTGCATTGCAGGGCGCGGTCCGTCTGAGCGTCTTCCGCTCGAATCTGCACATCTACGCCAGCGTCATTTCCGGCGACGGCTCGAAGGTGCTCGCCAGCGCCTCGACCGCCGAGAAGGAAGTTCGCGAGCAGCTCGGCACCGCTGGCAAGGGCGGCAACGTCGATGCCGCGACGCTGATCGGCAAGCGCATCGCCGAGAAGGCCAAGGCTGCCGGCGTCGAGAAGGTGGCGTTCGATCGCTCTGGTTTCGCGTACCACGGCCGCATCAAGGCGCTGGCCGATGCAGCGCGCGAAGCCGGTCTGCAGTTCTGATCCGCCTCGCTCGAAACGAAGGAATACAAAATGGCTAAGTTTCAACCGAAGGTTGCTGACGAAGGTCGCGACGACGGCATGCGCGAGAAGATGATCCAGGTCAACCGCGTGACCAAGGTGGTCAAGGGCGGCCGGATCATGGCGTTCGCAGCCCTCACCGTGGTTGGCGATGGCGATGGTCGCATCGGCATGGGCAAGGGCAAGGCGCGTGAAGTGCCAGTGTCCGTCCAGAAGGCGATGGAATCGGCTCGCCGTGGCATGGTCAAGATCCCCCTGCGCAACGGCACGGTGCCGCACAACGCGACCGGTGAGCACGGTGCTGCCAAGGTCCTGCTGGCGCCCGCGCCGGCCGGTACCGGCATCATCGCTGGTGGTCCGATGCGCGCAGTGTTCGAAGTCATGGGCATCACCGACATCGTCGCGAAGAGCCTCGGATCCTCGAACCCGTACAACATGGTTCGCGCCACGTTCGACGCCCTGTCTCGCATGACGACCCCGTCCGCGGTGGCCGCCAAGCGTGGCAAGACGCTTGAAGAAATCTTCAACTGAGCGGGCTGGAGGACAACATGTCTGAGAACACCGACAAGAAGACCGTCAAGGTCAAGCTGGTCAAGAGCCCGATCGGCACCCGCGAATCGCACCGTGCCACGGTGCGTGGTCTGGGCCTGCGTGGCATGAACACCGAATCCGTGCTGGAAGACACCCCTGCGGTGCGCGGCATGATCAACAAGGTCTCGTACCTGGTGAAGGTGCTGTAATCATGGAACTCAATTCGATCAAGCCGGCCTCGGGTGCAAAGCACTCCAAGCGCCGCGTGGGTCGCGGCATCGGTTCCGGCCTGGGCAAGACCGCTGGTCGCGGTCACAAGGGTCAGAAATCGCGTGCCGGTGGCTACCACAAGGTGGGCTTCGAAGGCGGTCAGATGCCTCTGCAGCGTCGCCTGCCGAAGCGCGGCTTCAAGTCGCAGCTGCTGAAGTACAACGCTGAAGTCACCCTGTCGCAACTGCAGAACCTGGCTGTCGACGAAGTCGACGTGCTGGTGCTCAAGCAGGCAGGTCTGGTTGCTGACATGGTGAAGAACGTCAAGGTCATCAAGTCTGGCGAGCTGACCAAGAGGGTCGTGCTGAAGGGCGTGGCTGCGACCGCTGGTGCGCTGGTTGTCATCGAAGCCGCTGGCGGCTCGATCGCTGCCTGAGTCACAGGTCTTCCGTGGCAACGAACCCGACACAACTGGCCAAGAACGGCAAGTTCGGTGACCTGCGTCGCCGACTGGTGTTCTTGCTGCTGGCCTTGGTGGTTTACCGCATCGGTGCGCACATTCCTGTGCCCGGCATCAACCCTGACCAGCTCGCACAGCTGTTCAAGGGCCAGCAGGGCGGGATCCTGAACCTGTTCAACATGTTCTCGGGCGGTGCGCTGTCCCGCTTCACCGTCTTCGCGCTGGGAATCATGCCGTACATCTCGGCATCGATCATCGTGCAGCTCATGGGCTACGTGATCCCGACGCTGGAGTCGCTGAAGAAGGAAGGCGAAGCCGGTCGCCGCAAGATCACGCAGTACACCCGCTACGGTGCGCTGGGTCTGGCGCTGTTCCAGTCGATGGGCATTGCCCTGGCGCTGGAAGGGTCGGCCGGTCTGGTGATCGATCCGGGTCCGATGTTCCGCATCACGGCCATCGTCAGCCTCACCGCTGGCACGATGTTCCTGATGTGGCTGGGTGAGCAGATCACCGAACGTGGTCTGGGCAACGGCATCTCGATCCTGATTTTCTCGGGCATCGCAGCTGGTTTGCCTGGCTCGATCGGTGGGTTGGTGAACCTGATCAACACCGGCGCGATGAGTGTGATCGTGGCGTTGCTGATCGTGCTGATCGTGATTGCGGTGACATTCGTCGTCGTGTTCGTCGAACGGGCTCAACGCAAGATTCTGGTCAACTATGCCAAGCGGCAGGTTGGCAACAAGGTCTACGGTGGTCAATCGTCGCATCTGCCGTTGAAGGTCAACATGGCGGGCGTGATTCCGCCGATCTTCGCGTCGTCCATCATCCTGCTGCCGGCGACGGTCGTGGGCTGGTTCGCGACCGGTGAAAAGCTGCGCTGGTTGAAGGACATCTCGTCGGCCCTTTCGCCAGGGCAGCCGATCTATGTGTTGCTCTACGCCGCGATGATCGTGTTCTTCTGCTTCTTCTACACGGCGCTGGTGTTCAACAGCCGTGAGACCGCAGACAACCTGAAGAAGAGTGGTGCGTTCA
>NZ_JBFPGY010000183.1:0-2891 GCF_041083715.1 Sphaerotilus sp.
CCGTCAGGGGTCGGCAACGTCACCTCCTTCAGCGTCAGCGTGAATTGCTCGCCCGTGCCGGGATTCTCGATGTCGACCGCCCAGGCCAGCGTGCCGTCCACCCCGGTGCGGGGTTCCTCGCGGCTGAACATCGCGTCCAGCACCGGCGTCGCCCCGCCCTCCTGCAGGGCGCCGAGCTGCTCGCAACGCCAGCGGATCACCGCCGCCGTCGCCGCCACCACGCCGGGAAACAGGCGTTTTTCCCCGCTCGGCGGAAAGGCCATGTCAAACGCCCGCTCCTCCGCCACCGTCGCCAGCGCGTCGAGTTTCAGGCGCAGCCAGCTCGGGTCATTCGCCCGCATGTCCATCGACAGGGTTTTCGCCAGCGCACCCAGGCCCCGCGGCTGCTCCGCCCCATTCACCCAGACCTCGAACGGCAGCGTCTGGCCGAACAGCCCCGCGTCCGGCCCCGCCTCGGCCGGCAATTCGCCGACGAAGAGCGAGAAACTGCCGTGCGGATGCTGGATCATGTAACTCCAGGCCGGATTCCCCGACGGCAATTCCGGCCGCCCCGGCCAGCGCAGACTCGCCAGCACCGGCTGCGGCAGCCGCTCGACCCGCAGGCGGCGGTTGGCGCCGTCCGGGTCGATGGCCATCGCGGGCTGCGCCACGGTCAGCGGCTGGGGTTGCGGTGCGGGCGCTGGCGCAGGTGCGGCGGTCGGTTCGACACTCAGCACCGCGCCGAGCACGCTGTTGGGCCGGTAGGTGGCCAATCCCTTCAGCCCGGATTGCCAGGCGGTGAAATACAGCCCCTGAAACTCCGCGTACGGATAATCCGCCGGCACGTTCACCGTCTTGCTGATCGAGGTGTCGATGTAGGGCGCCACCGCCGCGACCATCGCCTCGTGCGCCTCGGCGCTCATCTCCAGCGCGGTGACGAAGGCGTCGGTCAGCGGCGCGTCGGGGCCTTTCAAATGGCGGTACAGGCGCCAGGCGTGGTCCTCGACGGCATATTCCTTGAAGCGACCGTCCGCCTCGCGCTTGCGGCGGGTATAGGTCCAGCTGAACGGCGGCTCGATGCCGTTGCTGGCGTTGTCGGCAAAGGCCAGGCTGATGGTGCCGGTCGGCGCGATCGACAGCAGGTGCGAATTGCGCAGGCCGTAGGCGTAGATCCGGTCCTTCAATTCATCCGGCAGCCGCGAGGCGAAACGCTCGCCGCCGAGGTACTGGTCCGCGTCGAACAAGGGAAAGGCGCCGCGCTCCTTCGCCAGTTCCACCGACGCGCCATACGCCGCATCCCGCATCACGGCGGAAATCCGCCGCGCCATCGCCCGCGCCGGCGCAGTGTCATACCGGCAGCCCAGCAGGATCAGCGCGTCGCCCAGCCCGGTGAACCCCAACCCGATGCGGCGCTTGTGCATCGCCTCGCGCTGCTGCGCGGGCAGCGGCCAGACGGTGGCGTCGAGCACGTTGTCCAGCATCCGCACCGCCACGGCACAGACCTCGGCGAAACCCGCTTCGTCGAACACGGCGTCCGGCTCGAAGGGGTTGCGCACGAAGCGGGTCAGGTCGACGGAACCGAGGCAGCAGCAGCCGTAGGACGGCAAGGGCTGTTCGCCGCACGGATTTGTAGCGGTAATCGCCTCGCAATACCCGAGATTGTTGTCCTCATTGATGCGATCGATGAAGAGAATCCCCGGCTCGGCGTGGTCGTAGGTGGACCGCATGATCTGGTCCCACAGATCCCGGGCGCGCACGCGGCGGTAGACCCACAGGCCGTCGGCGCGCTCGAAGGCGCCGGCAGTCTTGCGCTTGCGGCCGGGTTCGGCGCGGTGGGTCAGGTCGATCTCGCCATCGGCTTCGACCGCGCGCATGAAGGCGTTCGTGACACCGACCGAGACGTTGAAGTTGCGCAGGTCGCCACTGTCCTTGGCGTGGATGAAGGCCTCGATGTCGGGGTGGTCGCAGCGCAGCACGCCCATCTGCGCGCCGCGGCGGCTGCCGGCGGATTCGACCGTCTCGCAGCTGCGGTCGAACACGCGCATGTAGCTGACGGGGCCGCTGGCGTGGCTGTCGGTGGAGCCCACCCAGGCGCCTTGCGGGCGGATGCGCGAGAAGTCGTAGCCGACGCCGCCGCCGCGGCGCATGGTCTCGGCCGCCTCGGTCAGCGCGGTGTAGATGCCGGGGAAGCCGTTTTCCGGCTCGGCGATCGAGTCACCGACTGGTTGCACGAAGCAGTTGATGAGCGTGGCGCCGAGCGATGTGCCGGCCGCCGAGGCGATGCGGCCAGCGGGCACGAAGCCCTGCGCCTGCGCCCAGGCGAAGCGTTCGGTCCAGTGGGCACGCTGCGCCTCGGGTTCGACCTCGGCCAAGGCACGGGCCACACGCAGGCGAACCTCGTCCGCGGTTGTCTCGGTGCCTTTGGCATATTTTTCCTGCAGCACCTCGTGGCTGATGGGCTGGGGGGGAAGGCTCGAAACAACGCGGGGCATGCGGCTCTCCTCGGGACATCAAGCGTGTCACTTTAGCGGCAGCCACACGAATTCTCTGTCGAAAGTGTCTGGCCAGACCGGGGACTGCGCGCGCGATGCGCTGCCTCCCGTATCCTCTCGCGCTGGTTTTACCGTTACTTCGCTTAATTCGCAATCAAGACCAAGATGGCCCCAGACGCCACTGCACCGCTGCCCGACCCCTCCTCCACCGCCCCACACCGGCGTGCGCCGCCATGGGCGCTGCAGGTGGCGGGGGGCGTGCTGCTGGCGTGGCTGGTCGGTCAGGGCATCGGCGGCCCATCCCCCGTGGCGCCGTCGGCCGGGCTGTGGCCGGTGGCCGGGCTGTCGCTGGGGCTGCTGCTGCGGTGGCGACAGCAGGCGTGGCCGGCACTGGCGTTCGGCTGGCTCGTGGGCCACGGC
>NZ_JBFPGY010000184.1:0-9468 GCF_041083715.1 Sphaerotilus sp.
CGGCCTGGTGCGGGCCGCTGTGGCCGGCAAGCTCGACGTGCGGGCCGACGCCCAGCGCCACGAGGGCGACTTCCGCCGCATCCTCGAAGGCATCAACCAGACGCTCGACGCCATCGTCACACCGCTGAACGAGGTCCGCGCCACGATGGCGGGCGTGGAGGCGGGCGACCTGACGCGCCAGGTGGAGGGCCACTACCAGGGCGCCTTCGCCGAGCTGCAACGGGCCGTGAACACCACCGTGGTGCGCCTGGCGTCCACGCTGGCCGACGTGAGCCTGGCGGCACAGGCGCTCAGCGTCGCGGCACACCAGGTGTCCAGCACCTCGCAGACGCTGTCGCACTCGGCGTCGGAGCAGGCGACCAGCGTCGAGCAGACCACGGCGTCGCTGCTGCAGATGGCGGGCTCGATCCGCCAGAACTCGGCCAACGCGGTCACCACCAACGAGATGGCGGCCGAAGCCTCCCGCGAGGCGCGTGATGGCGGCAACGCCGTCAGCCGCACGGCAGAGGCCATGACGTCGATCGCCTCGAAGATCTCGATCATCGACGACATCGCCTACCAGACCAACCTGCTGGCACTCAACGCAGCCATCGAGGCCGCCCGCGCCGGCGAGCACGGCAAGGGTTTCGCGGTGGTCGCCGCCGAGGTCCGCAAGCTGGCCGAGCGCAGCCAGATCGCCGCACAGGAAATCGGCCAGCTGGCCGGCTCCAGCGTCAGGCTGGCCGAGCAGGCCGGTGCGGTGCTGGCGCGCATGGTGCCGGGCATCGCGCACACCAGCCGGCTGGTGCAGGAGATCTCGACCGCCTCGGGCGAACAGGCCGAGGGCGTCCAGCAGATCACCATGGCCATGAACCACCTCAACACCACCACCCAGCAGAACGCAGCGGCCTCCGAAGAGCTGTCGGCCACGGCCGAAGAGCTGTCCGGCCAGGCCATGGCACTGCAGGACATGATGGCCAGCTTCCGACTGACCCGCCCGGAACCGCAGCCGCTGCCGGGCAACGCCCGCCCCCACCCGAAAGCACACCAGGACCGCGGCACCCGCGCTGCGCGTCCCATGCCCCTCTTGCCCGGCAGACGCAATGCCGTGGACGAAACCCAGTTCAGCACCTTCTGACGGGCACCTGCGACCCGTGCGACCAAGGCCGACCATGACCATGCTTTCCAAGAATTCCTTCCAGGCCGTGACAGCGATGTTCCGACAGGTCTCTGGCATTCAACTCTCCGATGCCAAGCAGGCCCTTGTCGCGGGTCGCCTGCAAAAACTCGCGCAAGCCCGCGGCCTGCGCGATGTCGATGCCTACGTCGATCTGCTGATGCGCGAGGGCGACGCACAGGAAATGGTCAAGGTGGTGGACAAGCTGACCACCAACGAGACCTACTTCTTCCGCGAGCCGCAGCATTTCGAACACCTCAAGCGCATGCTGGCGGAGCGCCGGCCAGGGGCCGCAGCAGGTGATTTCAGGGTCTGGAGCGCTGCGAGTTCCTCCGGCGAGGAGGCCTACAGCATCGCGATGCTGCTGGGCGAACACTTCGGGCTGAAAGGCTGGCAGGTGATCGGCACCGACCTGTCGACCGCGATGGTGGACACCGCGCGACGCGGCCTCTACCCGCTCGAACGCGCCCGCCTGACCCCCACGCCGCTGCTCAAGCGCTGGTGCCTGAAAGGCCACGGGGACAACACCGGCAAGCTGATGGTCGCGCCAGAACTGCGTCAGCTGGTGCGGTTCGAATGTGCCAACCTGACCCGGACACTGCCCGAGATCGGCCAGTTCGACCTGATCTTCCTGCGCAACGTGCTCATCTATTTCGACAATCCCGGCAAGGCCGACATCGTCAAGCGGGTGCTGACGCGGCTCAAGCCAGATGGACTGTTGTTCACAGGCCACGCCGAATCGATCGCCAATCTGGGCATTCCGACCGTGGCAATGGCACCTGCCGTCTATCGCCACGCCTGAGTCGATCGAAAGCACCGACAGCGTGGCACAACACCTCTTCCTCATCGATCCGGCCGCCATCGGGCGGCTGCACCTCCAACAGTCGCTGGCAGCGGCGGGATTCGAGATCACCGGAACCGCGGCAGATCCCGGCTTTGCCTGGCCGAAACTGCAGGCCCGGTGGCCGGACGTCATCGTGTTCGACATCGAATGGCCACAGCTGGATGTGGCGGGTTTCCTGAAGCGTCTTTTCGAGGAGCGACCGACCCCCGTGGTGGTCTGCGCCGCCCATCTGACCCAGGCGGATCCGGTCGTCCAGCTGGCCCTGGCCGCGGGTGCCACGGCCTTCGCGGTCCGGCGCTCCGCGACGGCAACCAGGTCCGCCGCAGCGCCAGGTGCAGGCCCGGAAACAAACCATGCGCTGATCGCCGCCGTGCGGCAGGCCGCGCGGGCCTCGGTGTCGCTGCCAGCCCTGCGCACCAGTGCACCGCCGTTGCCCACCGCCGCCTCTCTCATGACAGCCGCACCGCTGTACATGCCAGCGCCGCCGCCAGCCGCCAGCAGCCAGCGCACGACCGCGGGCCGACCTGCCACCCGTGTGGTCGCGATCGGCATCTCGACGGGGGGCGTGCAGTCCATCGAAGCCGTTCTGCGCCAGCTCGGTCCGGACACACCGGGCATCGTGCTGGTCCAGCACATGCCGGAAAAGTTCACGGCCTCGTTCGCGGCGCGGCTGAACAGCCAGTACACGCTGGAAGTGCTGGAGGCCCGCGATGGCGACGTGGTGCTGGACGGACGGGTATTGATCGCACCTGGCGGCAAGCAGATGAGCCTGCGCCGTGCGGGCGGGCAGTACGTGGTCGAGGTGCGGGACGGCGCGCCGGTCAACCACCACCGCCCGTCGGTCGATGTGCTGTTTTCGTCCGTCGCACGCTGCGCAGGGCGCAACGCGCTCGGCATCATCATGACGGGCATGGGCGGCGACGGCGCCCGCGGCCTGCTGGAGATGCATGAAGCCGGCGCCTGGACGGCTGCGCAGGATGAAGCGAGCTGCATCGTTTTCGGCATGCCCGCCGAGGCGATTCGCCTGGGCGCCGTCGACGATATCCTGTCCTTGAACCGGATCGCCGAGTGGATCATGACCATCAGTCGATTCCCGGGACGTGACCGGATGAAGGCAGCGACAAGGTGAGCCCGATGGCACACTACAAAGTTGGACACCGCATGGTGCCCGGGTCTGGTACCGAGCCGGGCCAATCTGATCCGAATTCCTTGGGAGCCCGAAATGTCCACAACGGACGAACGATCCGTATTCCTGCGCCGCGAGTCTGAGGCTCGCAGCTACTGCCGCCGCTTCGACGCCGTGTTCGCGTCGGCCAGCGGCAGTGTCCTGCGCGACACCGCAGGGCGGGAGTACATCGATTTCCTGGCCGGTTGCGCGGCACTGAACTACGGGCACAACGACCCGGACATGGCTGCGGCCCTGATTGCCCACATCCAGGGCAATGGCATCGCCATGGGTCTGGACCTGCACACCGACGCCAAGCGCGCCTTCCTGGAAACCTTCGAGCGCGACATCCTGCGTCCGCGCGGCCTGTCGCACCGGGTGCAGTTCACCGGGCCGACCGGCACGAACGCCGTCGAGGCCGCGATGAAGCTGGCGCGCAAGGTGACCGGGCGCCACAACGTCATCGCCTTCACCAATGGCTACCACGGCGTCACGCTGGGAGCGCTCGCGGCCACCGGCAGCCGCTACAACCGCATGGGTGCGCCGCTGTCCGGCGTCACGCGGGCACCGTATGACGCCTACATGGGCGCCCACACCGACACGGCCGATCTGCTGGAGCGCATGCTGGACGACCCGTCGAGCGGCGTGGACCTGCCAGCCGCGATCCTGCTGGAGACCGTGCAGGGCGAAGGTGGCCTCAATGTCGCCTCGGCGGGCTGGGTCGCCCATGTGGCGACCATCGCCAAGCGCCACGGTGCGCTGCTCATCGTCGACGACGTGCAGGCCGGTTGCGGTCGCACCGGCAGTTTCTTCAGCTTCGAGGGCATGGGCGTGGTGCCGGACCTGGTCGCACTGTCCAAGTCGATCTCCGGCTTCGGGCTGCCGATGGCGCTGGTGCTGGTCAAGCCCGAGCACGACCGCTGGCTGCCCGCCGAGCACAACGGCACCTTCCGCGGCAACACGCATGCCTTCGTCACGGCACGCGTGGCGATCGAGACATACTGGCGCACCCCGGACTTCCAGGCTGGCACGGCGCTGCGCGCAGCGCTCGTCACGCAGCGGCTGGAGCAGATGGCGCGGATCATCCCCGGCTCGGTGCTCAAGGGGCGCGGCATGATGCAGGGCCTCGACGTCGGCACAGGCGAGCGTGCCGCCCGGATCTGCGCGGAATGCTTTGCGCACGGACTGATCGTCGAGACCTCCGGTGCCCATGACCAGGTCGTCAAGATCCTCGCACCGCTCAACACCCCGCTCGATCTGCTGACCCAGGGCCTGGACATCCTCCACGCCGCGACCCTGGCCACGGCCACGACCGACCTGCTCACTGCGGCCTGACCCGATGCACCTGATCCCTGACCCGCAGGCGCACATCCTGCGGCTGCCGAACGTCGACCACCGCGTGCGCTGGCAGCCCGGCGAACGCCTGCACCACCTGTTCGAAGCCCGCTGCGACGCACTCGCCCACGAGGGACGTGCCGAAAAAATCGCCGTCCACAGCGACGACGCGGTGCTCACCTATGCGCAACTCGACGCGCGGGCCAACCAGCTCGCCCGCCACCTGATCGCCACCGGACTGCGACCCGGCGACCGTGTCGCGCTGCTGTTCGACAAGACGGTCCACAGCCACATCGCGGTGCTGGCCGTGCTCAAGCTGCACGCGGCCTACGTGCCGCTGGACCCCGGTTTTCCGGCCGACCGCATGGCCTTCATCTGCGAGGACGCACAGGCCCGCGTGCTGCTGAGTGTTTCGCACTACCGGGCGCTGGCTGCCGGCGTGGCCCCGGCGATGCTGGCGATCGACGAACTCGACGCGGCGATCGACCGCATGCCCGACACCCGGCTCACGCCGCAGGAGCTGCAGGCCGCGGGCGGCATCGACAGCGCCCTCTGCTACGTCATCTACACCTCCGGCTCGACCGGGCGGCCCAAGGGCGTGCCGATCGACCACAACGCCATCTGCAACTTCGTGCGGGTGGCCGTCGAGACCTACGGCTACCGCGACACCGACCGGGTCTACCAGGGCCTGACGCTCGCCTTCGACTTCGCGGTCGAGGAAACCTGGGTCCCGCTGCTGGTCGGCGCCACGCTCTACCCCAACCAGAGCGGCAGCAGCCTGCTCGGCCACGACCTCTGGCAGTTCCTGCAGTCGCGCCAGATCACGGCGCTGTGCTGCGTGCCGACGCTGCTGGCCACGATCGAGCAGGACCTGCCCGACCTGCGCCTGCTGATCGTCTCCGGCGAGGCCTGTCCGCGCGACCTCGTCACGCGCTGGGCCGGACCGCAGCGCCGCATGCTCAACGCCTACGGCCCGACCGAGACCACCGTCACCGCCACGCTGGCCGAACTGCACCCGGACGAGCCGGTCACCATCGGCCAACCGCTGCCGACCTACGCGATCGTCATCCTCGATCCGGACACGCCCCGCGGACTGGCCGCCGGCGAGATCGGCGAGATCGGCATCGCGGGTGTCGGCGTCGCCGTGGGCTACCTGAACCGGGAAGACCAGACCGCCAAGGCCTTCATCCCCGATTTCCTCGGGATCGAACACAACACCTCGGGACGCCTCTACCGCACCGGCGACCTCGGCCGCATCCGTGAGGACGGCCAGGTCGAGTACCTCGGCCGCATCGACACGCAGGTCAAGATCCGCGGCTACCGCATCGAGCTGGCCGAGATCGAGTCGGTGCTGATGCAGGTGCCGGCCGTGCGGCAGGCCATCGTGCACACGCACGAATCCGCGCCCGGCGTGGTCGAGCTGGTCGCCTACTACACCGTGCGGCCGGACCACGACGCGCCGAGCGGCGAGGCGCTGGCCGAGGCGCTGCGGCTGCAACTGCCGGGCTACATGGTGCCGGTCTACTACGAGCACCTGGCGCAGATGCCCATGCTCGCCAGCGACAAGGCCGACCGCAAGTCGCTGCCCCCGCCCAGCCGCGGCCGGCTCCACCGGGCGGACCAGCACACCGTGCCGCCGGAAGGCGCACTCGAGACGGCGATCGCCGAGACGCTCGCGCAGATGCTGAACCTGCCGCAGGTGTCGGTCGAAGACAACTTCTTCCAGGACCTGGGCACCAGCTCGCTGCTGCTGGCCCATTTCAGTGCCCGCCTGCGCGAACGCCTCGGCCGCAGCGACCTGTCGATGAAAGTGATCTACGCGCACCCGACCGTGCGCGCGCTGGCCACCCACCTCGCGGCAGCCACCCCGGCGACACCGCGCGCCAGCGCCGCTGCGCCGCCCCGCGCACCACACCGGGCCACCACGCTGGTCTATCTGGGCTGCGGTGCGGCGCAGGTGATCGCAGTGCTGGTCTACAGCTGGCTGCAGTTCGATGTCTACCTGCGTGGCTTCGACTGGATGATGGACATCGACGACTCCCTCGGCGCCTACTGGCGCGCGGTCGTGGTCGGTGGCGCCACCTGGGGGCTGACCGTGCTGGTGCCGGTGGCGCTGAAATGGCTGCTCATCGGCCGCTGGACCGCCGGCGAATTCCCGGCCTGGGGCGTGCGCTACTGGTGCTTCTGGGTCGTGCGGCAGCTGATGCGCTTCAACCCGATGCAGGTCTTCGCCGGCACGCCGCTGTACACGCTGTACCTGAAGGCACTCGGCGCCCGTGTCAGCCTGCGCGCGCTGGTCGTCACGCCGACCATGCCCATCTGCACCGACCTGATCGAGATCGGCGAGGACAGCGTCATCAGCCGCCACGTGCTGCTCAACGGCTACCGCGCCGAAGGCGGGCGCATCCGGACCGGACCGGTGCGGATCGGCCGGCGCTGCTTCGTCGGCGACAACACGCTGATCGACATCGACACCGCGATGGCCGACGACAGCCAGCTCGGCCACAGCTCCTCGCTGCAAGAGGGCCAGCGCCTGCGGGCCGGCGAGCGCGCCCACGGCTCGCCTGCGCAACCCTGCGAGACGGTGTACCAGACGCTGCCCGAGGCGCCGCGGCCCTCCGCGCTGCGCATGGCGGTGTTCAGCGCCGCCCAGCTGGCGATGCTGCTGCTGGTCTACCTGCCGCTGCCGCTGTGGCTGATCCACCTGGCGCTGAACGCGAACAACGAGCACATCGACCTGCTGGACCGCGTGACGGATTCGCTCTCGATGGCGCCGCTGATCGGCGTCGCCGGCTTCGCGGCATGGCTGGTCGGCCAGACGCTGCTGATGTTCACCGTGCCGAAGGTGTTCGTGCGGCAACTGGAGCCGGACCGGATCTACCCGCTGTACGGCGTGCACCACCTCGTGCTGCGCGGCGTCACGGTGCTCACCAACTCGAAGTTCCACTGCGCCCTGGCCGGCGACAGCTCCTTCGTCACCGGCTACCTGAAGGCGCTCGGCTACCGCTTCCTCGGCGGCGTGGAGCAGACGGGTTCGAACTTCGGCATGAACCAGACGCACGACGTGCCGGGGATGTGCGAATTCGGGCGCGGCACCATCGTCTCCGACGGCCTGATCATCAACAACACCGACCTGTCGAGCCGCAGCTTCCGCCTGCGGCCGACCACGATGGGCGCGAAGAGCTTCGTCGGCAACGCGGTGCTGTTCCCGGCCGGAGCGCGCGTGGGCGACAACTGCCTGCTCGCCACGCGGGTGCTGGTGCCGCTGGACGGGCCGGTGCGCCAGAACGTCGGGCTGCTCGGCTCGCCCAGCTTCGAGATCCCGCGCTCGGTGCAGCGCGACATGCAATACCAGATCCCGCGGGACAGCGCCCTCTTCGCCGAGCGGCTGCAGCAGAAGAACCGGTCCAACCTTGTCACGGTGGGGCTGTTCCTGGTGATGGAAGCCGGCGGCGCGGCGATCGCATCCTTCGTGTTCTACCTGTTCTACGGCCTGGGCCACGGCAGTTCGCTGGCGCTCGCCGGCGGCGGTCTGGCGAGCCTGGCGGTGCTGGTCGTCTACCTGGTGCTGATCGACCGGGCCAGCAGCGGCTGGAAACGCCTGGAGGCGCGCACCTGCTCGATCTACGACCCGGCCTTCTGGGACCACGAACGCTTCTGGAAGCTCGCCCTCTCCGGCGACAGCGCCGTCATGCTGATGCTGCGCGGCACGCCGTTCATGGGGCTGCTGTGGCGCGGGCTGGGCGTGCGGGTCGGGCGGCAGCTGCTCGACGATGGCACCTCGATCACCGAGAAGACCCTGCTCACGCTCGGTGACCACTGCACGCTCGGCGAGCTGAGCACGCTGCAGAGCCACTCGCTGGAGGACGGCGTCTTCAAGTCGGACCACATCGCCATCGGCGACGGGCTGACCCTGGGCTCGCGGGGCTACGTCCACTACGGCGTGCGTGCAGGCGACGCCGTCCGCATCGCACCGGACAGCTTCGTCATGAAGGGCGAGGAACTCGCCAGCGGCTCGACCTGGCAGGGCAATCCGGCGCAGGCCGTGGCCGCCTGACGGGGCGGGGCGGCATGCGCTCGGTCACCGCAGCGTTGCTGGCACAGGCCGGTCACGATCCAGCGGTCGAGCGGCAATTGCAGGCCCTGTTCCAGCCGGCGCCGCACCCGTGGCCGCCGCACCTCCCCGCGGAGGACCACAGCGCGTGGACCCTGCCGCTGGACGCGCTGGCACCACTGCTCCTGGCGGAAGGACGCCTGGCCGCCCTCGTGCCCGCCGTGGCGGATCGCTGGCCACGGACTCGGCAGGTGGCCCATGCCGGAGGCCGGCTCTGCGCGGAGCGGGCATTGGCCGCACTGCGGGGACAGCCAGCCGCCACCCAGGCCATCGGCCGCCGGCCGGACGGCAGTGCGCAGTGGCCCGCAGGCTGGACCGGCTCGATCACCCACGACCGGCAGAGCGTGACCGCGGCGGTGGCCGCCACCCGGCGGGTACGCGGACTGGGCATTGACAGCGAAGACATTCCGGCCATCGGCATCGCCGCCGATGTGGCCGCGATGTGCTGCACCACACGCGAGCGCCAGGCGCTGAACCCACCGGGCGGCCTGGATGCCCGGCGCGTCGCGGTCACCTTCGCGGCCAAGGAGGCGTACTACAAGGCCGTGGCGCCGCGGGTCGGTCGGTACGTGGACTTCGAGGAAGTCGAGGTGACCGACATCGATCTCGACCAGCGCCGCTGCACCGTGACCGTGAACGGCCAGCGCCCGGACCTGCAGGCGCTGGCGGCGACCGCCTCGGCGCGTTGGATCGAGGCGGAGGGCACCCTCCACCTGCTGCTGGCCATCGGCTGAACCAGACCGGCCTCAGCCGGTGCAGAGCCGCGCCTTCGCCGCCAGGTACTCGCGCTGCAGCCGCGCCACCCGCTCGGCGGCCGGCACCACGGCGTCCACCGCGCCGATGCCCTGCCCGCA
>NZ_JBFPGY010000185.1:0-32152 GCF_041083715.1 Sphaerotilus sp.
TTTTGAGTTGCGGGCACGGTCTGCGCGTCGGTGTCGCACAAGATTAAATTTGTAATGAATTGCCGTTGTCCCGCGGTACCATCCGGGACTGTTGCAACGCGGTGCGCTTGCAGACCATTGAGAGGAATTCGCATGAGGATCGAAATGAGCCGTTTCTCGCGGGCAGCGGCCTTGGCCTTGGCGTGTGTCACCGGTGCAGGTGCATTGTCGGGGTGTGGCTTGATGCGCAGCAGCAGTTACCCGCCTGCGCCGCGGTCTGCGGAAACGCTGGACCATCGCTACAAGATCGGTCCTCTCGATACCCTGAATGTCGTGGTGTGGCGCAACCCGGAACTGTCGGCCACCGTGACGGTGCGTCCGGACGGGCGCATCTCCACGCCGCTGGTCGAAGACGTTCTGGCCGCTGGCAAGAATCCGGCGGATCTGTCGCGTGAAATCGAGACGCTGCTGGCCCGGGTGATTCGTGACCCGGTGGTGACTGTGGTCGTGGGCACCTTCCAGGGCGTGTTCAACGACCAGATCCGCATCGTGGGCGAGGCCACCAAGCCGCAGAGCGTGGCGTTCCGGCAGAACATGACGATGCTGGACGTGATGATCCAGGCCGGCGGTCTGACCGACTTCGCGGATGGCAATGGCGCCGTGCTGGTGCGTGGTGCCGAGGCCGGCAAGCAGTACAGCGTGCGCCTGAAGGATCTGCTCAAGCGTGGTGACATCTCGGCCAACGTCGACGTCAAGCCGGGCGACATCATCATCGTGCCGCAAAGCTGGTTCTGATCTCCATCGCTCTCTGATACGCCGCTGATCGGTCACTCAGAGCCGGTCAGCCCTGAACCCAAGAATTACAGGTAGACGGCCGGTATGAATGAATTCACCCGACAGGCTGCGATATTGGCTGGCAGTGTCTGGCAACATCGCTGGATGGCTGTGGCAGTGGCCTGGATCGTGGCGCTCGCTGGCGCGCTGGTCGTGTGGGTCGTTCCCGAGCGGCACGAGGCCCGTGCCCGGGTCTACGTGGACACGCAGACGGTGCTGCGCCCGATGATGGTCGGACTCGCCTTCCAGCCCGACATCGACCAGCAGGTGCGCATGCTGGGGCGCACGCTGATCTCTCGCCCCAACGTCGAGCGCCTGGTCAACAACCCGGCCATCGGACTCGAAAAGCTGGAGCCGGGTCAGCTGGATGCCCAGATCGAATCCCTGATGAAGTCCATCAAGGTCGAGCTGACCGGTGGCAACAACCTCTACGCCATCAGCTACCGCGACCAGGATCCTGTGCGTGCCCGCAAGCTGGTGGAGGTGCTGGTCGGCATGTTCATGGAGTCCGGTCTGGACACCAAGCGCAAGGATTCGGCCGAAGCCAGTCGCTTCATCGACGAGCAGATCAAGCAGTACGAGGGCAAGCTGACCGAGGCCGAGAACCGCCTCAAGGACTTCAAGCTCAAGAACATGAGCGTAGCCGCGACCACGAACCAAGACTACTTTGCACGGATCCAGACGCTGACGGACGACGTCAATCGCCTGCGTGTGCAGTTGGGCGCCGCCGAGCAGTCGCGTGACGCCACTCGCCGTGAACTGGGCAACGAGGAGCCGAACCTGCCGGTGGCGGCTGCATCGGCCGTATCGTTCACGCCGGATCTCGACAGCCGCATCGAGACCCAGAAGCGTCAACTGGACGAGATGCTCCGCCGCTACACGGAAGAGCATCCTGATGTTCTGACGACACGCCGCATCATTGCGCAGCTGGAAGACCAGCGCCGTCGAGAGATGGATGCGCTCAAGAGTGGCAACAGCAGTGCGGCGCGCCGGGCGGCGGCCGCGACCAATCCCGTGTTCCAGCGGCTGCGTCTGAATCTGGCCGACGCCGAGGCCAATGTGGCGTCGCTGCGCTCCCAGCTCGGCAACCAGCAGGCTCGCCTGGAAGAAATCCGTGCCCAGGCGAACAAGGTGCCTCAAGCCGAAGCCGAACTCGTGCAGCTCAACCGCGACTACGAGATCATGCGCCGCAACTACGACCAGCTGGTGCAGCGCCGGGAGGCCGCTTCGCTGGGCGTGAAGATCGACCAGACGTCGTCGATGGCCGATTTCCGTCTGATCGAGCCGCCGCGTGTGCTGCCATCGCCGGTGTTTCCGAGCCGCATCCAGCTCGCCCTCGGCGTGATGCTGCTGTCGGTGGTCGCCGGGATTGCCACGGCCTACGCGCAGACGCTGCTGAATCCGGTCTTCTCTAGCGAACGTGAGCTGCGTGAGTTCACCAAGCGCCCCGTGCTGGGCAGCCTTCTGAAGGTGGATGATCCGCGGGACCGTGATCTGGATCGCCAGGACCGACTCAAGCTCGCGGGTGTGATGAGTCTGTTCGTCCTCGCGAATGTGGGATGGGTGGCCTGGATCTCCTTGCGTTCGGCCAGTTAAGGAATAGGTGCCCCCTGATGAACACCATCGAGCAAGCCGCCAAGCGGTTAGCAGAACTCAAACGTGCCGGATTCGATGTTCCGGTTCCAGAGATACCGGGTGTCGCGGCCACGTCGCCTGCACCTGTCGAAGCCCCTGCTGCGGCTGCACCGACGCCATTGCCGGAGCCCGCCGCGGGCATGGTCGACACCAAGATCGCGGCCGTCAAGCCGGTGGTCCGTTCGTCTTCGGCCGTCGTGGCGGCTGCGCGCAACGGCGTGGTCGAGGCGCTGACGTCCTCGGGACGCCGGTCGCGCGAGGTGGAACTCGATCTGGCGCGGCTGGAACGCGAAGGCTATCTGGTGCCCGCACAAGCCCGGTCGCAATTGGCCGAGCAGATGCGCATCATCAAGCGTCCGCTGCTGGCCAATGCCCGTGGCGAATCGGCGCAGGCGCTCAGCCGGCCGAACCTGATCCAGGTGGTCAGTGCGATGCCTGGCGAGGGCAAGACCTTCTTTGCCATCAATCTGGCGATGAGTATCGCCATGGAAGTCGATCTGTCCGTGCTGCTGGTGGATGCGGATGTGCTGCGTCCGTCCGTGCTGGCGCGCTGCGGGATCGAGCCAGCCCGTGGCCTGATGGATGTGCTGCAGTCGCCGAGCATCGAGTTGCACGACGTGATGTTGCGGACCAACGTTGCCAAGCTGAGCATCCTGCCCGCGGGCACGGCCAACGCCCAGTCCACCGAACTGCTGGCCAGCGGCGCGATGGAGGCGCTGCTGGATGAGCTGGCCTCGAAGTTCTCGGACCGCATCGTCGTCTTCGATGCTCCTCCGCTGATTCCCACGACCGAATCCCGTGTCCTGGCCTCGCGGGTCGGGCAGGTGGTCATGGTGGTCGAGGCTGGCAAGACCACGCATGCCCAGGTCTCGCAGGCCTATGCTGCCGTGGAGCAGTGCCCTGTGGTGCTGTCGGTGCTGAATCGCGCACGTGGCAAATCGGGCGAGGCTTATGGCTATTACTACGCCACTTGAAATGGTGCGCACGGGCGTGTCGGCGGCCGTGCTGCTGCTGGCCGGCTGGACTGTTCACGGCAGTGTGCAGGCACAGGCCTGGCATGTCGTCCCGGCCGTCAAGGCCACTGCAACGGCGTCCAGCAATGTCGGCCTGCAGGCGTCGGGTGCCGCGACCATGGACACGGTGCTCACCGTCACGCCCCAGGTTCAGCTGCTCGGCACCAGCCCCGACTACCGGTTGACCGGCACACTGGCGGCCGACATGGTGCAGTATCTGGGCCGGAGCCGGGCGGACCGCGTCCTGCCGCGCGGGCAGGTCGTGCTCAACAGCCGCCTCGTCGATCGGCTGTTCTTCGTGGATGCCGAGCTGGGCGCGGACACCACGTCGTCCACCCCGTTCGATCTGCTCAGCGACGGCGCCACGTTCTACAACGTCGGCACCGTCACCCGAGAGCGGATCAGCCCCTATCTGGACCGCGAGCTGTCGCCTTCGTCGCGCATCACCGCACGCAGCGATCTGGTTCTGACCCAGGGCCGCGGCACGGTCGCGGCCGCCGCCGCTGCGCTCAACAACAACGCCGATGCGCTGGTGCAGACGCACACCGCGCGCTACGACCTGAAGCCCGAACCGGCTGGCCTGCGCGGCGAAGTGAACTACCAGAACACCCGCTACAACGACAGCACGGCGGGTGGCCTGACGCTGCAGACCGCCCGCCTGTCGGCGCTGTATGCGCTGGATCCGACACTGACGCTCGGTGTGACGGGCGGCCGTGATGCCGCGCGCTACACCACCAACGACGTCAGCGAAATGCTGCGCGGTGTCTCGTTGCGCTGGGCGCCGACCGAGCGCACGCTGCTGGACGCCCTGATCGAAAAGCGGTTCTTCGGCAATGGCTGGACGGTCAACTTCACGCACCGCTCGCCGTTCATGGCCGTCTCCGCGGGGCTGGTTCGCCAGGCAACCACCTATGCCGCCCGTCTGGGTGTGCTGCAGGCCGGTGGTGATGTGGCGACCTTGGTCGACTCCATCCTGCAGACCCGCATCCAGGACCCGGCGCTGCGCCAGATCGCTGTCCAGGATCTGATCGCCAAGCGGGGCCTGCCGAACACACTGACCGGTCCGGTTGACCTGTTCTCCCGCACGGTCCAGTTGCAGCAAGGGGCCAACGTCACGCTGGCCATGCTGGGTGTGCGGCACACCGTCACCTTCCGCCTGTTCCAGACCCGCACGGAGGATTTGCGTGGTCCGACCGAGGACAGCGTCATCGGACTCGCCAGCGATGCCACGCAACGCGGTGCCACCCTCGGGGTGTCGCGCCGCCTGACGCCGGAAACCACGGCCGACCTGACCTTCACCCACACCAAGACCGACGGTCTGGGCCCGAACGTGGCGCTGCATTCGAGCAATTCGATTGTTCGTCTCGGGGCCACGCACAGCCTGTCGCCCCGGACCACGCTGAGTGGCGCCGTGCGCCACCAGACGGGTTCGTCCACGCTCATCGGTGTCAATGCGACGGAATCTGCCGTCTCTGTCGGCATGTTGCACCGGTTCTGACGGTCACACGATGTACGAATCAGCCTTCGGTTTCAGCGGTCCCCCGTTCCAGCTCAATCCTGATCCGGCCTTCTACTTCAACAGCCGCGGCCACGGTCGGGCGCTGGCCTACCTGCAATACGGGGTCGCACAGGGCGAAGGCTTCATCGTCATCACCGGCGAGATCGGCGCAGGCAAGACCACGCTGGTGCGGATGCTGCTCGACGGGTTGGATCGGCAGAAGGTGCTGCCCGCGCAGATCGTCAGCACGCAGCTGGAGTCGGGTGAGCTGCTGCAGTCGATCATCACGGCCTTTGGCATCCCCTCGCAGAACAACACGTCCAAGGCGCACCTGATCGCCACGCTCGAAGCCTTCCTGACGGCACTCGCCGCACAGGGTCGGCATGCGCTGCTGGTGGTCGACGAGGCGCAGAACCTCGAACCGCGCGCAGTCGAGGAACTGCGCATGCTGTCGAACTTCCAGCTCGGCAACCATTCGCTGCTGCAGAGTTTCCTGGTTGGCCAACCGGAACTGCGCCGCCTGCTCGAATCGCCGTCGATGGAGCAGTTGCGCCAGCGCGTGACCGCGTCGTGCCACCTCGGGCCGCTGAGTCTGGAAGAAACGCAGGCCTACATCGAGCACCGACTGCGCCGCGTGGGCTGGACCCAGCGTCCGGCATTCGGTGCCGGTGCCTTCGAGAGCCTGTACCAGTGGTCGGGTGGTGTGCCGCGCCGACTCAACCGGCTGGCCAACCGCGTGCTGCTGGCGGCATTTCTGGATGGGGCGGAAGATATTTCGGCCGATCTGATCCAGCGCACGGCCGGTGAGCTGCGGGCCGAGATCGGTGAAGGTGGTCTGGAGGTGCCAGTCACGGCGGCTGTCGAGGCCGCACCTCCTGTTTCCGTCCCTCCGACACCTGCACCTGTTGCACCTGCACCTGTTGCACCTGCACCTGCACCTGCCTCCCCCCCTGTATCCGCTGCAGTGCAGGAACCGGTGCTGACCTTCATCGAATCGCCATCCCCGACGCCACCCGATGCGCCGGAGCCGCAACCCGTGGCACCGATGGCTGCCGAGTTGTCCGAGGTCGCCGCGGCCGACGATGTGGCGGCAGAAGAGGCGGAGGCCGCCTTGCCCACCGAGGTGGCCATCGAACTCGACGTGCAGTCGCAGGCTGCCTTGATGGCACCCCGCCTGCGCTCGGTGTCGGATGCCGCGGTGAAGGCCGCACGCGTCCATGCCGCAGGCCGGCTGGCGCAGCGCGACAGCCGTGACAAGGTGTTCTGTCTGGCCGACAGCACCAGTGCCGCGCTGAAGTTCGCCGCACTCGCCCAGGCGATGGCCGAACAGGGTCGCTCGCCGCGCATGATGCTGGTCAGCCTGGGGCCGTTGCCACGGGTGTGGCCGTGGTCTGGCATGGGGCGTGTACTGCCTGCGATGGAGGTCGGGCTCGATCTGGAGTGGTCGGATGCGGACCTGGAGGCTTCGGTCGCCAGGATCACGGAAGGTTTCGGACACTTCGCCGAGGAATACAAGCCACTGGCTGTGCTCAGCCTGGGGGCCAGCGATGCGATGGTGGCTTGCTGCCTCGCGGCTCGGCAGCGGGGTTTGCCGCTGATTCGCCTGGAAGCGGGTGACCGGGTCGCACCATCCCGCCAGGGGCTGAACGCCACGCTGATCGAGCAGATGTCTGATCTGCTGTGCGTGGCCAGTGCACCGTCGCCACTGCAGTCGCTGGCGCGCCAGGGACTGCAGCCGGAGCGCATCGCCTGTGTGCCCGACGACCTGAACACGGATGCCGTGGCGGCCGTCTGGCCCGAGGTGATGACACCAGACCGTGCATTCCTGCGCAACGGCCTGCCGATGTACCTGGGGCCGACGTGGTCGGTGAACGGCGTGACAGGCACCCCGTACGTGCTGGCGGCCTGTTCACTGATGGGCCTGCCGGTCGACCGCGCACAGGCGGTGGTGCAGGCGCTCTCGCAGATCCGTTGCGATGGCAAGGTCATCTGGCTGGTCGATGCACCGACCCAGGCGATGCTGGTCGAGTTGCTGGACGCCGACGCCGCGCTGACCGAGCGCATCTTTGTGGTGCGCAGCGATGGGCAGCGTCGCAGCGATGCGCGCGCGCGCATGGACGCGGCCATGGTGCTCTGCCGGGAGGTGTCGTCCCTGCCCGAGCAGATCAGTTTGCTGCATGGAGCGCATGGCGCCGTGCTGGACACCGGGCACGCGCTGGGGGATGTGGCGAGCCTGCTCGACGTGCCGTTCGTGAGCGTGGACAGTGCGCAGGGCCAACTCCTGCGCCGCAATGGGCATGGTGCGGTGCTGGACCTGCGTTCGCTGGATGGTGGTGCCTTGAATGCCGTGCTGGCCGATGCCCGCATGGCAGCGGTTGACCACCCGGTTCAGGCCCAGCCGGCGGTCGCATCGGGTGCCGCCGCAGGCATCGCCGAGCGCTTGCTGGCCTGGATCGATGCCCGCCAGCAGGCGGCCATGGTCGCCTGACGCGGCTGCGGCCGCTCAGTTCAGCAGGGCCTGCGCGAACTCGCGCGCGTTGAAGGTCTGCAGGTCTTCGAGCTTCTCGCCGACGCCGATGAAGTAGACCGGCACGACCGGCTTGCCCTGCGCGACCCGCTCGCGGTTCCACAGCGCGATCGCGGCGAGCACGCCACCCTTGGCCGTGCCGTCCAGCTTGGTGACCACCAGCCCGGTCAGCTGGATGGCCTCGTCGAACGCCTTCACCTGGGTCAGTGCGTTCTGGCCGGTGTTGCCATCGACGACCAGGATCACCTCATGCGGCGCGCCTTCCATGGACCGACCGAGCGCGCGGCGGATCTTGCGCAGCTCCTCCATCAGGTGCAACTGCGTGGCCAGGCGCCCCGCGGTGTCCGCGATCACGACATCACAGCCGCGCGCCTTGCCCGCGGTCACGGCGTCGAAACACACCGCAGCAGGGTCGCCGCCTTCCTGGCTGACGATCTCGACGCGGTTGCGGTCCGCCCAGACGGACAGCTGTTCGCGTGCGGCGGCCCGGAAGGTGTCGGCGGCGGCCAGCAGCACCTTGCAGTCCATGCCGGCCAGGTGGCGCGTCATCTTGCCGATGCTGGTGGTCTTGCCCGCGCCGTTGACGCCGGCGACCATCACCACGGTGGGCTGGGTGGCGCCGATCTGCAGGGGCGCTTCCAGTGGCTGCAGCAACTCGGTCAGCACCTCCATGAGCAGCGCCTTGACAGCCGCGGGTTCGGTGCAGCGGGTGTCCTTGACCCGGCGCTTGAGTTCATCGAGCAGGTGCTGCGTGGCACCGACTCCGGCGTCTGCCATGAGCAGCGCGGCTTCCAGCTCCTCGTAGAGCGCGTCGTCGATGCGGGTGCCGGTGAACACCTGGGCGATGCTGGAGCCGGTGCGGGCCAGGCCGGACTTGAGCTTGTTCAGCCAGGACGTGCGGGCAGGCGTGGTGTCCACCACCGCAGCCACGACGTTGGCGCCCGGTTTCGTTGCGGGGAGGGGGCTCGCCGCGGGCGCTTCGGCGGCTGGCGTGGCCGGCGTCTCAGGCGGCGGAGGCGCGGAAAAGAGCTTGCGACGAAGAAAACTGAACATGCGTGTCGATGGTGGCGAAAGCGACCGGCTGGTCGGCCTTGGATTGTAGGCAGCGTGTCTGACGCCTCCCGTCCGCCCGGTGCGGGATGTCTGCATCGCACCACTGAATGGCAGAATCCCCCCGTGTCTACCGCCCCTACCCGACGCGCCTCCGTGCGCAAACCTCCTGCCGATCGTGTGGCTGCCGCCGCACCGGGTGAACTCCGCCTCATCGGCGGACGCTGGAAACGCAGCAAGCTGCCGGTGGCCAACCACCCCGGTCTGCGCCCGACCCCGGACCGTGTGCGCGAGACGCTGTTCAACTGGCTCGGGCAGGACCTGGCCGGCTGGCGGGTGCTCGACGCCTTCGCCGGTACGGGTGCGCTGGGCTTCGAGGCCGCATCGCGTGGTGCCGCCGAGGTGCTGCTGCTGGAACACGACCAGACGCTGGCCATCCACCTCCAGGCGGCATGCACCCGCCTGGGGGCCACGATGGTGCGTGTGGTGCGTGCCGATGCGCTGGGCTGGATGGCGCGCCGCGAGGTGGCCGATCTGGATCTGGTGCTGCTGGATCCACCGTTCAGCGCTGACGTGTTCGATGCGGCGGTGCGCGCTGCGCTGCCATTGCTCACCCCCGAGGGGTGGCTTTATCTGGAAGCGGACCGCGCCTTCGACGAGGCGGCCTGCGCGGCCTGGGGCTGTCGTCTGCACCGCCAGGGCCGCGCCGGCATGGTGCATTTCCATCTGCTGCAGCGCAGTGCGCCACCCGCGCCCGACTACACTGGTGCATGACCCTTGGCCAGTGAGCGCCCCCGTGATACCCGAGACTTCGATCAGGAGCCCGTCTTGAACCCCGTGACCCAGGATCTCACCGCGATCTATCCCGGCACCTTCGACCCGATGACCCTCGGTCACCAGGATCTGATGCGCCGGGGCAGTCGTCTTTTCAGCCGCCTGATCGTGGCGGTGGCGGCCGGGCACCACAAGCGCACGATGTTCAGCGTCGAGGAGCGCCTGGAGATCGCCCAGGAACTGGCGGCTCCCTACCCGAACGTCGAGGTGATCGCTTTCCGTGGCCTGTTGCGCAACTTCGTCATCGAACACGATGGCAAGGTGGTCGTGCGGGGACTGCGCGCCGTCAGCGACTTCGAATACGAGTTCCAGATGGCCGGCATGAACCGCCAGCTCATGCCCGAGGTCGAAACCCTGTTCCTGACACCGAGTGACCAGTACCAGTTCATCAGCGGCACCTTCGTGCGCGAGATCGCGGTGCTGGGGGGCGATGTCTCGAAGTTCGTCGCACCGATGGTGCTGCAGCGCCTGCAGCAGCGCGTTGCGCAAAGCTGAGGACGCGCGACCATGGCGCTGCTCATCACCAGCGAGTGCATCAACTGCGATGTCTGCGAGCCCGAGTGCCCCAACCAGGCGATCTCGATGGGCGAGGAGTTCTACGTCATCGACCCGGAACGGTGCACCGAATGTGTCGGCCATTTCGGCGAACCGCAGTGCGTGCAGGTCTGCCCGGTCGAGTGCATCCCGCTGAACCCGGACCATCTGGAAACGCCCGAGCAACTGCAGGCCAAGTACGAACGCCTGCAACGCACCGCGCTGCCGCGGCTGGTGGTCGGCTGAGCTGGTTCAGTCTGCCGCCGGCTCGGTGGCGGGAGGCTTGGGCGGACGGGGGGGCTTCGGGCGCTGCGGCCCGGCATGCAGCAGCATCATGGCCTTGGTCATGTCGCCGGCCAGCAGGGTGTCCAGCGCCTCCATCGAGCGGTCGATGCAGCCTGCGATGGCCTCTCGCTCCGCCGCTGGCGGCTTGCGCAGCACGAAGTCCGCCACCTCGGCGCGCACGCCAGGATGGCCGATGCCCAGCCGCAGGCGCCAGAACGCGGGCGAGCCGAGCTGGGCCTGGATGTCCTTGAGCCCGTTGTGTCCGGCAGCGCTCCCGCCTTGCTTGAGCTTCATCTGGCCAGGCAGCAGGTCGAGTTCGTCATGGACGACCAGGATCTCTTCCGGCGCGATCTTGAAGAAGCGCGCCAGCGGGGCCACCGACTTGCCGGACAGGTTCATGTAGGTCTGCGGCATGACCAGCCAGACCGGCCCTTCCGGGCGGTTCACTCGCGCCACGAAGCCGTGGTAGGCCCGGTCGGCCTGCAGATGGGCCCCCAGGCGGTGCGCAACTGTGTCGATCCACCAGAAGCCGGCGTTGTGCCGGGTGGACTCGTATTCATGGCCAGGATTACCTAGACCTACCAGCAGACGGATCATGGTTCGGACTCCCTGGGTGGCACCCCTGAACGAGAAAAGCCCCGCCGAGGCGGGGCTTGCGGGCTGCACGCCGTGGCGTGCGTTCCGAGGCAGGAATTACTTCTTGCCCTTCTTGCCCTTGACCGGTGCCGGAGCGACTGCAGCGACGATGACTTCCTCGACGATCGGCACCGCGGTGGCGATGACCGGGTTCTTGAAGCCATGGGTCAGCACCTTGACGCCGTTCGGCAGCGTCAGGTCATTGACATGCAGCGACTTGCCGATGGTCATGCCCGCCAGGTCGACCGTCAGGAACTCCGGCAGCTGCTCGGCCAGGCACTCGATGTGCAGTTCGGCGACCACGTGCGAGATGGTGCACTTCTCGAGCTTGACGGCCGGCGAGTCGGCTTCGTTGATGAAGTGCAGCGGCACCTTCTTGCGCAGGCGGGTGGTGGCGTCCACGCGCTGGAAGTCCGCGTGCAGCACCAGCGGCTTGAACGGGTGCATCTGCAGCGCGCGCAGCACGACCTTGGTGGTCTCGCCGCCGAGTTCCATTTCCAGCACGGACGAATGGAACACTTCCTTCTTCAGCGCGTGGAAGAGAGCGTTGTGATCGAGTTCGATCTGGGCCGGCGTGGTGGTGCCGCCGTAGACGATGGCGGGTACCTTGCCGGCGATGCGCAGGCGGCGGCTCGCTCCGGTCCCCTGCAGCTCGCGCGTGAATGCGACGAATTTCATGTGGTTTCTCCAAAAGAGGAAGGTGCCCGCGACCAGGCACCCTGGGTGATGCAGTTCAGAAGTTGTTGTTCTGCTCTGCGAAGAGGGAGGTCACCGATTCGCCGTCGGAGATGCGACGGATGGTTTCGGCGAACAGGAAGGCCACCGACAGCTGGCGGATCTTCTTGCAGTCCTTGGCCGGACCTTGCAGCGGGATCGTGTTGGTGATCACCACTTCGTCGAGCTTGGAGTTGCTGATGCGCTCCACAGCCGGGCCGGACAGGATCGGGTGCGTGCAGTACGCGAACACGCTCTTGGCACCACGTTCCTTGAGCACCTCGGCTGCCTTCACCAGCGTGCCGGCGGTGTCGATCATGTCGTCCATGATCACGCAGTTGCGCTTGTCGATCTCGCCGATGACGTGCATCACTTCCGACACGTTCGCCTTCGGGCGGCGCTTGTCGATGATGGCCAGGTCGCAGTTGAGCTGCTTGGCCAGCGCACGGGCGCGCACCACGCCACCGACGTCCGGCGACACCACGACCAGATCGTCGTAGCGCTTGCTCTTCAGATCGGTCAGCAGCACCGGCGAGGCGTAGATGTTGTCGACCGGAATATCGAAGAAGCCCTGGATCTGGTCCGCGTGCAGGTCCATGGTCAGCACGCGGTTGACACCGGCGGCTTCGAGCATGTTGGCCACGACCTTGGCGCTGATCGGCACGCGTGTAGAGCGCGGACGACGGTCCTGGCGTGCGTAGCCGTAGTAGGGGATGACGGCGGTGATGCGGCGGGCCGAAGCGCGCTTGAGTGCATCGACCATCAGCAGCAGCTCCATCAGGTGCTCGTTGGTCGGGGCGCAGGTCGGCTGCACCACGAACACGTCACGCGCACGCACGTTCTGCTGGATTTCGATCGTCACTTCGCCGTCGGAGAAGTGGCCCACGGCGGCCTTGCCCAGTTCGATGCCCAGATCGGTGGCGATCTCGCGGGCGAGGACAGGGTTGGCGTTGCCAGTGAAGAGGACTGTATTGGAGAGCATGCTCGGTGCCCGCTGGGGACTTTGACGTGCCATCAAGAAACAAGCGCCTCACCGGAAGCCGGCGGGCGCTTGATGGATGGTTTGGCAGGGGAGGAAGGACTCGAACCCTCGCATGTCGGAATCAAAATCCGATGCCTTGACCAACTTGGCGACTCCCCTACACAGGACACTTCTTGCGAAGCACCCGAAATCTGTTGCTTCAGTCTGTGCACCAATCCAGCAGTGGATGGCGCTCGAGACTGTTGCAGTACCTTGCCTTCCAGTCTGAACCCGGTGTCGCCAAACTCCGGACTCGCTCGACGGATGACCCGCTACTGCTTTCCTGCCGAACTGCATCGCAGGGCGCAAATACTGCACTTCCTGATCCGCTCATTCTGCTGAGCCCGAAATTCTGCTTGAGAATTTCAAGTCCGTCAACAATTTGTGCACTGTGCGCCTTGGCGCTGGCTTGCAAATCGTTTTTTCCGAAGGACTTTGGCTGTGCAAGAAAGACTGCCATTGTTGTTCGCGGAGTATCTCGTGTCAAGAGGGGACTGGAAAATATTGCGGCTGTCGGCACGGCCACCGGGGGCTTGAGGACCGCGTAGGCCGTCGGCGGCAGATCGATCGGCGTGAGTTGCTCGCCAATGCCTTCGACCCAGGCATTGTGTCCACCGATGAAGAAGGGCACATCCGCTCCGAGTGCCAGACCGAGTTCAAGCAGTCGGGTGCGCGGCCAGTGCAGACCCCACAGCCGATTCAGCGCGATCAGCGTGGTGGCCGCATCCGAGCTGCCGCCGCCGAGTCCGGCACCCCACGGCACCTGCTTGTCGATGGCAATGTGCGCACCCAGCGTGGTGCCGCTCGCTGCCTGCAGCGCCCGGGCCGCCCGGGTGCAGAGATCGTCCTCGGGCAGGGCAGGGCCGAGATCCTCCCGGCTGATCTGCCCGTCTGCGCGCCGCTCCACATGCAGCGTGTCGCACCAGTCGATCAGCGTGAAGACCGACTGCAGCAGGTGGTAGCCGTCCGGGCGACGGCCGACGACGTGCAGAAACAGGTTGAGCTTGGCCGGTGCGGGCAGGTCGTACAGAGCGGACAGGGACATGCGCGAACAGTGTGCGGTGCAGTGGTTCAGGGGGTGTCGAGCTTGATGCGCACGGTCAGCGTGGGTGCGGGCAGTCGCCGCTGCGCCACGATCACACCGTCGTCCATGCGGCCGGTCTGGACGTTCCAGCCGAGTTGCCGGAAACCGGTTCCGCCTTCGGTGTCCGACAGCGGACGGCTTGGCAGGGCGTGCCACGGTCGGCCAGCCATCCAGTCGAACAGTGCGGCCAGCGGCACGGACTCGCCCAGCATTTCCTCGGCGAGTGCATCCAGGGTGTCGAAGCGGCGTTCGCCGTCTGCGCTTTGCCACAGCACCGAACCCGGTTGCCAGACGGCGCGGCCGACCTGCGTGCCGATCGGACTGATCAGCGCGAGTTGCCCACGGACATCACTGCCCTGCAGGTCGAAGCCGGCACTGAACGAGCGGGCGTCGTCGCCCTCGACCTTCACAGCCAGCCGGCCGGCGTAGCTGCGGGCCAGCGGATCCGGTGCGGCGGCTGGTGGCGTGACAGTGGCGCAGCCGGCCAGCATCCCCAGCGCCAGGGTCGCGGCGAGCCACTGGCGTCGCTTCACAGGGCCACCTTCAGGCGCCTGATTGTTTCAACCAGCACCTCATTGCCCGCATCGCGCGCGAACGCTTCGCGCCAGACCTGGCGGGCATCGTCCGGCCGGCCCATCGTCCACAGCACCTCACCCAGGTGGGCGCCGATCTCTACATCGGGCCGTTGCCGGTAGGCGTCGCCCAGCAGGCGTGCGGCTTCCTCCGGGTGGCCGAGGCGGAACTCGATCCAGCCCAGGCTGTCGGTGATGAACGGATCTCCAGGCGTGAACGACAGCGCCTTCTCGATCAGCGTGCGGGCTTCGGGCAGGCGAACATTCCGATCGGCCAGGCTGTAGCCGAGTGCGTTGTAGGCGTGCTGCTGGTCGGGCTTGAGCTGGATGACCTGGCGCAGCAGCGCCTCCATCTCGTCGAAGCGCAGCAGTTTCTCGGCCAGCAGAGCCTGTTCGTAGAGCAGATCGGTGTCCTCCGGGATCTGGGCGTTGGCCTGAGCGAGCAGCGTGTAGGCTGCTGTCCATTCCCTGGCGTCGCGCAGCAGTTGGGCTTCGGCCATGAAGCGCGCGCGTTTTTCTTCCGTCGTCCCCGCAGGCAGTTGCTGGAGCAGGGCGCGTGCCTGTGGCAGTTGCCCCTGGCGCATCAACAGCGACGCGCGGCGCTGCAACACGCTGGGCGCGTCGGCTGCGCTCGACCGGCTGGCCAGTTTTTCAAGCCAGTTCAGTGCGCCGGGATAGTCCTTGAGCTGCTCGGCGACTTGCGAAAGCATCAGGTAGGCCTGGGCCAGCTCCTGGTTTTCGCTGCGCTGGAGAACGATCGGAGTCTCGTCGTCCGGCTTGTCCGACGGGTCGTCGTCCTCGCCGGTGCTGGCGATCGGCGGCGTCAGCACGGGTGCAGGCGCTGTTTCCTTGAGCGCCAGAAAATGCTGCAGCGAGGTCTGGGCTGCGGCAGGCTGGCCCAGTTCGATCTGCAGCGCCCCTTGCATCAGCCAGCCAGTGGCCAGTTCAGGCTCGTCCGCGGTGAGCTTGCGGACTGCGGTCAGGGCCTCGCCGTAGCGCTGCGAGGTCGTGAGCCGCCGGACATAGGCTGCGCGCACGGCCCCTGCAGGTTTCGGGGTGGCCAGATAGTCGGTGACGAGCACTTCGGCCTGTGGGGTGTCCTTCATCAGCTCGAGCGCAATGAGTGCGGTGGGCTGGTCGCTGCGATCGATGTCATGGGCCTCGCGTGCCAGCACGAGGCTGCGGTCGCGGTTGCCTGCGGTGAGCCATGCGCCGGACGCCGCTGCCAGGGCCGCCAGCCGGGTGGCTGGTTTGGCACGCCAGGGCTTGAGCGCGTCATCGATGGCCTGTGCAGCGTCTGCGGGCTTCTCTCCACTGAGCACCAGACGCGGCAGGCTGGCGATGGCCCCGGACTGCTCGGCCACCGGCGTCAGTTCGAGGAAGGTGTGCAGGGGCTCCCGGGCGTCCTGGTAGCGGCCGAGCGCCATCAGCATCTGGGTCTCGATTTCGGCGGCATCGCGGGATTTCGGCAGGTTCAGTCGCCAGGCCTTGAGGGCCTCGACCGCCTGCTCGCCCGCACGCGCACCGATGGCAATGTCGACCGCGCGCCGGAACAGCGCCTCCTCCCGCCCGCGCTTGGCCGCTTCGAGCATCACCTGGAACGCCAGGCCGGCGTCTCCCTGGCGCAGTTCCAGTTCGCTGACCAGCAGCTGGTAGAACATCACGCCGTCCATCGCCGACCGGCTGACCGCCTCGGTGGCTGGCGGCGTTGCAGGTTTCGTGGCCTGGGCCATGCCCAGCGCGGGATTCAGTCCGAGTGCGATCAGCAACGCGAGCCATCGCCGGGCAGGGCGGCGGGCAGACCGGGCGTGGCCTGCGCGGATGGGGCATGCGGCGAAGTGCTGTGGCATCGAGATGGGCTCCGTGGTGCAGGCCATTCTAGGCGGGCGCCGGGCAGGTGTTCGGGCGCTCCGATAATGCCGCCATGCCCGAGTTGCCTGAAGTCGAAATCACCCGCCTGAGCCTGACGCATCGGATCGAGGGCGCGCGCGTGCGTTCCGCCAGACTGGGCAAGCCGCTGCGCTGGCCGCTGGGCGTTGCGCCGCAGGCGCTCGCCGGGCGGACCGTCGGGCCGCTGACGCGCCGTGGCAAGTACCTGTGGATGCCCCTCGATCCGGCGCCAGGCACGGTCCTGGAGCCGGGGGGTGTGCTGCTGCACCTCGGGATGTCGGGATCGCTGCGTTTCGAGGAGACCTTGCCGCCGCCAGGGCCGCACGACCATTTCGAGCTGGACACCGACCGTGGCCTGCTGCGGCTGACCGATCCGCGCCGTTTCGGCGCCGTGGTCTGGTCCGAAGGGCTGGACCGCATGCCGGCTTCGACCCTGCTGGCGCGTCTGGGCGTCGAGCCGCTGGAGCGGGCGTTTTCCGCTTCGGTGCTGCAGGAGGCGCTGCGCGGGCGGCGCGTCGCGATCAAGCAGGCGCTGCTGGCGGGCGATGTGGTGGTCGGCGTGGGCAACATCTACTGCTCCGAAGCGTTGTTCGAGGCCGGCATTGATCCGCAGACCCCCGCGCAGCAGCTGGGCCCCGAACGCTGCGAGCGTCTGGTGATGGCCGTGCAGGACGTTCTGCGCCGCGCGCTGGCCGCGGGAGGCTCGACGCTGCGCGATTTCCGCGATGCGCACGGCATGGGTGGGGCCTTCCAGTCGCAGGCCCGCGTCTACGGCCGGGCCGGTCTGCCCTGTCTGCGCTGTGCCACGCCAATCCGCCGCATCGTGCAAGGACAACGGGCGACCTATTTCTGTCCGGTCTGCCAGCCTTCCTGAGACAGGCGCTGCGCTACCATGGCCGTTGACCTTTTGCGGACGCAGGCAACGGCACAGCGATGAGCGAGCACTCCCACGATCTGAACAGCACCCCGCCGACTCCCGTCGAATCCGTGCTCGCCGAAGCGAGCAGCGGTTCGGTCCAGGAGCCGTTTGTCCGCAGCCTCGATGCGCTCGGGGTCTGGCGTGTCACGCTGGAAGAGCGGGTGCGCGATCTGGTGCGCTTCCTGCGCGAACAGAGTCTGCTGGACGAAGGGGCGGGCGACCTGCTCGACTCGCTGCGCCAGCGGCTGGCGAGCGAAAAGCTCGTGGTGGCCTTTGTCGCCGAGTTCTCGCGCGGCAAGTCCGAGCTGATCAATGCCATCTTCTTCGCCGACGCCGGCCGGCGCATCATGCCGGCCTCGCCGGGGCGCACGACGATGTGCCCGGTCGAGCTGGGCTGGGACCCCGAGGATCCACCGGGCCTGTCGCTGCTGCCGATCGAGACGCGGCTCGACGGTGCCTCGCTGGCCGAGCTGCGCGGACAGCCGCGGCTCTGGCGCCGCGAGCCCATCGATGTGTCCGACCCGGCGTCGTTTGCCCATGCGCTCAATGCCGTCAAGGGCGTGCGGGCCGCCACGGTCGACGAGGCCCGCCAGCTCGGCTTCTGGGACGACGAGCAACCGGCCGACAACCCGCCGATGCTCGACGACGGCCAGGTCGAGATCCCGTTGTGGCGCCACGCGGTCATCAACGTGCCGCACCCGCTGCTCAAGCGCGGGCTGGTCGTGCTCGACACCCCGGGCCTGAACGCGATCGGCGCCGAGCCGGAGCTGACGGTGGGCCTGCTGCCGAGCGCGCACGTCGTCGTGTTCGTGCTGGGCGCGGACACGGGCGTGACCAAGTCCGATCTGGAGATCTGGCGCGACCACCTCGCCTCGCAGTCCCTGACCCGCTACGTCGTGCTGAACAAGATCGACGCGCTGGTCGATCCGCTGTCGTCCACCGAAGAGAACGAGGCGCAGATCACCCAGCAGTGCGTGCAGGTGTCGCGCACGCTGGAGATGCCGATGGGGCGGGTGTTTCCGCTGTCGGCCCGGCAGGCGCTGGAGGCGCGGGTCGAGGGCAATGCGCAGCTGCTGGCCGACAGCCGCCTGCTGGCGCTGGAGCAGGCGCTGGCGCAGCAGCTGCTGCCGCAGCGCCGCGCGGTGTTCGAGCAGCTCACGCTGGAAGCGCTGGCGGTGGTGCAGCAGCAGACCTCGCGCAACCTCACCGACCTGCGCCGCCACCTGACCGATCAGCTGCACGAGCTGCGCGGCCTGCGTGGCCGCAACAGCGGCAAGGTGGCGCTCATGCTGCAGCGGGTCGGTGCCGAGACGGTCGAGTTCGAGCGCTGCACGACGCAGATCCAGGCGCTGCGCACGGTGCATTCACGCACGCTGCGCAGCGTGCTGAACGGCGTGTCGGGCGAGCCGCTGCGCACGCTGGTGGACGGCATGGTCCGCTCGATCCGCGAGTCCTTCCTCAAGCTGGGTGCGCGGCGCTCCTTCGTGCAGCTCTTCGCGGACCTGCGGCTGGCGCTCGACACCGCGCAGAAGGATGCGCAGGACCTGCGCGACCTGCTCGCCGGCTCGTTTGCCCGCCTCAATGCCGAATATGGCTTCAGCCTGGCCACGCCGTCGGCGCCGGAGCTGTCGCGCTTTCGCGATGACCTGGCGCTGATCGAGCGCAACTACGTGCAGTACCTCGGACTGAGCCAGGCGATGCGGCTGGCGCAACCGCGGTTCCTGGAGCAGTTCCGCCGCATGCTGATGTCGCGGCTGCGCGTGGTGTTCGAGAGCGCCGCCAGCGAGATCGAACTGTGGAGCCGCACGACCTCGGCGCAGGTGGACGCGCAGTTGCGCGAGCGCCGCAAGGCCTTCAAGCGCCGGCGCGAGTCGCTGGAGCGCATCCGCACCGCGGCCAGCGATCTGGAGGCGCGTCTGCTGGAAATCGAAGCGCAGGACCAGCGGCTGGCCTCGATCGAGGTGCGGCTGCACGCGCTGTTCGAGCGCAGCCGCCGCGCTGCCACCCGCCATGAGATGGGGCTGGCCAGCGATTTCGGGCCGTTCCAGTCGTCCATGCCAGCGGCCTTGCCCGCGTCCGCTGCGACATCGACATGAGCCACCTCGCCGACGCGCTGGTCGCCTGGCAGCGCACCCACGGCCGCCACGCGCTGCCGTGGCAGAACACCCGCGATCCCTACCGCGTCTGGCTGTCGGAGATCATGCTGCAGCAGACGCAGGTGGCTGCGGTGCTGCGCTACTACGAGCGCTTCCTGGCGCGATTCCCCGATGTGGCTGCGCTGGCCGCGGCGCCGCTGGACGATGTGCTGGCGCTGTGGAGCGGCCTGGGCTACTACAGCCGCGCCCGCAATCTGCACCGCTGTGCGCAGACCGTGGTGGCCGCGCACGGCGGTGTGTTTCCGCCGAGTGCCGCGGTGCTGGCCGAGCTGCCCGGCATCGGGCGCTCGACTGCGGCGGCGATCGCAGCGTTCTGTCACGAGGAGCGCGTGTCCATCCTCGACGGCAATGTCAAGCGCGTGCTGACCCGCGTGCTGGCCTTCGACGGGGACCTGGCCCAGCAGGCGCAGGAGCGCCTCCTGTGGCAGCGCGCCACCGAGCTGCTGCCCGCCGACCGCACCGACATGCCGGCCTACACGCAGGGTCTGATGGACCTCGGGGCCACCGTCTGCGCGTTGCGCCAGCCGGATTGCCTGATCTGCCCGCTGTCGGGGCGGTGTGCCGCGCGTGCATCGGGTCGGATGACCGACTACCCGGTGCGCACCCGCAAGCTCAAGCGCTCGCGCCGCGAGAACTGGTGTCTCTGGCTGCAGACTGCCGATGCGGTGTGGCTGCAGCAGCGCCCGGACAGCGGCATCTGGGCCGGGCTGTGGTCGCTGCCGATGTTCGACGATGCCGACGCGCTCCAGGCGGCGACGGGCCGTGCGGGTGTGCGTGTGGTGGCGCTGCCCGGCTTCGTCCATGTGCTGACCCACCTCGACTGGACGCTGCACCCGCGCCGGCTCGACCTGGGCACCCCCGAGGCGGACGTCGTGGCGGCGGGGTTGGGCCAAGGGCGCTGGTGGCCGCTGGACCAGCTCGACCGCATCGGACTGCCGGCGCCGGTCAGCCGGCTGCTGCTCAGTCGCTGACGATGCCGTGGCGGCGCAGGAAGCCGTCCACCAGCTGCAGCCGCGCGTGCGGGTCCGGCAGCATCATCAGCTTGTGGCGTGTGGGCAGGGGGATCGGCAGGATCTCGCACCAGCGGTTGGCCACCCAGCCCGCATCGTCCAGCGCGTGCGGGGCGAGGAAGGGCGCCTGGTCGCGCATCTGCAGGGTGTCGATGGCCCGCTGCAGGGCGGTGACGCTGGCCTGGAAGTCGGGCCGCGGCGGCTCGACCGGGTCGGCGGCCTGCAGCACGGCGTCCGCACGCCACAGGCCGTCGGGCGCCTGGTGCACCTGCGACACCGTGAAACGCTGCAGACCGCGGCAGCGGATCTGCAGGATGCCCGTCTGCGGGCTGTCGCAGTCGATCACTTCGGCCAGGCAGCCCTCGTGCTCGAAGCGGACCGGCTCGCCCGCCGTGTGCACCTCCGCGCCCTGGCGCAGGGCCACGACGCCGAAGGGTGCGCCGCTGCGCAGACAGTGCGTGACCAGATCGAGGTAGCGTGCCTCGAAGATCTTCAGCGCCAGCAAGCCCTGTGGAAACAGCACCGTGCCGAGCGGAAACAGCGGCAGGTGCGGCAGCAGATCACCGAACGCCCCGCGCACGGGCGCCTCTGCACTGGTGCTGCGCACCGGTCGGCCGGGGTCGTGCGGCTCGGTCATGGTTGTGCCGCGGCCTCGCGGGCCTCGATCTCGCGGTGCCGGATCAGGGTGGGGATGCGCTCGCGGAAGCGCGCGGCGAGCTGCTCGGCCGAGTACACCGAGCGGTGCTGCCCGCCGGTACAGCCGATCGCCACCGTCAGGTAGCTGCGCTGGTCCTGCTCGTAGGCGGGCAGCCAGCGCGCCAGGAAGCCCTCGATCTGCGCCAGCATCTCGGCGACTTCGGGCTGGGCGCGCAGGAAGTCGATCACGCCGGCGTCGCGGCCATTCAGCGCGCGCAACTCGCGCACGTAATGCGGATTCGGCAGCACACGCAGGTCGAACACCAGATCCGCGTCCCGCGGCACGCCGTGCTTGAACGCGAACGACTCGAACACCAGCGTCAGCGACGAGTGTGCCGCGCCGACCAGCTGGCGCACCCACGAGCGCAGTTGCGTCGGGCGCAGGTCGCTGGTGTCGATCACGGTGCTGATCTCGCGCAGCAGGCTGAGCATCTCGCGCTCGCGCTCGATGGCCTCGCCCAGCGCCGTGCGGGACAGGCCGTTGTCGTCGTCCTCGGCCGACAGTGGGTGGCGGCGGCGCGTTTCGGAAAAGCGGCGCACCAGCGTCTCGGTGCGCGAATCCAGAAAGATCGGCAGGACCGGCGTGCCTTCGCTGCGCAGCGCGTCGATCACCGGCAGCAGCTTGGGCAGCGACGAGGCCGTGCGCACATCGGCTGCGATGGCCAGGCGGCGGCTCGGAAACTTGCGCTCCAGCCGGATGAAGTCGTGCAGCAGCTCCGGTGGCAGGTTGTCCACGCAGAAGTAGCCTGCATCTTCGAGTGCATTGAGCGCCACGGACTTGCCGGAGCCGGAAATGCCTGAAATCAGAACCACGGGCTGGATCTTCTCCAGTACCGGGGCGGCCGGGCTGCTGTCGTTGTTGTGCATGGTCAGGGAACGCGATGGGGCTGGGGATGCTGGAGGCGGGAGTCCACGGCGGCAAGCATCTCACGGGCGTGCGCCAGGCCGGCGTCCGAGCGGGTTTGTCCACCCAGCATGCGGGCAATTTCGCCGATGCGTGCGGTGGCATCCAATGTGCGGATATCGCTGCGCGTGCGGCCGTCCTCGCTGGCCTTGCTGACCAGCAGGTGCGTGTCGGCACAGGCGGCCACCTGCGGCAGGTGGGTCACGGCCAGCACCTGGCGCTCGCTGCCCAGTCGGCGCATCAGCCGTCCCACCGTGTCCGCCACCGCTCCTCCCACGCCCGAATCGACCTCGTCGAAGATCAGCGTGGCCGCACCCGTGCCCCGTGCCTGGCGCTGCTGGCTGGTCGTCACGGCGATGGCCAGCGCGATGCGTGACAGCTCGCCGCCCGAGGCGACCTTGCCCAGTGGCCGCGGTGTGCTGCCGGCGTGGCCGGCCACGAGGAACTCGGCCGACTCCAGCCCGTGCGATTGCGGCTCCGGCAGTGGCTCCAGCGCGATCTCGAAACGCCCGCCCGCCATGCCCAGCGCCTGCATCGCGGCGGTGACGGCGGTGGCCAGCGTCGGCGCCGCCCGGTGGCGCGCGGCCGAAACCCGGCTGGCGGCGGCCAGGTAGAGCTGCCACGCCGCTTCGGCCTGCTGCTGCAGGGCGTCGAGGTCGGCGGTGGCGTCGATTTCCTGGAGCTGCGCGCGCCACTGCGCCAGCACTGCCGGCAGCTCCTCGGGCATGCGCCGGTAGCGCCGCGCCAGCCCGACCCAGGACGACAGCCGTGCGTCGAGTTCGTCGAGCCGGTCGGGGTCGAGTTCGGTGCGGCGCAGCAGGGCGTTGAGGCTGTGTGCCGCATCGGCGAGCTGTGCGTGGGCACTTTGCAGCACCTCGATGACCTCTTGCAATTCGGGCGCGTAGCCGCTGACTTCACTGAGCGTGTCGAGCGCGCGGCCAGTGAGGGTCTCAGCGCTCGACTCGCCTTCGCTGGTGACCTCGATCGCCGCCCGCAGCGCGTCGAGGATGGCCTGCGCATGCGCCAGCCGCTGGTGCTCGGCGTTCAGCTCGGCCCACTCGTGTTCGCCGGGCGAGAGCTTGTCCACCTCGCCGATCTGCCAGGCCAGTCGTTCGCGCTCCAGTGCCCGCTCGGCGCCTTGCTGGCGGGCAGTGTCGAGCCGGGCCTGCTGCGCGCGCCACTGCTGCCAGGCTTCGGTCATGTGGCGGGGGTCGATCGCGGCGTAGTCGTCCAGCAGGGCACGCACCGAGGCCGGTCGGGTCAGGCTCTGCCAGGCGTGCTGGCCGTGGATGTCGACCAGGTGCTCGCCGACCTCCTTGAGCTGGCCGACAGTGGCTGGGCTGCCGTTGATCCACGCCCGGCTCTTGCCCTGCGCATCCACCGTGCGGCGCAGCAGCAGGGTGCTGGGGGCATCGTCCTGGGCCTCGAAGCCGGCCTCGTCGAGCCAGGCGGCCAGCGCCGTGGGCGTCGGCTCGAACTCGGCGCTGATCTCTGCCCGTGCCTCGCCCTCCCGAACCACGCCCGCGTCACCGCGGCCGCCGAGGGCCAGTTGCAGCGCGTCGATGAGGATGGACTTGCCGGCACCCGTCTCGCCGGTCAGCACGGCAAACCCAGGCTGGAACTCCACTTCCAGCCGGCTGACGATCACGAAGTGGCGCAGGGACAGCCGTCGCAGCATCAGTGGCCTCCGTCGCCAGGCACGACGCCTTCGTTCCAGTGCAGCTTGTGGCGCAGCGTGGCGTAGTAGTTCCAGCCGCGTGGATGCAGAAAGCGCACGCGGTGCTCCGAGCGTTGCACGACGATCCGGTCGCCGTGCAGCAGGCTGGCCAGCGACTGCATGTCGAAGTTCACCGACGGTTCGCGCGCCGAAACAATCTCGATGCTGATCTCGCCCGAATCCGGCAGCACGATCGGCCGGTTCGAGAGCATGTGCGGTGCGATCGGCACCATCAGCCAGCCGGCCACGCCTGGGTGCAGGATCGGCCCGCCCGCCGACAGCGCGTAGGCGGTCGAGCCGGTCGGCGAGGACACGATCAGGCCGTCGGCGCGGAAGTTGGCGACGAACTGGCCATCCACCTCGACGCGCAGCTCCAGCATCGACGTCGTGCCGCTGCGCAGCACCACGTCGTTCATCGCCACGGCCGTGTAGATCGCCTCGCCGCCGCGCACCACGCGGCCGTCGAGCATCGCGCGGTGTTCTTCCTCGTAGTCACCGGCGAGCATCGCGCGCAGCGCCTGCGTCACCCGGGCGACGGGGATGTCGGTGATGAAGCCCAGCCGGCCCTGGTTGATGCCGACCATCGGCACGCCGTAACGCGCCAGTGTCCGGGCGATGCCGAGCATGGTGCCGTCGCCGCCCACGACGATGGCCAGGTCGCAGTGTTTGCCCAGCTCGTCGGGCGTGAGCATCGGGTAGCCGGTCAGACCCGTGTTGAGTGCGGTGTCGGCCTCGATCGACACCTCCAGCCCGCGCCGGGTGAGCAGGTGGGCGATCTCTTCCAGCAGCGGGCGCATGCCCTGGGCCTGGTACTTGCCGATGAGCGCGGCGTGTCGGAATCGGCTGGTCATGGAGAAATTACACCACAGGCGTTTGACGGGTCCCCGAGGGCCGAACCCACCCGGGTACCCCCGCGAACTCTACAATCGGTTTCATGATGGATGACCGCGCGAAGATGCTCCTGAAGACGCTCGTCGAGCGCTATATCGCCGATGGGCAGCCTGTGGGGTCGCGCACGTTGTCGAAGACCTCGGGGCTGGAGTTGTCGCCGGCCACGATCCGCAACGTGATGGCCGATCTGGAAGAACTCGGCCTCATCGCCAGCCCGCACACCTCGGCTGGCCGCATCCCCACCGCGCGTGGCTACCGTGTGTTTGTCGACACGATGCTCACCACGCGCCCGGCGCAGCGCTTCGAAGATTCCTCGATGGCCCCGCTGATCGAGCCACTGCAGCCCGACCAGCCCAAGCGCGTCATTGCCAGCGCGGCGCACCTGCTGTCCAACCTGTCGAGCTTCGTCGGTGTCATCACCGCGCCGCGCAAGACCAGCGTGTTCCGCCACATGGAGTTCCTGCGGCTGGGCGAGCGCCGCGTGCTGCTGATCCTGGTGTCGCCAGACGGCGATGTGCAGAACCGCGTGCTCTTCACCGTGCACGACTACACCCAGAGCCAGCTCGTCGAGGCTACCAACTACCTCAATACCCACTACGCCGGCCGCAGCATCGAGGACGTGCGCGAAGGGTTGAAGCACGAGGTGGACGCCCTGCGCAGCGAGATCGCCACGCTGATGCAGGCGGCCGTGCAGGCTGGCAGCGAAGCCGCCAGCGACGACTCGGCCCGCGTCGTCGTTTCAGGCGAGCGCAAGCTGCTGCAGGTCAGCGACTTCGGCAGCGACCTGGGCTCGCTGCGCAAGATGTTCGACCTGTTCGAGCAGAAGACCCAGCTCATGCGCCTGCTCGACGGCTCCAGCCGCGCCGAGGGCGTGCGCATCTACATCGGCGGCGAGAGCGGACTGGTGCCGATCGAGGACCTGTCGGTGGTCTCCGCGCCCTATGAAGTCGACGGTCATGTGGTCGGCACGCTCGGTGTCATCGGCCCGACCCGCATGGCCTACGACCGCATGATCCAGATCGTCGACATCACCTCGCGGCTGGTCGGCAACGCGCTCAGTCAGAAGTGAAAAGACCCTACAATCGCGGTCCTTCCTCCGGGGGCCGTTAGCTCAGTTGGTTAGAGCAGAGGACTCATAATCCTTTGGTCGTAGGTTCAAGTCCTACACGGCCTACCAATTAAATCAAGGACTTAGGCGCGGTTCAGCGTCTGTCACAGTCGGTGCGGTGCTTCCATGTAAGCGCCCATGTAAGCACTTCTCCGCGATGACCGGCCAGCGTGGCGCCTCCACCACGTCATCAGCGCCAGCCCGGACCCTCTCGCGCACGTCCAGCATCTCGAACGGCACCGGGCGACATCTCGAATCCAGCGCCCCGCCACAGAGGGAACAAGCAGCCGGGAGCAGCTCGCAACATCTCGAATCGGCGCGGCCACGATGTTGACCAGCAGCCAGGCGCCCGGGACTCAACCCGGTTGAGTGTTGAGCCTCAACGCCTTCAACACCGGCACAGGCTTTTACGGGCAAGTCGTGAAAGGGGGTGCCGCGCCTGCACCTCCTTCACCGCGAAGGCTTCGTAGTAGTGGAAACCTGTGACGGTCACAGGAATGGCAGCAACTCGCAGGCGCACACGCGGCACGGACTCACCAGCCAGACGCGACAAAGCCCGGACGTGCCGGGCCTCGGGGTGGTCTATATGTGGTCGGAATCAGCGCGGAACCGCTGCGAACCGAACCGCGAACTAGCCGGGTGCGTACCACTGCGTACAGGCTGCGTACCTCGGCTTTGCGTACCGGCTGACACCTTGCCTGCAACCATCGGCCCGTAACCTTGCCTGCGGTGTTACGGCGGGTGTTACGTGCCGGCCGTTACAGCGAGTCCGCCGTTTCTGGACTGTTTACCGCCACCGGAACCGCTCCGTTCCGCTTGTTCCGAAACCGCCCCGTTCCGTGCATACCGAGTTGGATACCGGGCACTGGATGCCTGCGTATTTGCTGGTAACCGGGCTGGAAACCGGGCGCTGGAAACCTGCGGGGATTGCGTGGAAATGCGCGAAAACCTGCGTAGAAACAGGAGCCATGCGCGGCACTTCTCCGGTCCAGTCTCGTCAACGTGAGTACTCGCTAACTTGTTGATTTGCTTGGTGTTTCAGTTGCGGTCATATGTCGTCATCGTATGCTATCTGTAGTCTTCTGCTGCGTAGTTTCAATTCCTGCGCACACGGAAAAGCCGGCTCAGTGGCCGGCCTTCTGGGTGGTGGCGTAGACGGTCAGGCGATGACGAACGAACCCGAGAACACCATGCTCGCAGCGGTCGGCACCAGCGTGCAAGGCTTGATGTCGCCGGCAGTGGTCACGGTGCCGGTGCCCGAAGTCTCACCGTTCGCAAAGGACAGGCTGAACGACGTTGCCAGTGCCGGCGCATAGGGCAGGCCCGTGACCTTGGTGCTTCCGGCTGCACTCGACCAGATGCCACCGCCCACCGATGTAACCGTGACGGTCCAGGTCAGCACCTTCCCGACTCGCGCCCATCTGCCAGCCAGCGCAATGCTTCCCGGACCGGTCGGAAGGTGGCCGGTCATCACAGGCGTGAACGTCCCTGACCCAAACGCGGTTTCGATGTCGTGCAGGCGGGTTCCGGCTTCGGCCGTAACTTGCTCAAGGTCCGCAGAGGTCCAGTTTCCCGCCGTGTCCTGAACGCCCACCAGCGATGCGCCTTTTCCGGCCACATGGCTACCGAGGTCGGCGCGGGTCACGTCGGGCCTAGGGGCCAGGAGGCGCCATCCTGCGGCGCTCGTGCCGTCCGGGTCGGTCACGTTGTTGTCGGTCTCGCTTTGCCATACGGTCACGCCATCCGTGGACAGCAGCACCGCGCCTTTCGGATGACCACCGATTGCCGTGGCGAATGCTGCATTGAACGGGTACAAACCGCCAGCCTGAGCCCAGCGGTTCGCGGCACTCAGCAGGTTCAGGATGGAATTGAAGTCGATGCGACTTGGCGGCATCCCGCCTGCGGCTTTGGGGATTGAGGTCGTGACGCCGAACCCGGTTTCAAGGCTCGGCTGATTTGCCGCAATGGCATCACTGGCATGCGCCGGGATGGCGCGGCGGTCACCGTTCTGGGCAAAGGCTACGGTGATGCGGTCGGGGAATTGGTTTGCGTTCATTTGGTGCTTTCGGTGGTGGTCAGGTGCGCGACTTGCGCGGGGCTTTCAGGTCGTCCGGGTCTTTTCCGAACAGGTGGGTGATGCGCTTCTCGGCTTCGGGGCTGAAGCCGTCTGCGTGATGCGTGTGGCTGGTGCCGGTGGCTGGCGGGATGGCCGGCAGTGGCTCGCCCAGTAGGCCGGACACCATCCAGGCGAACGGGTGGCCGGCTTCTGTCATCGGGTCAGCACCTGAGTGATTGCCTCGACGATGACCCACGCAAGGGTGCATCCGCAGAGGAAGGCGGTGATGTCGCTCATTGCAGGGTGTGGGTGGTGGCGGTGTCGGCGTGCAGCACACCCAGCCCGTGCGCCTCAAGCTCGCGGGCCTTCACCAGCAGCTCCTCGGGGTCAGCATCGAGTGCAGCGGCCACGGCATCGAGCGAGTACAGCGGCACGCCGTCATCCGTGCAGCGGTCTGGCTTCGGCAGGTGAATCCCGGATTCCTTCAGCTTCTCGTCAATGAACGCGGGGTTCTGCAGGTTCACGGCATGGACGATTGCAGCGAAGGCGCGGGGGTCTTCCTCCCCGTGGCGGTCAATCAGGGCGCGGGCGGCCTTGAAAGCCTCACGGACGGCCTTCTGCTTCGGCGTATCGGTCTTGAGGCGGTGCCAGTGCTCCACAGCGTCAACGACAACGCCGGCCAGCTCCAGACCGATGACGCGGCCCGGCTTCGGGCAGTCAGCCAGCGCACGGACCTTCTCGGCTCGGACGGCTTCGGGGTCGCATGGCGTGTTCGGCTCGGCAGCATCGGCCAGCGCCCGCAGCTTCTCGACGTAGGCAAAGCCATCGTGCGGCGTCAGCTTGAACAGGGCGAGTTCCAGCCCCGGCAGGTCATCGGCGGCCACCAGCTCACCCAGCAGGGCGCACAGGTCATCGGCGGGGATGTCTGCTGCCTCGGCTTCGGCGTCGGCCAGCATGGCGCAGAGGTCGCCCACCGTGCGGGCCTGTTCCTCGGTCATACCCGGACGGGTGCAGGCGCCGATGGTGGCGGCCACTGCACGGGCTTCTAGGTCTTGCAGGCTATCGGCGTCGGTGACTTCGCCGAACAGGGCATTGAAGCGGCCCCAGTCCATCGGCAGCGAGTCGCGGGCGGCAGTCAGGTTGCGCAGGCTGGCGAAGGTGTCGCGGGTGTCGGTCATGGTCGTGGTGTCGGTCATGGCGTTTGCTTGGTTCGGTGTGGTGTTCATGCGTGGTCAGCACCAGCCCGAAAGGGTCGGCGTCAGCACGGCGGGCGGTCGGCGTTGGCGCCAGTTGTCGGCGGTCTTGGGTGCGCTTCTGCGGCTGGTTTTGCCGGCTTGCAGGGACCACAGGCGGGGCGTCATCGGTGTGGCTGACGGTTGCCGGAAAACAGGCGTCTGCGTGCTGTTTTGCGGGTTGGCTTCGGTGAGGGGAAGCACTGCGCAATAAGGCGGTCGGGCTTTTTCGTGTGCATGGCGGTTGCCCGTTTCGAGAGACAGACCGCCATGCACATCGATGGCACCGACCGCCATGCACACCCCCGGGCGCTTCCACTCGGCGCCGGCCTTGCGCGTCAGTTCAGCGTCTCGACGGGCGGCCCCCGTTGCAGTCCGCGCCCCCTTGCCTGCAGTCAGCGCCAGCGCCTTCAACGGGTCGGCCGCTCGCCTGTTCGGCCGCAGTCCGAGTGCTGCGAAGACGTGCGCCATGAACTCGCGTCGTTGAATCGTGAACCGGCCAGCGCCTGCCGTGATGGCATGGCCGGCCAGCTTCCCGCCGACGACGGCCAGCGCAATGACGTGCAAGTGCGGGCGCCTCTGGTCGCGGTGAACCACGGCGCTCAGGACGTGCTGATACCGGCCATCCGCCCAGCGCAGACACTCCGCCCAGAATGCGGGCGTGTCGTGTCCGTCTGGCGGCTGGAACACCATCTCGATACCGGCGATGGCATCGGCGCGGGATGGAACGATGCCCAACTCGTCGAGGATGTTGCGCACTAGTTCCACGGCTACGGACAGGCGCGCAGAACCCCTCAGAACCTCGTTCAAGCCCGTCCGCGTCGGGTCAATGGGTGAGCGGTGCCTGTGCGCCTCGTTGCCCTCTCGCAGGTTGTGTGCGAGACACACTGGCAGCACATCCGCGAAGCCTGCAGCGCGTCGAACGGTCTTGACGTTCAACGCCTTGCCGGCAAAGCGCAGGCCAGCGCCCCATTCGTCCGTGTTCGTCGCCTTGTCGGTGTCGGCGCTCATCGCATGGCCTCCAGCAGCGCCAGCACAGCCGGCCATGCGTGCGCCATTGCGACGGCCAGCAGTCCGCACAGCAGCGCCTCAGTGAAGTCAGGGGGCGCGCTCACTTGGCACCCCCGTTGCGACGCTTGCGGGCGTTGACGCTGGCGGCTACGGCGCGGGCCTTCGGTGCGTTTTTCCGGCGTGCAGCCCGGACCCTGCGGACCTCGGCAACCCATGCACCAGCGCCAGCATCCAGCGCGGCGGCGCACTGGTCGGGATGCATCCAGTATTCCGACACCGTTGCAATCCGGCCATCTCGGCAGCCTGCGGCAAGGTCTGCGCGCTGGATATACCAGCCGTAACCGCCCAGCGCGTGAACTACTGCGGCCAATCTGGTCGTGCTGCTGTCGGTAACGGAGTGAAGTCCGGTCAGTCGCTCGCCTGCGATGAAGCGGGCCAATACGTCAGCGATGACCGTGTTCTGACGCGCAAGCAGTGCGCCGGGTGTCACAATCTCGGCGCCCGTGCCGGGTGCGCCTGCCTTGTCCTTCGGGTTCGGGGTGGGCGTTTTCATTGCGCCACCTCCAGACCCAGCACGCGGCGAATCTCAGCCACGGGCCAAAGCAGGCCACTACATCCGGGGATTCGATGCGGGCGGATAGCCCCCGTCTCGAAACAGGCGTGAGCGCGCAAAGTCTGCGGGCGCAGATTCAGGTGATGCGCTGCCTCTTCGGTGGTGATATGCGTCCGGGTTTCCAGCGCCAGCGGCGTGAAGGTCCGGGGAATCGAGCGGTCGCGGGGGCGACGGCCTCGGGGTTTTGCGGTGGTGGTAATTACTTCGGTTTGCATCGTTCGCTTTCGCTGTTGGAACGATGTCCGATTCTTCGCAGATATCGGCAGGTAGGCGCCTGCCGTTCGCCTGCCAATTACCTGCCGTGCAGCCTGCCGATGTGGGCTTTCACGTCTTCTGCGAACGCTTGCCGGCTGATTCCCTCGTGTTCCGCCAGCCGCTTAATACCTGTTGGTAGGCGGGTATAGGTGTCGGTCGGCATCCTCAGCCCGGCGTCAACGCACGCCTGATAACGGCGGGCCTGCCTAGCCTCTTTCGACACAGCAGGGGGCGCCACAGGCTCAGGAACGGCCACAGCGGGCGCGCTGGTAGGTGCTGCGGTTGTCTGCGCCAGCAGGGCCGCCACTTGGTCAATAGGCACCAGACCGTGCGCCATGACAAGGTCAAGCCCGAGCAACGTTTCACCCACTGCGGGCCGTGCTGCGAGCGTGTCGCCACTCAGGCCGGCCATATTCAGCCCGTCGATTCTGAAGTTTGCCGCTTGCGTGAAATGGCAGTCACGCCCGCCGTTCTGGGTCGGCTCCTGAAGGTACACATTGCCGTGCAGTACATGCGCAGGACTTCCATCGTCCAGGTAATGAGCGTTGCGCGTCCCGAATGATTCCATCCAGAAGACCGGGACTATTTCCCCACTCATGACGGCACGCCGAATCTTGCCATCGGTCCATCCCAATATTTCCCGCACCTCGGGGAAACTTACCGTGTCATCAAACCCGCGACGCTTGAGCGTTTCAATCTGTGCCGTTTTCATATCCTGCGCCCCTTCTAGCGCCCTTCATTCGGGAGCCACGGCAGGCGGGTGAAGGTTTACCGCTCTTCGGTCAGGGTTGCAATCTGCCCTAGCCGTGGCATTTCAGTTATACGCCAATCAATCCATAAACGCAAGAATCATACTGCACGTAATCGGGTTGGCTCTTCGCTGGCGCTGGGTTGTTCAATACCCGCCTGTTCCAGAATCCACGCTTCGGCGCGGGTATGCCACATTCTCAGCAGGTCCAGCGGTCGGCGCCTGTAGTGCTTTTCAGCCGTGGCGCTGGGTTTATGCCCCTGAATCTGTGCCACGACACCGGCCGGCATCTCGACCCATTCGCACAACGTCCCGAAACTGCGGCGCAGGCCATGAATCGTCAGGTGCGGCAGGCCAGCAGCAGAAAGGGCGCGTTCGTGCGCCTCTCGGGGGTCTTGAATGCGTCCATCGGCGGCGGTCGGACTGCTGAACACCCATGCATTGCGGCGGGGCAGGGCAGCCAGCAGGCGCGACACGTAGGGCGTGAGCGGGATGACACGGGCACCCTCCACCTTGTCGGCAATGGCGATGCTGCACCAGCGGAAATCGACATCCTCCCAACGCATCCCGGCCAACTCTTCGCGGCGGGCGCCGGTCAGCAGCGCCACCTGAAGGAACGCGGCCGGCACCGGGTTCGACAGCTTGCGCACAGCCTCGAACCACAGGGGCAACTGTTCGCGCTGTAGGCAATCGTCCTTCGTGCCCACCGGGGCCACCAGTTCGCGCACGC
>NZ_JBFPGY010000186.1:0-9433 GCF_041083715.1 Sphaerotilus sp.
CCATCAACATCCAGTGGGGCACCGACAACCGCACCGTCGGCATCCGCTCGCCGGTGGCCTCCCCTGCGGCGCGGCGCATCGAGAACCGCGTGATCGGCGCAGACGCGAACCCGTACGTGGCGCTGGCTGCGACGCTGGCCTGCGGCTACCTGGGCATCAAGAACCGGATCGAGCCGACACCCGAGTGCAAGGGCGACGCGTACCTCGGCGACTACCAGTTGCCGCGCAGCCTGGGCGAGGCGCTGGAAAAGCTGCGCAACGAGAAGGCCCTGGCCGAGGTGCTCGGCGAGTCCTTCATCACCGTCTACACCGAGATCAAGGAAATCGAGTACGCCGAGTTCATGAAGGTGATCTCGCCGTGGGAGCGCGAGCACCTGCTGCTGCACGTCTGAGCCCCCCGATCCGCCGTACCCGCACCCCGACAAGGACTAGGAACGCACCATGAGCACTCCGACCGCACACGACACCGCCTCCTGGCAAGCCGCCGACGCCGCCCACTTCCTGCACCCCTTCACCGACTTCCAGCAGCTCGCGAAAAAGGGCTCGCGCATCATCACCAAGGCCGACAACCTCTACCTCACCGACAGCGAGGGACACCGCCTGTTCGACGCGATGAGCGGCCTGTGGTGCGTCAATGTCGGCTACGGCCAGCAGACGCTGATCGACGCCGCGGCGCACCAGATGGGTGAGCTGCCCTTCTACAACAGCTTCTTCCAGACCACCACGCCGCCTGCGGTCGAACTCGCGCAACTGCTCGCCGAGGTGACGCCGCCGCAGTTCCAGCACGTCTTCTATGCCGGCTCCGGCTCGGAAGGCAACGACACCGTCGTGCGCATGGTGCGGCGCTACTGGGACCTGCAGGGCCAGCCCGAGCGCCAGGTCATCATCAGCCGCTGGAACGGCTACCACGGCTCGACGATGGCCGGCGCCTCGCTCGGCGGCATGAAGTACATGCATGCGCAAGGCGGCTTGCCCATCCCCGGCATCACGCACATCGACCAGCCGCACTGGCTCGAGCACGGCGCGGGCATGACGCGCGACGCGTTCGGCGTGGTCGCAGCCGGCTGGCTGGAACAGAAGATCCTCGAAGTCGGCCCGGACAAGGTAGCCGCCTTCATCGGCGAGCCGGTGCAGGGCGCGGGCGGCGTGATCGTGCCGCCGGCCACCTACTGGCCCGAGATCCAGCGCATCTGCGACCAGTACGACATCCTGCTGGTCAGCGACGAGGTCATCTGCGGCTTCGGGCGCACGGGCCGCTGGTTCGGCTGCGAGACGATGGGCGCGAAGCCGGACCTGATGACCTTCGCCAAAGGCGTGACTTCGGGCTACATCCCGCTGGGCGGCGTGATGGTCGGTGACCGCGTCGCCAAGGTGCTGATCGAGCAAGGCGGCGAGTTCGAGCACGGCTACACCTACAGCGGCCACCCGGTCGCCTGCGCCGTGGCGATCGCCAACATCAAGCTGATCCAGTCGCTGAAGCTGGTCGAGCGCGTGCGCGACGAGACCGGGCCGTATCTGGCCGCTCAATTCGCCAAGCTGAACGACCACCCGCTGATCGGCGAAACACAGACCTGCGGGCTGATGGCGTCGATGCAGCTCGTGAAGGCCAAGGACCGTGGTGATGGGCATCCGGGGATGTTCGACTCCGAACTGGGCGTCGGGATGCTCTGCCGCGGCCACTGCTTCGGCAACGGGCTGGTGATGCGCGCCGTCGGCGACCGGATGATCATCGCGCCGCCGCTGGTGATGACGATCGCGCAGGTCGATGAGCTGATGGGGTTGATCCACCAGTGCCTGGACCTGACGCTGGCGGACGTGCGCTCGCGGGCATGGATCTGACATGCCACTTACCGTGCTGGCCGCTCTTCGCGCCGAGATCGACACCATCGATGAAGAGATCATCCAACTGCTGGCACGCCGGTTCAGTGCCACTGAACAGGTGGGTGAACTCAAGGCTCAGCACCAACTGACCGCTGTGGATTCTGAACGGGAAGCAGCACAGGCCCGCAAGTACCACATGTTGGCCGATGCACATCAACTCAATCCAGCACTGGTTCTGGGCATGTTTGCTGCTGTCATCCAAGAAGTGGTTGCGAACCACCAGAAACTTGCCACCAGGCGCATGACAGAAAGTGACGATTGACATGACAGCTCGTACTCAGTCACCAAGCTGGCACGACAAGGCCGCCTCGCTGGCGATCGACGGCCGCGCCTTCATCAACGGCCAGCGCACCACCAGCGCCAGCGGCGAGACCTTCGACAAGCACTCGCCGATCGACGGCCGCCACCTCGCCCCCATCGCCCGCGGCCAGGCCGCCGACATCGACGCCGCCGTCGCCTCGGCCCGCGCAGCATTCGAGGACGGCCGCTGGGCGCACCAGCCGCCCGCCGCGCGCAAGAAGGTGCTGCAGCGTTTCGCCGAGGGGATCCTGGCCCACCGCGACGAACTCGCGCTGCTGGAGACGCTCGACATGGGCAAGCCGATCCAGTTCGCGCGCAGCGTCGATGTGCCGGCCGCCGCGCGCACCATCGCGTGGTATGCCGAGGCGATCGACAAGGTGTACGACGAGATCGCCCCGACCGGCCGCAACGCGCTGGCGCTCATCACCCGCGAGCCGATGGGCGTGGTCGGCGTGATCGTGCCGTGGAACTACCCGATGATCATGGCCGCCTGGAAGCTCGGGCCGGCGCTGGCCATGGGCAATTCAGTGGTGATGAAGCCCAGCGAGAAATCCCCGTTGACGGCGTTGCGACTGGCCGAAATCGCGATCGAGGCTGGTTTGCCGCCGGGGGTGTTCAACGTCGTGCCGGGCTACGGCCACGAAGCCGGCGAGGCGCTCGCGCTGCACATGGACGTGGACGCGATCGGCTTCACCGGCTCGACCCGCACCGGCCGGCGCATGCTCGACTACGCCGGGCGCTCCAACCTCAAGCGGGTCTACAACGAGCTGGGGGGCAAGTCGGCCTTCCTCGTCTTCCCCGACCACCGCGACCCAGCCAAGGCAGCGCGCACCGTCGCCGGCAGCCTGTTCTTCAACCAGGGCGAGTCGTGCAACGCACCGTCGCGGGTGCTGGTCCATGCGTCGATTGCCGACGAGTTCGTGGCGACCGTCACCGCGCAGATGCCGGCCTGGCAGCCGGCCGATCCCCTCGACCCGGCGACCGTGATGGGCGCGCTGGTCGACGAAGGACAGATGCGCACCGTGCTGGGCTACATCGATGCCGGCCGCTCGGAGGGCGCGGTCTGTCATGGCGGACAGCGGGCGCGCACCGAAACGGGCGGCTTCTACGTGCAACCGACCGTGTTCGACCACGCCACCAACGACATGCGCATCGCCCGCGAGGAAATCTTCGGGCCGGTGCTGTCGGTGATCCGCTTCGAGACCGAGGAGGAAGCCGTGCGGCTGGCCAATGCGTCGTCCTATGGCCTGCAGGCCAGCGTCTGGAGCCATGACCTCAACCGGGCCCACCGCGTGGCACGTGCCTTGCGTGCCGGCACGGTGCATGTGAACCAGTACGACGAGGACGACATCACCGTGCCCTTCGGCGGCTACCGGCAGAGTGGCAACGGCCGGGACAAGTCGCTGCACGCACTGGAGAAGTACACCGAGCTGAAGACCACCTGGCTGCGACTGGATGACGCCTGAAGCGCTGGAGCGCAGCGTGACGAAATGGCGAATCCTCAGGCCATAATCCTGCCGCGCGCAGGGTCTTCCCAACGCCAGCCACACCCGTTCCCCACTGGTTTCCCACTGCTTCCCTACTTCCACCCTCTACTGGAGCGCCCATGAAACTGCTGTCCTCCCGGCCCGCCAAGGCCCTGAATGTCCTGGTCGCCGCTGTCGCGGTGCTGTGCTCGGCGGGCGTGCGCGCCGAGGAAGAGAAGGTCCTGAACATCTACAACTGGGCGGACTACATCGCCGAGGACACGATCAAGAACTTCGAGAAGGAAACGGGCATCAAGGTCCGCTACGACCTGTTCGACTCGAACGAGGCGCTGCACGCCAAGCTGATCGCCGGCAAGACGGGCTATGACATCGTGGTGCCGGGCTCGCACTGGGCCAAGTCGCAGATCGAGGCCGGCCTGCTGATGAAGCTCGACAAGAGCAAGATCCCCAACTTGGCCAACCTCGACCCCGCCATCCAGGCGCAGCTCGCCAAGATGGACCCGGGCAACGAGCACATCGTCGACTGGCTCTGGGGCTACACGACGGTCGGCATCAACGTCGACAAGGTCAAGGCAGCCCTCGGTGCCAAGCCGATGCCGGAGAACTCGTGGGACCTGGTCTTCAATCCGGAGTACGCGAGCAAGCTCAAGGGCTGCGGCGTGGCCGTGCTCGACACGCCGTCGGAAATCCTGCCACTGGCGCTGAACTACCTCGGCAAGGACCCGCACAGCAAGAACGCCGACGACTACAAGGCGGCCGGCGACATGCTCAAGAAGATCCGCCCGTCGGTGACGCGCTTCGTCGGTTCGGGCTCGGACTACATCGACCAGATGGCCAAGGGCCAGATCTGTGCCGTGGTGGGCTGGTCGGGCGACGTGATGATCGCCAAGGACAAGTCGAAGAAGGCCAAGAAGCCGCAGAACCTGGAAGTGCTGCTGCCGAAGAACGGCGGCCTGCTGTTCTTCGACACCATGGCCATCCCGAAGGACGCCCAGCACCCCGAGAACGCGCACAAGTGGATCAACTACATCCTGAAGCCGGAAGTGCACGCCTCGCTGACCAACACCGTGTTCTACGCCAACCCGAACAAGGCCTCGCTGAAGTTCGTCAAGCCCGAGCTGGCCAAGGACCCGGCGGTGTTCCCGGATGAAGCGGCGCTGGCCAAGATGATCCCGCCCGGCACGCCCGACCAGGCCACCCGCAAGCTGATCACCCGCACCTTCACCAACTTCAAGGCGGGCCGCTGACACGGGCGCCACACCCTCACAGGGAAACATGCACATGGCCAAGACACTGGAGGACGGCGCCTTCCTGCGGATCGAATCCGTGGTGAAGGAGTTCGGGGATTTCCGGGCGGTGGACCAGGTCAGCCTGGACATCGCCAAGGGGGAGATCTTCGCCCTGCTCGGCTCGTCGGGCTGCGGCAAGAGCACGCTCCTGCGCATGCTCGCCGGCTTCGAGTCACCGACCTCCGGCCGCATCGTGCTCAACGGCAACGACCTCGCAGGCAAGCCGCCCTACGAGCGCCCGGTGAACATGATGTTCCAGTCGTATGCCCTGTTTCCCCACATGACGGTGTGGGACAACATCGCCTTCGGCCTGCGGCGTGATGGCCTGCCTTCGGGGGAGATCACGGCGCGGGTCGACGAGATGCTGCGGCTGACCCAGCTCGGCAAGCTGGCCAGGCGCAAGCCGCACCAGCTCTCCGGCGGCCAGCAGCAGCGCGTGGCGCTGGCCCGCAGCCTCGCCAAACGGCCGCAATTGCTGCTGCTGGACGAGCCACTGGGCGCACTGGACAAGAAGCTGCGCGAGGCGACGCAGATCGAGCTGGTCAACATCATCGAGACGGTCGGCGTGACCTGCGTGATGGTGACGCACGACCAGGAGGAAGCCATGACCATGGCCTCGCGCATCGCGGTGATGAGCGAAGGCCGCTTCCTGCAGGTCGGCAGCCCGGCCGACATCTACGAGACGCCGACCACCCGCTTCGTCGCCGACTTCATCGGCAACGTCAACCTCACCGACGGCACCATCACGGTGGACGAGGCCGACCACGTGCATGTGCAGTGCGCGGATTTCACCCACTACATCGGCCACGGCATCACCGGCTACCTCGGCCAGCCGGTGACGGTGGCCGTGCGGCCCGAGAAGGTCTCGGTCAGCAAGGACAGGCCCGAGGGCGACATGAACCAGGTGCGCGGCACCGTCAAGGAGATGTCCTACTTCGGCGACAGCACGCTCTACCACCTGGAGCTGGCCAGCGGCGCCCGCTTCAAGGTCACGGTCGAGAACGACAGCCGTGACCGCTCCGGCGCGCCGACCTGGGGGGACGCGGTCTGGGCGCACTGGCAGCCTTCCGCCCAGGTCGTGCTGACGCAATGACAGGCCGGCAAGCATGACCCCGGCCACCCCGCTCCAGCGTCTGCGGTCCGTCTTCAGCGGCCGCAGCCTCGTCATCGGCACGCCCTATGTCTGGCTGCTGGTGTTCTTCCTGCTGCCCTTCCTCATCGTGCTGCGCATCAGCTTCGCGGAGATGGACGGAGCGCGGGTCAGCGACCTGTTCACGTTCGCGAACAACGAGCTGTTCATGAAGCTCAAGCTTCAGAACTTCCTCACCATCCTGCAGGACGACCTGTACCTGGCCACCTACGCACAGTCCCTGCTCTATGCCGGGATCACGACGCTGGTGTGCCTGTGCGTCGGCTACCCGTTCGCGTATTTCATGGCCCGCGCGCCCGGCACCGTGCAGCCGCTGCTGCTGATGGGCGTGATGCTGCCGTTCTGGACCAGCTTCCTGCTGCGGGTCTACGCCTGGAAAGGCCTGCTCGACGCCGACACCGGCTGGGTGGGGTCGTTCCTGAAGACCATCCACGCCGACCAGGTGCTGCTGCCGCTCGGGCTGATCTCGGCGGAGGGGCAGTTCATGTACACGCCGTTCTCGCTGCTGCTCGGCATGGTCTACACCTACCTGCCCTTCATGATCCTGCCGCTGTACGGCACGCTGTCCAAGCTGGACCTGCGCCTGCTCGAAGCCGCGCAGGACCTGGGCGCGACACCGTGGCAGGCCTTCTGGCGCATCACGGTGCCGCTGTCCAGGGGCGGCATCATCGCCGGCGCCATGCTGGTGTTCATCCCTTGTGTCGGCGAGTACGTGATCCCCGAGCTGCTCGGCGGCCCGGAGACGCTGATGATCGGCCGCGTGCTGTGGGACGAGTTCTTCAGCAACAACGACTGGCCGATGGCGTCGAGCGTGGCGGTGACGATGGTGCTGCTGATCATCGTGCCGCTGGCGGTCTTCAACCGCAACCAGTCGCAGGGAGCCGCCCCGTGATCGTCACCCCCGCCGGACGCTGGACGAGCCGGATCTGGCTGACCGCTGGCTTCGTCTTCCTGTACCTGCCGATCATCGCGCTGGTGGTCTACAGCTTCACCGACTCGCCGGTGCCCAACGTCTGGGCCGGGTTCTCGCTGCGCTGGTACGAGAAGCTGGTCGGCGACGAGGACATCCGGCGCGGCCTGTTCCTGTCGCTGCAGATCGCCGCCGCGACCGCCACCGGCGCGGTCATCCTCGGCACGCTGGCCGCCTTCACGCTGGAGCGCTACCCGCGCTTCCGGGGCCGCACGCTGTTCTCCGGCATGGTGAATGCGCCACTGGTGATGCCCGAGGTGATCGTCGGCCTGTCGCTGCTGCTGATGCTGGTGTCGATGCAGCGCCTGTTCGGCGTGCCCGAACGCGGCATCGTGACGATCTGGCTCGGCCACATGCTGGTGGGCATGGCCTATGCCACCGTCGTGATCGCCGCCCGTCTGCGCGACCTGAACCCGCAGTTCGAGGAAGCCGCACAGGACCTGGGTGCCCGGCCGCTGCAGGTGTTTTTCCTCGTCACGCTGCCGATGATCGCGCAGTCGATGCTGGCCGCGTGGCTGCTGACCTTCACGCTGTCGCTGGACGACGTGGTGATGTCGGCCTTCCTGTCCGGACCGGGTTCGACGACACTGCCGCTGGTGATCTTTTCCCGGGCAAGGCTCGGGCTGGACCCGACGGTGAACGCACTGGCCACGGTCGTGATCGTGGTGGTGGCAGTGTTCGTCGTGGTATCGAGTTACATGATTGCGCTGCGCGAGCGGCGTCTGCAGCTTGAACAACAAGCTGCGCTGAAGGGTGGTTGAACGGGTGGAACGTATCTGCAAGAGCATCAGCCTCGTCATTCCCTGCTACAACGAGGCCAGCAATCTGGACGCGCTGCTGGAGCGCTGCATCGCCACGCTGACCACGCTCGACCTGACCTGGGAAATCGTGCTCGTCGACGACGGCAGCCGGGACAACACCGCACTGCAACTGGCACACTGGTCCACGCGGGAGCCCCGCGTGCGCGCCCTGCTGCTCTCCCGCAATTTTGGCAAGGAAGCGGCACTGAGCGCCGGCATCGACGCAGCGCGCGGGCAGACCGTGGTGCTGATGGACGCCGACCTGCAGCACGAACCCGAGCTGATCCCGACCATGCTGCAGCGGTGGAAACACGGCATCGACGTGGTCTACGCGCGCCGCAAGGACCGCAGCGACGAGCCCTGGTTCAAGCGCACCTTCACGCGGCTGTTCTACCGGATGCTCAATGCCACGCATCCACGGGTGAAGATCCCGCCCGACGCGGGGGATTTCCGGCTGCTCGACCGCCATGTGGTCGACGCGCTCAAGTCGCTGCCAGAACACAACCGCTTCATGAAGGGCATGTACGCCTGGGTCGGGTTCCGCTCGGAAGAGCTGCCCTACACGCCCAAGGCGCGCGCCAGCGGAAAGAGCCACTACAACCTGCACAGCCTCGTCAGCCTGTCGCTGAGCGGGATGACGGCGTTCACGACCTGGCCACTGCGGGCCTCCAGCGTGATCGGCGTGAACCTGGCGCTGCTGGCGTTCGGCTATGGCGGCTACCTGGTGATCACCTACTGGCTGTTCGGCACCGAGGTGTCGGGCTGGACCACCATCGTGGTCAGCACCATGCTGTTTTCCGGCGTGCAACTGCTCAGTCTGGGTGTGCTCGGCGAGTACATTGCCCGGATCTACGACGAGGTCAAGGGACGCCCGCTCTACATCGTGCACCGCCATCTGGGCGACGGTCTGCCGCAGGACAGCGACATCACCCCGGTGACGCCGCCCGGAACACCCAGAGCCGGCTGACCACGAAGGTCGCCACAGCCAGCCCGACCAGCACCACGCCGAGCGCGAGGTCGTAGCGCAATCCCCCGGTGCGCAACACCGCGGCGTAGCAGGCCTCGTTGACGGCGAACCCCGCGCCGGACACCAGTGCGAAACGCCACAGGCTCTGCCCGGTGCCGACGCCGGAGGTCACGCCGAAGGTCCAGAACCGGTGTCCACTGAAGGACACGACAAATGCGATCATCCAGCCGACCACGTTGGCGCCCAGCGGCGCCATCCCCATGGACTCCACAGCCACGCGCACAACGCCCCAATGCACCGCAGCCGCGGTGGTTCCCACGGCGATGAAGCGCACGCCTTGCCAACGATCTTTCGACATGCCCGACATCCTAGCCTCCCTCCGACCCTGCCGGCGCCTGGCCGTCTGTGTCGATGACTATGGCCTGCACACCGGCATCGACGACGCCAGCGTGCAACTCGCGCGCGCCGGCCGCATCAGCGCCGTCAGCGTGATGAGCGGCGGACCGACCTGGCCCGCCAGTGCGGCCGCCCTGCGCGAGGCGGCCGGAACCCACCCAGTCGACGTTGGCCTGCATCTGAATCTGACCGA
>NZ_JBFPGY010000187.1:0-2875 GCF_041083715.1 Sphaerotilus sp.
ACGTGCGCCCGACGCGCATCCTGCCCGGCATCGACGCCCCGCTGAAGCGCTGCCGGCCCGAAGACCTGAACTGGGTCATCGTGCGCGAGAACTCGGAAGGCGAATACTCCGGCGTCGGCGGCCGGGTGCACCAAGGCCACCCGATCGAAGCCGCCACCGACGTGACGATGATGACCCGCGTGGGCGTCGAGCGCGTCATGCGCTTCGCGTTCAAGCTGGCGCAGTCACGGCCGCGCAAGCTGCTGACCGTCGTCACCAAGAGCAATGCCCAGCGCCACGCGATGGTGATGTGGGACGAGATCGCGGTGCAGATCGCGCAGGAGTTCCCCGACGTGAAGTGGGACAAGGAGATCGTGGACGCGGCCACCGCGCGCATGGTCAACCGCCCAGCCACGCTCGACACCCTCGTCGCGACCAACCTGCACGCCGACATCCTCAGCGACCTCGCTGCCGCACTCGCCGGCAGCCTGGGGATCGCGCCGACCGGCAACATCGACCCCGAGCGCCGCTACCCGTCGATGTTCGAGCCGATCCACGGCTCCGCCTTCGACATCATGGGCAAGGGACTCGCCAACCCGGTCGGCACGTTCTGGAGCTGCGTGATGCTGCTGGAGCACATCGGCGAGCCGGCAGCCGCCCAGCGCCTGATGGCCGCCATCGAAGCCGTCACCGCCAACCCCGCGCTGCACACCGGCGACCTGGGCGGCACGGCGACCACCGCAGAAGTCACCCGCGCCGTCTGCGACCTGCTGACGCGCTGAAGCAGCCCACCCGTGCGAGGAGACAAGTCCATGAAAAACATCCCCCAGACGACCGCTGCGCTGCTGCTGGCCGCCTTCGCCACGGCCGCCTCGGCCCAGCACTGGCCCGCGGCCAAGCCGATCACGCTCATCGTGCCCTTCCCTGCGGGCGGGACCACCGACGTGCTCGCCCGCACGCTGGCCGACAAGCTCGGCACCGCGCTCGGCCAGACCATCCTCGTCGAGAGCAAGCCCGGTGCGGGTGCCACGCTCGGCGCCGATTTCGTGGCCAAGTCCAAGCCCGACGGCTACACGCTGCTGATGGGCGCGATCCACCACACCATCGCTCCGGCGGTGTTCAAGAAGGTGTCCTACGACCTGCAGAGGGACTTCGCGCCGATCACCACCGTCGCGCTGGTGCCCAACGTGCTCGTGGTCAATGCCAGCAATCCGGCCAGGAACGTCGCCGACCTGGTCGCGCAGGCCAAGGCCAGGCCGAACCAGCTCAACTACGGCTCCAACGGCAACGGCACCGCGCAGCACCTGATCGGGACGCAGTTCGAGAACCTGACCGGCATCGAGATCACGCACATCCCCTACAAGGGCAGCGGCCCGCTGACCACCGACCTGATCGGCGGCCAGGTCACGATGTCCTTCGACACCATCACGCCGGTGCTGCAGCACATCAAGTCCGGCAAGCTCAAGGCGCTGGCGGTGACGACGGGCAAGCGCTCGTCGGCGCTGCCCGATGTGCCGACGCTGGCCGAGTCGGGGCTGAAGGGCTTCGACATCGGCACCTGGTTCGGCGTGCTGGCCCCGGCAGCGACCCCCAAGGACATCACCGCCCGGCTCAGCGCCGAGATGGTCAAGGTCATCCACTCGCCCGACTTCCGCAAGCGCATGGACGAGATCGGCGCCGAGCCGATCGGCAACACGCCCGAGCAGATGGCCAAGCAGATCCACGACGACGTGGAGAAGTTCGCCAAGCTGGTCAAGGACGCCAAGGTGGTCATCGAGTGAGGCACCAGGCCGCGTTCGATCCCGCCGCGCTGCTGCGGGCGATGTTCGACGCGGCGGTCACGGCGGCGCAGCCCGCACGCTGCCTGCCGCCGCACCTGCCGACCGCACCCACCCGAGGCCGGCTGATCGTGATCGGCGCGGGCAAGGCCTCGGCCGAGATGGCGCAGGTGACCGAAGCGCACTACCGGCGACAGGGCGTGGCGGTCGAGGGGCTGGTGATCACGCGCTACGGCCACGGCGCACCATGCGAACACGTCGAGATCGTCGAAGCCTCGCACCCGGTGCCGGACAACGCCGGGCGGGTCGCGGCGCAGCGTCTGCGCGCACTGGTCAGCGGCTTGTCGGCCGACGACATGGTGGTCGCGCTGATCTCGGGCGGCGGCTCGGCGCTGCTGGTCGCGCCCGACGCGGGGTTGACGCTCGACGACAAGCAGGCCGTCCACCGCGCCCTGCTCGCCAGCGGCGCAGGCATCGGCGAGATGAACACCGTGCGGCGGCACCTGTCATCGCTCAAGGGCGGCCGGCTCGCCGCGCTGTGCCACCCGGCGACGGTCCACACGCTGCTGATCTCCGACGTGCCGGGCGACGACCCGATCGACATCGCCTCCGGCCCGACCGTGGCCGACCCGACCACCTGCGCCGACGCGCTGGCGACGCTGGCGCGTTACCGGATCGCGCTGCCGGACACAGTGATGGTGCGGCTGCGCAGCGGAGCAGCCGAGTCGATCAAACCAGGCGATGCACGGCTCGCAGGACACACCTGCACCATCGTCGCTGCGCCTCGGGCATCGCTGGAAGCCGCTGCCGAAGTCGCCCGCGCTGCAGGAGTCACGCCCTGGGTGCTCGGCGATGACCTCGAAGGCGAAGCCCGCGCCATGGGCACGACGCTGGCCGGCCTCGCCCGCCAGACCGCACGCCACGGCCACCCGTTCGCCGCGCCGTGCGTGCTGCTCAGCGGCGGCGAAAGCACGGTGACGCTGCCGACGGACGCCACCGCTGCGGCAGAGCTGGGCCGGGGCGGGCGCAACGTCGAGTTCCTGCTGTCGCTCGGTGTCGCGCTGAACGGCGAGCCGGGCGTCTGGGCGCTGGCCGCCGACACGGACGGCATCGACGGC
>NZ_JBFPGY010000188.1:0-2853 GCF_041083715.1 Sphaerotilus sp.
CCTTGCCGGTGATCCAGTACTTGCCCTGCTGCAGGTCGACGACGTCGCCTTCTTCCAGGTAGACGATCTGGTCGGTCACGCCGGCCAGCGCCATCGCGTCGGAGGCGAGGAAGTTCTCGCCCTTGCCCACGCCCAGCACCAGCGGCGAGCCTTCCCGCGCGCCGACGACGCGCAGCGGCTCTTCCTGGCAGAACACCGCGATCGCGTAGGCGCCGCGCAGCTGCGGCAGCGCGCTCTGCACCGCGTCGAACAGGTCGCCCTGGTAGAGCGAGTCGATCAGGTGGGCGATGACCTCGGTGTCGGTCTGGCTGGTGAACTCGTAGCCGCGGGCCTTCAGTTCGGCACGCAGTTCGTCGTGGTTCTCGATGATGCCGTTGTGGACCAGCGCGATGCGGCCGGCCTTGGCGCTCTTGGCGTCCTGGCCGGTGCCGTGCGAGAAGTGCGGGTGGGCGTTGTGGACGGCCGGCACGCCGTGGGTGGCCCAGCGGGTGTGGGCGATGCCGACAAGGCCCTCGATGCCGTCGTGCAGGACCATCGCGTCCAGCTCGGCCACGCGCGAGGTGCTGCGCGAGCGGCGCAGCTGGCCGCCCTGGTGCACGGCGACGCCGCAGGAGTCATAACCACGGTACTCCAGGCGCTGCAGACCCTGGAGCAGGATGGGGACGATGTTGCGCTGGCTGACGGCGCCGACGATTCCGCACATGGTTGGACTTCCCTAGGCAAACAGTGGTGAAGAGGCAGGCAGTGCCGGAGCACTGCAGACAGGCGCCGATCGTAGCGGCCTTGTCGCGCAATGAATGAGCAAAAAATTATCGTTTCAGACGAATTCCTTCGTCACCCATTAAGATTGCAATGAATCAACATTCGATTCATTTATTCGGAGATTTATTGCATGACACCCCGCGAAGCAATGGCCCTGGACGCCGTCGATCTGCGCCTTCTGGACGAACTGCAGCGCGACGCCGCGCGCTCGAACCAGGCACTGGCCGACGCCGTGCATGTCTCGGCGGCCACCGCCCTGCGCCGCATCAAGCGCATGGCGGACGCCGGGGTGATCGAACGCACCGTCGCCGTGCTGTCGCCCGAGGCGCTGGGCCACGGGCTGACGGCGATCGCCGAGGTCACGCTGGACACGCAGTCGGTCGAGAGGTTGTCGGCATTCGAGGCCCGCGCTGTAGCGGACCAGGCCGTGCAGCAGTGCTACCGCACCCAGGGCGGGCCGGACTTCGTGCTGGTCGCGCAGGTGGCGGACATGCCGGCCTACCAGGCGATGGCGCAGCGGCTGTTCACCAGCGACGCCAATGTGCGCAATGTGCGCTGCTTCTTCAGCGTGCACCGGGCCAAGTGCGGGCTGCAGATCGCGCTGCCGAAGCCGGTCAGCCCCGGCGCAGCAGGCGCTTGACCCAGGACGTCGGCGCGGCGCGCTCGCGGGCGAGCCAGGCGTCGTAGATGGCCCGCCGCGCCGGATCGCCCAGGACGGCGCGGGCCAGGCGGCGGTCCTCGGCGCGGCGCAACTCGGTGCGGTCGTCCGGCAGGTCGCGGCGCTGGACCGGCGTCAGCGGCGGCGGCAGGGTCGGCTCGATCCGCATCCACGCGATCTGCAGCTCGGTCGCCGTGCAGTCCTCGGGCAGGCCGAGGCGGTGGTAGTGCGTCGGCTCGATCGGCAGCACGCCGGTGGCCACCGGCTGCGGCGCAGTCTCGCCGGGCGCCGCACGGCGCCACGGCAGCAGGCTGCTGGCGAGCGTGCTCACTGCTTCGGCGCCTTGACCGGGCGGGTCCAGCCGCTCAGGCTGGTCTGGCGACCACGGGCGACGGCGAGCTGACCGGCGGCGACGTCCTTGCTGATGGTCGAACCGGCGCCGACCGTGGCGCCCGCGCCGACCGTGACCGGCGCGACCAGCACGCAGTTGGAGCCGATGTGCACGTCGGCCTCGATGGTGGTGCGGTGCTTGTTGGCGCCGTCGTAGTTGGCGGTGATGCTGCCCGCGCCGTAGTTGACCCGCTCGCCGACCACCGCGTCGCCCAGGTAGGCGAGGTGGTTGGCCTTGGCGCCACGGCCCATCGTCGAGTTCTTGACCTCGACGAAGTTGCCGATGTGGACCTCGTCGCCGAGCTTCGCCCCCGGACGCAGGCGGGCGAACGGGCCGATCTGCACGCCCGCGCCGATCTCGACACCGAGTGCCTCGCCGTCGATGTGCGTGAACGGCTGCAGCACGGTGCCGGCGCCGATGGCGGCGTTGCGGATGAAGCAGTTGGCGCCGATCGTCACGTCGTCGCCCAGCGTCACCGCGCCCTCGAAGACGCAGTTGACGTCGATCGACACGTCGCGGCCGCAGGCGAGCGTGCCGCGCAGGTCGAAGCGCGCCGGGTCGGCCATGCGCACGCCGGCTTCGAGCAGCGCCTCGGCCTGCTGCGCCTGGAAGCGGCGCTCCAGCTGCGCGAGCTGCAGCGGGCTGTTGACGCCGAGCACCTCGGTCTCGCTCGACGCCAGCGTCGCCACCACCGGCACGCCGTCGGCCACCGCCATCTCGACGATGTCGGTCAGGTAGTACTCCTTCTGCGCGTTGTCGTTCTTCAGGCGCGACAGCCAGCGCTTCAGGTGCGCGGTGGGCGCGGCCATCATGCCGGTGTAGCCCTCGCGGATGGCGCGCTGCGCGGGCGTGGCGTCCTTGTGCTCGACGATGGCACGGACCTGGTCGCCTTCGCGCACGATGCGGCCGTAGCCGGTCGGGTCGTCAAGATCCACAGTCAGCAGCACGAGTTTCTCGCCGCCGCAGGCGTCGATGAGCGCCTGCGCGGTCTCGGCGCGGATCAGCGGCACGTCGCCGTTGAGGATCAGTGTGGTGCCGGCCT
>NZ_JBFPGY010000189.1:0-31168 GCF_041083715.1 Sphaerotilus sp.
CTGCCGCAGGACTACATCCTGTCCCAGCTGATGGCTTTCCGTTCCGGCGAGCGCAAGGCGACGGTCATGCACCAGATCACCAAGGGCTACTCCCAGGAGCAGCTCGAAGCGCTGGCGAAGTACTTCGCCGCCCAGAACCCGCAGCAGTGAACCCGGAGGATTCCACCATGCAACGCAGACATCTCCTCCAGGGCCTGATCGTCGGCGGCTCGCTCGGGCTGGCCGGTTGCGCCTCGCTGCTCGACCGCCCCTCCGCCTCCAGGGCCAAGGTGCTCGTGGTCGGCGGCGGCTACGGCGGCGCGACCGTGTCAAAGTACCTCCGGCTGCTGTCGGACTACAGCATCGACGTGATGATGGTCGAGCCAAACCGGCAGTTCGTGTCCTGCCCGGTGTCGAACCTGGTGATCGGCGGCCAGCGCCAGATGACCGACATCACCAACCCCTATAGCGGGCTGAGCGACAAGCACGGCGTGCGCATCGTCCACGATCTGGTCACGTCGGTGGACGCGGTGAAAAGGACCGCCACGCTGGCCGGCGGCACCGTCGTGCAGTACGACAAGCTGGTGATGGCACCCGGTGTCGATTTCATGTGGGAGCAGACCGAGGGGCTGAAGGCGGCCAACGCATCCGGCCAGATCCTGCACGCCTGGAAGGCCGGTGCCGAGACGGTGGCACTGCGCCAGCAGCTCGAAGCGATGCGCGACGGCGGCACCTATGCCATCACCATCCCCGAGGCACCCTACCGCTGCCCGCCCGGTCCCTACGAGCGCGCCAGCGTCATCGCTGCCTACTTCAAGAAGGCCAAGCCTCGGTCCAAGGTGCTGATCCTCGACGCCAACCCGGATGTGACCTCCAAGGGTCCGCTGTTCAAGAAGGCCTGGGCGGAGCTGTACAGCGGCATGGTTGAATACCGGCCGCAGCACAAGGCGGTCGGCGTCGATGCGAAGACACGCACCGTGAAGTTCGAGGTGCAGGAGGACGTGCAGGCGGACGTGCTGAACGTGCTGCCAGTGATGCGCGCCGGGGCGCTGGCGGTCAGCACTGGGCTGGCGAACGCCAACGCCCGCTGGTGCAACGTCCACTTCCTGAACTTCGAGTCGACGGCGGCCAGGGACATCCACGTCATCGGCGATGCGATCCAGATCGCGCAGGGCATGCCCAAGTCCGGCCACATGGCCAACTCGCACGCCAAGGTCACAGCCGCTGCCATCGTCGCCGAGTTGCAGGGCATGGAGCTGAATCCGCACCCGATGCTGACCAATGTCTGCATGAGCTTCGTCGACGACCAGCACGTGATCCACGTCGCTAGCGTCCACGAATACCAGGCGCCCAAGCAGAGCTTCTTCACCATCGGTGGCTCGGGAGGTGTATCGGACGTGCGCTCCGATCTGGAAGGCCGCTACGCCGACGCCTGGGCGAAGAACATCTGGGCCGACATGCTCACCTGAGGCTGACCTGCCTCAAGTCCGGTGCAGCGGCCTGGCTGCATCATCGCCGTCTTATATCAGTCATCAACGATGTTGAACGATGGAGACGGCAATGCTGGAATCGCTCATGGCCCACCTGGGCGAGATGTGGACCGTGACGCTGGCCGGCGCGGTCATCGGCCTGCTGTTCGGCTTCTTCGCGCACCGCTCACGCTTCTGCCTGCGCTCGGCGGTGATCGAGTTCTCCCGCGGCACGCAGGAGGGCAAGCTCACCGTCTGGCTGTTCACCTTCTCCACCGCAGTGCTGCTGACGCAAGCCTTCATCCAGCTCGGCTGGCTGGACGCCAGCGGCGCACGGCAACTCGCCGGGCGTGGCAGCCTGTCCGGCGCCGTGGTCGGCGGCGCGATGTTTGGCGCGGGGATGATCCTGGCACGGGGCTGCTCCAGCCGGCTGCTGGTGCTGGCAGCGCAAGGCAATCTGCGGGCGCTGCTGTCGGGCCTCGTGTTCGCGGTGACGGCGCAGTCGGCGCTGTCGGGGCTGCTGTCGCCGCTGCGCACGGCGATCGCCGGCTGGTGGACGGTCGAAGGCGGTGCCTCGCGCGACCTGCTGGCACTGACCGGCGCGGGCCACCTCGGCGGATTGCTGTTTGGCAGCGTGTGGCTGGTCGCGGCACTGGTCTGGGCGCGGCGGCAGCGGGTGCGCTTCTGGAGCTGGTTCGGTGCGATCGGTGTCGGCGTGGTGGTGGCGGGTGCCTGGCTGCTGACCTGGGCCATGTCGCGCCAGGCCTTCGACCTGATCGTGCCGGTGCAGAGCCTGTCGTTCACCGGCCCGGCCGCAGACACGCTGATGCTGGTGCTCTCGCCGCCAGGGCAGCCACTGAAGTTCGATCTCGGGCTGCTGCCGGGCGTGGCGGTGGGCGCCTTCCTGTCGGCGCTGCTGTGGCGCGAGTGGAAGCTGGAAGGCTTCCAGGGCGGACAGGCCATGCGCCGCTACATCGCCGGCGCGATGCTGATGGGCTTCGGCGGCATGCTGGCCGGCGGCTGCGCGGTCGGCGCGGGCGTGTCGGGGGCAGCGGTGTTCGCGCTGACCGCGTGGACCACGCTGTCGGCCATGTGGGGTGCGGCGATGCTGACCGACCGGTTGCTGGATCGGCCGGAAGAATCGAAACGGCCCGCCCCGCCGATGCGCCCGCACGGGGATCCTGAACTGAGCGCGAGCTATGCACGACCCTGACAAGCGTGGAAAGGAAGGCCGGATTCCGTGTCGTCTTTTCAGGAACGGGCTGTCAGCAATCGCGCCACCATGCACGCACCCTGCAGGAGATTTCCATGAAAATGCGCACCCAGATCATCACCTTCGGCTTGGCCGGCACCGCCATGGCCGCCATGGTGGGCGGTATGGGCCTGCTGACCAATGTCAGGTTAGGTCAGGAACTCGATGCCGCGGCCATGTCCAGCATGGCGCTGCAGGCGAGCCAGCAAGCCGACATGATGCACGACGCCATCCGCGGTGACGCCCAGCTTGCGCTGGTCGGCGCGCTGCGCAACGACGTGGACACGATCGGTCAGGCCGAGAAGGGTCTGGTGGAACACGCGCGGATCTTCCACGATGCAATGTCCAAACTGGAGGCGCTGCCCATCGACCCGGACAGCCAGGCGGTGCTGCAGCAGGCGAAGCCGATGGTCGAGCAGTACACCGAGACCGCACGCAAGATGCTGGCCACCGTCAGGTCCGATCCGCAGGCGGCCATGGCGTCCTCCGCGGCGCTGCAGACCATCTTTCTCGCACTCGAACCGAAGATGTCCGCCTTGTCGAGCGGCATCGAGCAGACCGGCAGCCGGCTCAAGACCGAGGCGACCAGCAGCATCGAACACACCCGCTGGATCGTCATGGCCGTGCTGATTTCAGCCGCCATGGCCATGATGGTGACGGCGTTCTGGCTCGCGCGGCGCATGACCCGCCCGATCACGCTGGCCGTCGACGCCGCCCACCAGCTCGCCGAAGGCAATCTCACCAACCTGATCCGCCCCGAAGGCAGCGACGAATCCATCCAGCTGCTGCAGGCGATCCAGCAGATCCAGTCCAGCCTGGGCCGCATCGTGCACGGCGTGCAGTGCAGCGCCGAGCAGGTGGCCAGCGCCAGCGTGCAGATCGCGCAGAGCAACAACGACCTGAGCCGTCGCACCGAGGACCAGGCCAGCGCGCTGGAGCAGACCTCCGCCACGATGGAGCAGCTCGGCACGACCGTGCGCCACAACGCCGACAGCGCGCAGCAAGCGAATCAGCTCGCGCAGGGCGCCTGCACCATTGCCAGCAAGGGCGGTGCAGTCATGGCGCAGGTCTCCGAGCGGATGCAGGGCATCAACGCCAGCTCGGTCCGGATCACCGACATCATCTCGGTGATCGACGGCATCGCCTTCCAGACCAACATCCTGGCACTCAATGCCGCGGTCGAAGCGGCCCGTGCCGGCGAGCAAGGCCGCGGCTTCGCGGTCGTGGCCACCGAGGTGCGCAACCTCGCGCACCGCAGCGCGAGTGCCGCCAAGGAGATCAAGGTGCTGGTCACCGGCAGCGTCGAGCAGGTCCAGCAGGGCAGCACGCTGGTCGAGGAAGCCAGCCGCACCATGGAGCAGATCGTCACCTCCATCCAGCAGGTGAACCAGATCATGGCCGAGATCAGCACCGCCAGCGCCGAGCAGAGCCAAGGCGTCAGCCAGGTTGGTCAGGCCGTGACCCAGATGGATTCGGTCACCCAGCAGAACGCCGCGATGATCGAGGAGAGTGCGGCGGCCGCCGACCTGCTGAAGGAGCAGGCACAGCAGCTCGTCAGCGCGATGTCGGTCTTCCGGCTGGGCAGCAGCGCCAGCCTGGTCAGGGCTTGATGTAGGCGTAGCCTTGGTGCTGCAGCTTGGTCAGCCGGACCACGCCTGAAGGGGTGAAGTCGGCTTCCTGGATGAACTGATCGCGCTGGAGGTTGCGATTCTGCAGCGTGATCTCGCAGACCTCGAACGTCACGCCGCGGTTCTTCAGCGCGGCCACCGTCGCGTCGAAGGGCACGTTGTTGCGGTCCTTCGCACCTTCCATCAGGAAATCGACTCCCTGCGCATGGGTCACCACGGTGATCTGCGCGGTGGGATCGGTGTCGAGGTGGTTGCGGACATTGCGCAGTGCGGCCAGTGCCTGGGTGGCGGAGTCACTGACGTGGTAGACCACCTTGTCCTGCGCCAGCGCAGCCAGACTGGCCAGCGACAGCACGGCAGCAGCGAGCATCGTGTGGAGTTTCATGGGGCGTCTCCTTGTCTCGGTTTCAGGCAGACCGTCCATCGGTCTGCCGCGCCATGGTGCCTCAAATCGCCTGCGCCTGGAGCGCCTCCGGTCGACTCAGGCGCTTGCAGGAGTTCCATTCACGTCGCGGACCTTGGCAATGAACGCGTCGGCAGGCAGCGCGGGGCTGCACAGGAAACCCTGGTAGCAGTCGCAGTGCAGTGCCTGCATGGCGACGCGCTGCTCCTCGGTTTCCACGCCCTCGGCCACGACGCGCATGCCCAGGCTGTGGCCCAGCACGACCAGCGCCCGCACGATGGCGGTGTCGGTGCGATCGCCGGGCGTGCCCTTGACGAAGGAACGGTCGATCTTCAGCTCCTGCACCGGGAACTGCTTGAGGTAGCTCATCGACGAATAGCCGGTGCCGAAGTCGTCGATCGACAGCTCCACACCCAGCGCGCGCAGCGCGTGCAACTTGGCCGCGGTGGCTTCGACGCGGTCCATCAGCATGCTCTCGGTGAGTTCGAGGATGAGCTGCCTGGCTGGCACGCGGTGGCGCTGCAGCGCGTCCCGGGTGATGTCGAGCAGCGTGCCCGACACGACGCTGTGCCGCGCCACGTTGACCGCCACCCGCACCGCCAGCCGGTGCTCGGTCCGCCACTGCGCCAGCTGCGCGCAGGCGCGCTGGATCACCCATTCGCCGATCTCGACGATCAGCCCGCACTCCTCCGCGATCGGGATGAAGCGTCCCGGCGCCACCAGCCCCAGCTCCGGATGCTGCCAGCGCAGCAGCGCTTCGGCGCCGACGATGTGGCCGGTGCGCAGGTCGACCTTGGGCTGGTAGTGCAGCACGAGTTCGTCGCGCTCGATGGCGCCGCGCAGCTGCGTCTCCAGCAGCAGCCGCTCGACCGAGACGGTGTTGATCTTCTCGCTGTAGAACTCGACACCGTTGCGCCCGCTGGCCTTGACGTGCTGCATCGCCACGCCGGCGTTGCGCAGCAGCGAGGCATCATCGGTGCCATCGTCGGGAAAGATCGAGATGCCGATGCTGGGCGTGAGGTACACGTCCTGTCCATCGACATGGAAGGAACGCGACAGCGCGTCCAGCACCTGGCGCGCCACCCGGCTGGCCGCCTCGGGCGAAGGAATGTCCGGCATCAGCAGCACGAATTCGTCGCCGCCCAGCCGCGCCAGGAACGGCGCATCGCCCAGGCGCTGACCGAGCAGGCTGTGGGTCGCACGGGTGGTCTGGCGCAGCCGCTCGGCCACCGCCACCAGCAGCAGATCGCCCGTGCCGTGGCCCAGGGTGTCGTTGATCTGGCGGAAACGGTCGAGGTTCAGGTGCAGCAGCGCCAGCGTGCCGCGGCTGTAGCGGGCGCGCACCAGTCCCGCCTTGAGCTGCTCGACGAAGACGCGCCGGTTGGGCAGGCCGGTGAGCGGGTCGTCGTTGGCGAGGCGGTCCTGGTAGACCTTGAAGGCCAGGCTGTTGCGCACGCGGATCTTCAGCTCGCTGGCGTCCACCGGCTTGGAGAGGAACTCGGTCGCACCCAGCTCCAGCGCGCGCAGCTTGCTGGCCGGGTCGCTGGCCGCCGTCAGCACGATCACCGGCGTGTAGCGCAGCCGCTCGTCGAGTCGGATCAGGCGCAGCAGGTCGAAGCCGTTCAGCTCCGGCATCATCAGGTCGAGCAGGATCAGCCCGGGCCGCTGCGCGCGGGCGATGTCCATCGCCTGCAGCGGGTCGTGGACCGCGACGAAGCGGGTGTAGCCCGCGTCCTCCAGATAGGCCTGGGCGACGTCGGTCATCATCGGCTCGTCGTCGACCATCATGATGGTCACATCCGACAGCGTCGGCTGGGGCAGCTGGGTCGATTCGGACGGGACTGGCAGGGCGGACGTTTGTGGTGCAGACATGCGCAGGGTCTCAGGCAAGGGTGGCGGCCGCGGCCGCCTCGCCATGGGGAATCACGATCCGGCGGGCGAGCGCCTGGATCTGGCGCATCACGCGCTCCAGTTCGGCCGGTTCACCGGCGCGGGCCAGGCGCTCGAATTCACGGGCCGGCTCGAAGAAGACGTCGAAGCCGACCGTGCCGCCTGCGCCCTTGAGCCAGTGCGCCAGGTCGGCCAGGTCGTCGAGACGGCCACCGTCCAGGGCCGACTGCATGGCCACCAGCTTGTCCGGCAGCGTGCGACCGAAGGTGCGCACCACCCGCGCCAGGCGCGGATGGTCGGCCAGGCGCGAAACGATGGGGGCGCCTTCGGCCGGTTCCGGCGCCGATGCGGGCACCGTGGCCGCGCCGGCCATGGTCCGCTCCGGCAAGGTACCCGCCACCTGGCGCCCGCCCAGACGACCCGCCAGCTCGGCCAGCAGCGCGTCGATGTCGACCGGCTTGGTCAGGTAGCCGGTGAAGCCGGCGGCCTCGATCTGGTGCTCGAAGCCTTTCATCGCGTTGGCGGTCAGGGCCAGCACCGGCAGCGTGCGACCCCGTTCGCGCAGCACGCGGGTGGCCGTGTAGCCGTCCATCACCGGCATCTGCACGTCCATCAGCACGAGGTCCGGCGCCTCGCGTTCCACCACGTCCAGCGCCATCGCGCCGTCGTGCGCCTCCAGCACCGTCAGCCCGGCCGACTCCAGCACCAGCCGCACCAGTTCGCGGTTCTCGGCGCCGTCATCGACCACCAGCACACGGCCGGCGTCGAACTGCCAGTGCGCTGCGCCACTGGCCGCCTGTGGTCGCTGCACGAGCAGCAGCATCTCCGGCGTCAGCCAGTCGAGACCGTCGAGCGCACCGGTGTCGAGGGTGACATGGAAGGTGCTGCCCTGCCCTGGCGTGCTGCTGACGGTCACGTCGCCGCCGAGCGCGCGGGCGAAGCGCCGGCTGATCGCCAGTCCCAACCCGGTGCCGCCGAACTGGCGCGTGGTCGAAGCCTCGGCCTGCACGAACGGCTCGAAGATCGCATCGAGCTTGTCTGCCTGGATGCCGATGCCGGTGTCGGCAATGTCGATCGCCAGCCGCGCAGCACTGGTTGCGCAGGCCCCGGCCATCCGCAGCGTCACCGTCACCTCGCCCTGCAACGTGAACTTCAGTGCGTTGCCGATCAGGTTGGTGATGATCTGGCGCACGCGGGCCGGATCGGTCCGCACGGTGGCAGGCAGCGCCTCGGGAAAGGCGACGACCAGCCGCACACCCTTCTCGTCGGCGCGCAGCCGCATGATGTCGGCCACCTCCTGCACGACCTGGTGCACCGGACAGGCCACGCACTCCACCTCCAGCCGCCCGGCCTCGACCTTGGACAGGTCGAGGATGTCGTTGATCAGCGCCAGCAGGTGGCGACCGCTGCCGAGGATGGTGTCGAGATGGCGGCGGGTGTCCTGCGGGTTGTTCTGCCAGCCGCGGCGCAGCAGCTCGGTGAACCCCAGGATGGCGTTCATCGGCGTGCGGATCTCGTGGCTCATGTTGGCCAGGAAGTCGCTCTTGGCGCGGTTGGCGGCCTCGGCCTCATCACGGGCCAGGCGGAGCTGGACTTCCTTTTCCTCCAGCATCGTCACATCGTCCAGACTGATCAGCGTGCCGGCCACCGAACCCAGCGCCCCCGTGACCGGCGAAACGTTGACCATGAAGGTGCGGGCGCGCCCCCCGGCATCGGTCAGGTGCATCAGCACGTTGCGCCGCGACTGGCCGTCGGTGAGCACCTGGTGCCACGGCGTGTCCGGGTGGCCGGGCAGGCTCGGCTGCAGCCAGCCCAGATCCGCCACCGGCATCTGGAACAGCACCTCCGACGCCTTGCCGACCACCTCGCTGAACGTGTGGTTGGCCAGCATGATGCGGCCGGCCGGATCGACAATCATCAGCCCTTCGGCCAGCGTGTCGTACGCCGCGCGCACGCGGCCCGGGATCACCTTGGACGGATCCAGGTGGCGCAGCATCCGGCGCAGGTAGAAGTAGAACAGCCCGAAGCAGCTCGGCGCGATCGCGGCCACCAGCAACTCGGTCGATCCCAGCCACGAGCGCCAGTTCGAGGTGTTGTGCAGCGGATCGAACTGCAACTCGACCTGCCCCCAGGGGGCGCTGCCTTGCAGCAGTTGCAGCCGCAGATGGGTGTCGGTGGACGCGGCATGGCCGTTGTCGGGCACCGCGGCCTCCGGTGCGGTCTCTGCGCCAGGCAGACCTGCCTGCAGGTAGAGCGCACCATCGGCGCGGCGCAGGCGCACCGCGCGCAGCGTCGGATTGCGCTGCACGACGAAGTCGAGCACCTGTTTCAGCCGGTCGTGGTCCTGCGCGTCGAGCATCGCCATGCTGCTCACGGCCACCGTCTCCGCCAGAGACACACGGGCAGCCCGCAGCGGGGCATCGCGGTCGGGCAACAGCCCGATGAACTGCGCCATCAGCAGCACGCTGACCACCAGCGAACTCAGCCCCAGCGCCAGGTGGAAGCGCGAAGACAAGGGCCTCATGCGGAACTTCATGCGGACATCTCCGGCGGTTCATGTGTGGCCAGCGACCCGGCAGCCGGGCGGGTCAGCAGGCTGCGGGCCTTGCCGAAGAGCCTCTCGATCGGGTCATTGCCCCCATCGTCGTCATCGGCATCGGCGCCGTCCTTCTCCACCACGCCGGACGCATGGCGGCGCATCTCGGCCAGCACCGGCAACGGGTCCATGCCCGCCCAGGCCGGCACGACCGACATCAGGCTGGTCATCAACACGCCCCCGCGCACCAGCCAGATCACGTAGCCCACAGACAACCCGGTCGAGACCAGCGCCGTCGAGGCCAGCGAGACCATGCCGGCCTGCTGTGCATCGGCGACCTCCTCGCGCAGCCGGTCCATCTGCTGGGCCAGCGATGTGGCGGAACGCGAGCCCCAGAGGTCCGCGTCGTTCACCAGCCGTTTCGGCGCATCGGCACCTTCCGACGGCAGCTCCAGCACCACGTCGACCGGCAGTTCGGCCACGGCGGCGGCTGCGCGCGCCACCGGCGAGTGGATCACCGGTGCATCGACCGCCTCCGATCGGACGCCACCCCCGCGCGCCGGACCGGTGTCCACGGTCGCGTGCAGGCCGGGGCCGAGCGCACCATCGCCCGAGGTGTCCGGCGACAGTGGCAGCCCCGGATCGACACGCCGCGCGACAGCCCCGACCGGAGCCGCCGCCGCTGTCGCCGTGGCGGCACTGTCGCCCGCCGCAGACGCGGCACGGGTGTCGCCCGCGGCCACGGCCGCCACGGTCATCTCGACCGCCGCGGCCGCGGCCTGGTGCTGCTGCGTCGGCGAGCCGATCCGCACTTCCGAATGCCCATCGCTCAGGCGCAGCGCAAAGGCCGCGGCGGTGCCGCCGGCTGGCGCGGCGACCCAGGTGACGCGGGCGGCGTCCAGATCGGCCTGCGTGAACGCAGTCACCGCCTTGCCCGGCGCGGCCACCTGCTCGAACTGCCCGCCCTGCACGCTGTCCACCCGGTAGGTGAGTGCCGTCGCCGGAGTGTCCTGGTCGCTGGCCTGCAGCACGAGCGTGACGGCTCCGTCGGTGACGAGCACCGTGTTGCGCGTCACCACCGGCGCCTCGTCGACGTTGGTCACCGTGATCTGCAGCGCCTGCTGCGCCGTCAGTGCACCATCGCTGACCTCGACCGTCACGTCATAGCGGTTGTCACCATTGGCGTCGGTCGGCCGCTCATGGTCCGGAGCCTGGCGGAAGGACAGCACGCCCGTGGCCGCATCGATCTGGAACCGCGCCGCATCGGCACCTCCCACCACCGCGTAGCGCAGCGGCACATCGGCGTCGACGTCCGTGCCGACCACCGTGGTGACCTCGGCGAGGTTCTCCGCCAGGTCGAGCGCCACGGTGGCCGCACCGCCGCCGCTGACGATGTGCGGAGCGTCGTTGACGGCACGCACCTGCAGCGACGCACCCAGCGCCACGCGCGCCTGCCCGTCGCTGACCTCGCCGGCCAGCGTCACCGCGCCATGCCAGTCCACGGCCGGGTCGAAGCGCCAGCGGCCTCCGCCCAGATCGACCAGCGTGCCCTCGCCGCCCGTCAGCCGCAGGTTCGACACCGACAGCGCATCGCCCTCGGCATCGCTGGCACCGACCAGCAGGTCCGCCGCGGTGATCACGCGCGCGCTGTCCTCGTCCACCGCACCCAGATCGACCGCCGTGGTCACCGGCGCGTCGTTCACGGGTGTGAAGGCCACCTGGGCGGCCTGTGGCGCCAGCACGGTGGTGGCATCGGCCAGTGCCAGCCGGTAGCCTGGTGCGGCCTCGTTGCCGTCGGCGACAAAGCGGATGGCGCCGATGTCGACCTCGGCCTGGGTGAAGCGCGTGACGGCCACGCCCGGCACAGTGGTCTGCTCGAAGCGACCGCCCGTCAGGTCCAGCACGGTGTAGACCAGCGCAGCCGCAGGCGAATCGACATCGCTGGCCACCAGCACCGGGCGGGCGGTGCCGCCTTCGAGAATCGCCAGCGTGTTGATGTCCAGCCGCGGCGCCTCGTCGACGTTGTCCACCAGGACCGCCAGCGACTGCGACACGGTGTGCAACCCATCGCTGACGCTGACCGTCACGTCGTAGACCCCGTCGGCGCCCGCATCGCGGGGTGTCTCGCGGTCCGGCGCGGCACGCCAGCGCAGGGCGCCGGTGGCGGCATCGACCGTGAACAGCGCGGCATCGGCACCGCCGGACACGGCGTAGGTCAGCGTGTCGGCCGGCAGGTCGGCGTCGCGGGCCTGGACCTGCGTGACGGCCAGGGTGTTTTCATCGACATGGCGCAGCGCCGTGGCACCGCCGCCGTCGCTGGTGATCACCGGTGCCGTGTCGTTGAGCGGCTGCACGGTGATGCGCAGGGCCTGCTCGTCGGTGTGCAGGCCGTCGCTGACCTGCACGGTCACGTCGTAGACGTTGTCGGCCCCTTGGTCGAGCGGTGATTCGGCGTCGGGCGCCGCGGCGAACCGCAGCACACCGGTGGCCGCATCGAGCGTGAACCGGGTGGCATCGGCGCCTCCCGAGATCGCATAGCGCAGCGTGTCGGCCGGCAGGTCGTCGTCATGCGCCAGCACCTGCGTCACCGCGGTCTGCCCCTCGTCGACCGCGAGCGCGGCGCTCGCACCTCCCCCGTCCGAGTCGATCACCGGCGCGTGTCCATTGACGGGCAGGATGGCAATGGCAAACGACGCGGCCACCGTGCTGCCATCGGCGGAGGTGGCACGCAGCACGACCGTGCGCGTGGCCACGCCCTCGTCCTGCACTGCACGCGCCAGCGTCACCACCCCGGTCGCGGCATCGACCGCGAAGCGCCCGCCGGCCGAGTCGTCCAGCGTGTAGGTGACGGTGTTGTTGGTCACGTCGGCATCGATCGACTGCGCGGTGATGCCCACGCCCGTCCCGATGGCGGCACTTTCCGCCACGCTGTCGGGCGCTGCATCCAGATCGCTGATCGCGACCAGATCGAACTCATCGACGTCGCGCACAGCGATGCTGAACGCCTGCAACTGCACGCTGCCATCGGCCGACAACGCACGCACGACGACGCTGTGGCTCTGCGCCGTCTCCGCATCCAGCGCCTGGGCGATGGTGACCACCCCCGTGGTGGCATCGATCGCGAAGCGCCCGCCGGCGTCGTCGGCGAGCGAGTAGGTGACGACATTGGTGGTCACATCGAGGTCCTGCGCCCGCGCGGTCAGGCCGACGGCGGTGCCGACCGGATCATCCTCGCGCACGCTGTTCGCCTGCGCATCGGCGTCGGTGATGGTGCTGACGCCGTATTCGTTGAGGTCCTGCACGGCGATGGCCAGCGCCAGGGTGGTCGCGCTGCCGTCACTCGATGCCGCGCGCACCACGATGGTGTGGCTCTGCGCCGTCTCGGCGTCCAGCAGCCCGGCCACCGTCACCACGCCCGAACGGGCATCGATCGCGAAGCGCCCGCCGGCCGTGTCGTCGAGCGAATAGGTGACCGTGCTGTTGGTTGCATCGCCGTCGACCGCCCGCGCCTGCACACCCACCACCGTGCCGATCGCCGCGTTCTCCTGCACCGTGTCGGCCGCCGGATTCACGTCGGTGACGGCACTGACGGCCATCTCGTTGACATCGAGCACCACCACGCTCAACGCCTGCGTGTCGAACCGCACCCCGTCGCTGGCCTGCACGATCAGGTCGTAGCGGTTGTCGGCCCCGGCATCGAGCGGCAGTTCCGCATCTGGCGTGGCGACGAAGCGCAGCACGCCGGTGGCGGCATCCAGGGTGAAGCGGGCCGCATCCGCACCACCGACGATCTGGTAACTCAATGGCGCACCGGACACGTCGGCATCCGTGGCCACCACGGTGGTGACCGCACCGCTGGCGTTCTCCTGCACGGCCAGCACCGCAGTGTCTCCACCCCCGTCGGACTGGATCACGGGCGCAGACAGGTTGGTCGAGTTCACCGCGACCGCCAGCGCCTGCGTCGCCACGCTGCCGTCGGCCGAGGTGGCCTGCAGCACGAGGTTCAGCGTGTTGCCGCCATCGGCCAAGACGCTGCGCACCAGCGTCACCACGCCGGTACCCGCGTCGATCGCGAACCGCCCGCCGGCATCGTCCGCCAGCGCGTAGGTGACCTGGTTCTGCGCGGCATCGGCATCGCGCGCCGACGCCGTGATGCCGACCAGCGTGCCGACCGCGGCGTTGTCGTTCACCGCGTTGGCGGCGCTGTTGGCATCGATCGGCACGGTGACGCTGAACTCGTTGACATCCTGCACCGCGATGTCGAAGGCCTGGCTCGACACGCTGCCATCGGCAGAGGTCGCCTGCACGACGATGGTGTGGCGCAGGGCTGTTTCGGCATCGAGCGCGCCAGCGACCGTCACCACACCGCTGCTCGCACCGATGGCGAACCGCCCGCCCGCGTTGTCCGTGAGCGCGTAGGTGACAGCGTTGCTGGTCGCGTCCGCATCCACCGCCGACGCAGTGAGGCCGACGGCGGTGCCGATCGCGGCATCTTCGCCGACCACGTTGGCGCCGGAGTTGGCGTCGGTGACCGGCCCGATGGCGTATTCGTTCACATCCTGCACCGCGATGTCGAAGGCCTGGCTCGACACGCTGCCATCGGCAGAGGTCGCCTGCACGACGATGGTGTGGCGCAGGGCTGTTTCGGCATCGAGCGCGCCGGCGACCGTCACCACGCCGCTGCTCGCACCGATGGCGAACCGCCCGCCTGCGTTGTCCGTGAGCGCGTAGGTGACAGCGTTGCTGGTCGCGTCCGCATCCACCGCCGACGCAGTGAGGCCGACCACCGTGCCGATCGCGGCATCTTCGCCGACCACGTTGGCGCCGGAGTTGGCGTCGGTGACCGGCCCGATGGCGTATTCGTTCGCATCGGTGACCACCACCCGGAGTTGCTGGGTATCGACGTGCAGGCCATCGCTGACCTGCACGGTGAGGTCGTAGACGTTGTCGGCACCCGTGTCGATGGGTTGCTCGAAGTCCGGCGCGGTGAGGAAGGCCACAGCACCGCTGGCCGCGTCCATGGAAAACAGCGCCTGGTCCGCACCGCCGACGATGGTGTAGCGCAGTGCGGGCCCGCCGACGTCGGCATCGGTCGCGGTGACGACGGTGACGGCGGTCCCGTTCTCGGCCAGGCTGACCGTCGCCGCATCGGCACCACCACCTGAGGTGATCACCGGCGTCTGCGTGTTGACCGGCACCACATCGATCGACACGGTACCGACGTCGCCGGGGCCGCTCGCCAGTGCGGCGACGGACGCCGCAGGCGTGGTGTGGTCGTAGAGCGCCACATCGTCGAGCGAGCCGCTCAGGAAGCGCGTGGCACTGAGCGTGCTGTCGGTGCCGAGCAGCACGTTGCCATTCGTCGCGAGCGCGTCGCCGCCCTGGGCACTGCTGGCACGCAGGACGCCATCGATGTAGACGGACGAGCCGGTGCCGGTCGCGGTGGTCAGCGTGTACTGGTGCCACTGGTTGTCCGCCAGGCCGGTGGCGGAGATGTCCAGGCCAGCGAGATTCGCCGTGTCATTGGCATCGAGGATCACCGTGCGCAGAACGTTCTGGGCGCCGCCCCCCGTGAGCGTGGCATCTTCGATGAAGTAGGTGTTGAGGCTGTTCTGGACTCCGACCACGCCGTCCGAATAGAGCTGCTGGTAGCCAATGCCGCTGTTGCCGGCGAGCTTGAACCAGTAGGACAGCGTGAATTCATTGGTGTAGGACACGCCCGCCAGCGCCAGGCGGTCATCGACGCCGTTGAACTGCAGCGCCTGCCCGTGCACGCCGGCCACCGGGCTGGGTTCGCCCGCATGGCTGCCGATGTTGTCGTCCAGCGACCAGTAGCCGCCCAGCCCTTCGCTGCCGTCGATCACGCGGTATTGCAGCGTGTCGCTGCCGACGTAGCCAGCGTCGGGGGTGTAGACCACCTGTCCGGCGGAAATCGTGGCCTGGCCATGGGCAGGCTGGACCAGGTCCAGCAACGTGAGCGTGGTGCCGGTTCCGAGCAGATCGTTGGCCAGCACGTCCATGCTGGTGGTGGTCTGGTAGGGGGTGGTGACGGTGTCCGGCCGGGCACTGACCTTGTCGTTCACGTTGGTGACGGTCACCGACAGCGCCTGGGCACTGGCGAGCAGTCCGTCGCTGGCGCTCACGACCACGTTGTAGACGTTGTCGCCACCGACATCCGTCGGAAGTTCGAAGTTCGGCGGCACGACAAACGTCAGCACACCCGTCTGGCTGTCGATGGCAAACGCCGCCTGGTCGGCCCCACCGGTGATCGCGTAGGTCGGTGTCTGGACCGGCCAGTCCGTGTCGCTCGCCTGCACGGTGGTGACGGCGGTGGTGTTCTCCGCCACGGACACGGCCGCCGCCGCCCCACCGCCGTTGCTGGTGATCTGCGGCGCGGCGTTCGCTGGTTCGAAGGTGCGCACAGACACCCCCTGCGTGTCCACCGCCCCCTCGCCGCTCCAGGCGACCACATAGTGGCTGGCGTCGTGCACGGCCACCGAGGCCGAGAGCTGGTCACCCAACGTCGTCTGGTTGACCAGGAAGGCAGTGCTGCCAGACGGAAAGGTGCCGTTCGCGTTCACGACGCGGGCGTAGATGCCCATGCTGCTGCCGTCCCCCGACTTCTGGTAGACGACCACCGCCGTGCCATCGGCGGCCAGGCTGATCGACGGACTCGTGGCATCGCTGGCAGAGTCGGCATAGAACCAGGTGCCATGGCTGCTGCCGTCGGCGTAGTAGGCGCGGCCCCAGATGCCCTTGAGGAACCTCGTCTCGGTATAGGCCAGCGCGAAGTTGCCGGCACTGTCCATCGCGATGGAAGCTCCGACGCTGCTGGACAGGCTGTTGTCGACCTGCGTGATGCCCCCTGCGGCCGTGCCGCTGGCATCGAAGCGCTGGAAGTACATGTGGCTGGCGCGGTTCCAGGCCACCACGAAGCGCCCGGTCGCATCCATGGCCACGGCCGCGTCGGCCTCGCCGCCCACGGTGCTGGCGGCTCGATCGGTCGCGTCCAGTGCCGTGCCATCGGCCGCGAAGCGCCGGAAGTAGACTGTGCCAATCGTCGGCCCGGCCCCTTCCCAGGCCACGACCAGCGCACCGTTGCTGGTGTTCATGCCCAGCACGGCATTCGACTGCGCACCGGTGCTGGTGGCGTTGGCGCGGATCTCACCTGTCAGCGCGGAGCCATCGGCGGCAAAGCGGCGGAAGTAAACGCTGGAAGCCGTGCCGTCCTGGTTGCTGCTCGACCAGACCACCGCGAAGTTGCCGGCGCTGTCGCCGACGATGCGGGCGTTCTGCTGGTCATTGGCGGTGGTGGTGTTGACCTGGATCTCGCCAGTCAGTGCCGTGCCGTCGTAGGCGAAGCGGCGCGCGTAGACCCCCTTGCCGCTGCCGTCCTGGCCACTGCTGGTCCAGACGACGGTGTAGTTGCCGGCGGCGTCCAGCGTCACGGCCTGCTGGCTGCCACGGGTTTCCGCATTGGTGTTCTGGTCGCCGGTGGTGGTCAGGTTGATCTGCGTCTCGCTGCCCAGGACACCGTCCCAATGCTGCTGCAAGGCGGCATCGACCGCCACGGTCGCCTCGATCTGGCCGGTGTGCTGCTCCAGCAGCCAGTCGCCGCCGCGGGCGGCGCTGCCGGTCAGGTTGTCGCTGGCCGCCACGTCGGCGCCAGTGAGCGCGGCCAGCCCCTCGATCAGGAACAACCCGCTCGCGCCGGCGGCGACATCGCAGCCATAGAGCATCAGGTCGGCCTGCGCGGTCAGCGCGCTGCCCCAGCCGGCGATCTCGCCCGCGCGCCGCAGCAGGCTGTCGGCATCGAGGGTCGACGCCCCCAGCCGCACCACGCCCGCCTGCCCGTGGCTGAAGACGTGGACGGCATCGAAGACTTCGCCAGCGGCCTGCCGCTCGGCCAGCGTGCGGCCGATGACGGCCAGCCCGTCGGCGTCGGTGGCGATGGTCACGACCTCGATCGGCCGGCCGGCCGCGCGCTCCGCCAGCAGCCCGTCGACCAGCGACCGGGCATCGGGCACCCCCAGGTCCACGAAGGCGATCTCGGTGCGGACGGCCGTCTGGTGCACGACCGGCGCCGCGGTCTGCAGCCGCTGCTCCTGCGTCCACCCCACGTCGCCGCTGCCGGCCAAGGCCGCCACGGCAGCCAGATCGGCCGAGTAGAGGATGCGCGGCTCCAGCGCCTCCATCAGGGCGCGGGAGCGGACACGGGCGGCGGACGGTGGCATGCGCAGGGCGTCCGGCACTCAGAGACTGCCGCGTGCGGGCAGCGAGGTGGCCGACAGGCCCGGCTCGTCCACCTTGCAGCGCGCCCCGGCCGGCAGCCGGTTGCCCGGATTGGGCAGCGACAGGCGCACGCGGAAAGTGTTGCTGGCCGCGTCGATGATCTTGTCGACATGGGTGACCCGGGCCGGCATCGACACCGCGCCGGGCAGCTCCGGCACCACCGACAGCGTGTGGTTGACCGCGACGCTGCCCCAGCGGCCGGCCGGCATCACGATCTCGACCCGCAGCGGATCGAGCATCGCCAGCCGCAGCAGCGGTTTTTCCTCGACCCGCTCGCCCGCATTGACGAAGCGCTCGACCACCACGCCACGGAAGGGACTGCGCACGGTGCGCTGCCCGAGCTGTGCCTGCACGACGCGCAGCTCCTGCTGGCTGACCTCCTGCTGGCCGCGGGCCTGCTGCAGCTTCTGGTCGGCCACGTCGCGCTCGGCGCGCGCCTGCTCCACCGCCTGCGCGGAGACGAAGCCCTCGCTCAGCAGCTCGACCGCGCGCGCATGGCGCTGGTGCGCGAGCACGAGGTTGGCCTTGGCCGCGTAGACATCGGCCTCGATGGCGCTGCGGGCCTGGGCGGCGTGCAGCCCCGCCTGCTCGACATCCGACCGCAGCACCACCAGCGGCTGGCCGGCCTGCACGAGGGTGCCGTTGTCCACCGGAATCTCCGACACCACGCCCACCACCGGCGAGCCGACATCGGCCACCCGCTCCGGGCTGATCAGGCAACCGAGCGTGGGCTTGGCCGACCGTGGCGTGGCAGGTGCCGGCGCAGAAGCGGCCGGCGACACCGGCAGCGTGACCGTGCCGGGCAGAGGTGCCGCCGCCAAGGCATGGCCCACCGGTGCCACCAGTGCCACCGCGGCCAGCACGGCGGAGATGGAGATCGCCCGCGCGCTCAGGCGTGCAAGTGCGTGAATTCGAGTTGTGTCTGCCATGTCCTGTCCTGCTCCAGCAAGCGGCGTCGCTGCCGCATGCCCTGTTCCTGGTGCGTCCCTTGCAACCGCCGGTTCCACGCCTGCACGACCGCTGCGGGCACCACCAGCGCCCCTTGCCCATCTTGTTGTCGGCGCCGCAGCAGGCCGACTGAAGCCCCGCCGCTTTGCCAGATCGAGGCATCCAGCGCATGCCAGACCTCCGCGCTGCCCGGATCGCCCTGGCGCGCGGCGCGGCCGATGAACTGCCGGTCCAGCCGCGCCGAGACGTTGTCCTGGCAGCACAGCACATGCAGCCCGCCGCGCGCGGCCACTCCGGCACCGAGTTCGATGTCGGTGCCACGCCCGGCCATGCGGGTCGCGACCGTCACGGTGCCAGCCTGCCCGGCCATCGCGACGACGGCGGCCTCGTCGGCATCGTGGCGGGCGTCCAGCACCTGGTGTTCGACGCCTGCGGCGCTCAACCGCCCGGACAGCGCCTGCGCCTCGGCCACGGTGTCGACGCCGATCAGCACCGGGCGGCCTGCCGCGACCAGCGCCTGCACCCGCGCGGGGATCGCCTCGGCCCGCGCCTGCCCGGTCGCAAACAGGCGCGGCGCAGCCAGTTGCCGCTGCCCTGGCCGCCGCAGCGGCACCGCGACGATCTGCCGGCCGTAGACAGCCCGCAGCTCGGCCCGGCACTCGGCCAGCGTGCCGCTGATGCCCGACAGCCGCAGATAGCCCAGGAAGAAGCGCTGGTAGCTGGTCTGCGCGCTGGTGCGGGTCGGCGGTGTCACGGGGCAGCCTTCCTTCAGCTCGACCAGCGTCTGCAGCCCGCGCGCCCAGACCCGGCCTGGCGCGGCGCGACCGGTCACGGCGTCGAGCAGTTCGACCCGGCCTTCGCGCACCAGGTAGTGGCGGTCAGGCTCCAGCCCGTGCAGCGCCACGAGCGCCGCGCCGACGAGGTCCTGGCGGTGCCGGCGGTTCAGCCAGGCGCCGCCCAGGCCGTCGGCGCACTGCTCCAGCCGCTCGGTGCCGGTGTCGGTCCAGTGGACTGCGAGACGCTCGGCATCCAGATGCAGATCCTCGCCAGGGGTCAGCCGACGCGCCAGCATCAGCGCCTGGAAGCAGGCAGCGCGGTGGCCCGGGTCGTCCTGCGTCTCGGCGAGCACCAGCGGCATCGTGGCCTCGTCGATCATCAGGCTGTCGGCCTCGTCCACGATCGCCATGCACAGCCCGCGCAGCAGCAGCGGCGGCGGTGCCTCGCCCGCGAGCCGGGACGCGCAGCGCTGCAGCTCGCTGCCCTGCGCCCGGAGGTGGGCGCGGTCGCGCAGGTGGTCGAAGGCGATCTCGCGGGCGGTGGCGTAGGTCAGGTCGCAGGCGTAGGCGGCGCGGCGGGCGTCCGGCGCGGTGCTGCCGAGCACGACGCCGGTGCGCAGGCCGAGCACGCCGTAGAGCAGACCGAGCTGCGCGGCGTCGCGGGCGGCGAGGTAGTCGTTGGCGGTCATCACGTGCACCGGCACGCCCGCCAGCGCCGCCACCGCCGCGGCCAGGGCCGCCGCCAGCGTCTTGCCCTCGCCGGTGGCCATCTCGGCGAGGTGGTCGTCGAGCAGGGCTTCGGCGCAGAGCAGCTGGGTGTCGTAGGGATTGCGGCCGAGCGCCCGCTGCGCCGCTGCCGCCACGCAGCCCAGCGCACGCACCCGCTGCGCGCCGCCGAAGCCGTCGCGCGCCAGCCGGGCCCGCAGGCGGCGCAGGTGGGCGCGGAACTCCAGCTCGCTCAGCGCCGCCCAGCGCGCCTGCTGCGCCCGGATCGCCGCCACCCGGTGCACCGGCGGTGGTGCGGCAGTGCGGCGCCACCAGCCGCCGGACCACGGCGTCGGTGGCGACGGACCGCGCAGCGGATAGGCCCCGAGCAGCGGCCCGGGCCGGGGCAGCAAGGCGGTGGTCGCGGCGGTGGTCGTCATGGATGCGGGGAGAGGTGGTGCAGCAGTTGCTGCTGCAGGGCCCGGGCAGCCTGCCAGGCCAGCGGTACCCGGCCCTGCTCGAAGCGCACCCAGGCACGGGCACCGATGCGCTCGCCGGTGGCCCGCTCCAGCCGCACATCGGCCTGCAGCACGGGCTGCGCCGGTTTCAGCCCTTGCGGATCGGTCGGATCGGTGGCGATGCCGCCGCCGTGGCGCTCGCCCAGCGCCGCGCTCGGCAGTGGTGCTCCGCCACCGGACGGGGTGCCGACCAGCGCCCCGCGCATCGGCGGCAAGGCCGAACCGATCAGCCAGACATCGACCGGTCCGTGGTGGGCGGTGATGACGGCCGCGTCCGCCTGTGCGACCACCACGCGGACCAACCCAGGTTCACCGGTGTCGACATGCCCGAGCAGCGCACCGCGCACGAGCCAGCGTCCGGGCAGATCGTCCATGCCGGTCAGGTGCACCGGGCCACCGGCCTGCGCGCGCACGGTGAGTCCGGCGAGCTGCTCCTCGGTCTGCGCCAGTTCGGCCTCGGCGGCCTGCAGCGCGTGGTCGACCGAGACGAGCTGCGCCTTGTCCAGCCGCAGCGCCTGGAAGCGGTCGGCCTGCAACGCCTCGATGCGCCCGGCCAGGCGCTCGCGCTCGGCCAGCAACGTCGGGGAGGACAGGTGCAGCAGCGGGTCGCCGCGCTGCACCGTCTGGCCTTCGGCGACCAGCACGGCCTCGACGAAGCCGGCGGTCTGCGTGCGGACCAGTGCGTCCTCGGGTGGCCACAGCACGCCTTGCGCCAGCGCGGCATCCGGCAGCGGCACGGCCAGCACCGGCCCCAGCACGCACAGCGCCAGCGCCGCGAGCGACCAGCCGGCACGCCGCCGCTCGGCCGGTGCCAGCGACCAGCCCGCCAGCCAGCGCCCCAGCGCCCGCAGCGGCTGTCCGACCAGCGTCCAGCCGAAGTACAGCGCCGCCAGCGCGCCCAGCACTGACGACACCGACGCGAGCCACAGCCCCATGCCCAGCGCCACGCTCCAGCGCATCACCAGCGCCGCCGGCGCGTAGGCCCACAGCCAGAGCGCCTCACCGGGCAGCGGGACGACCGGTGGTTCGCCCGGAATCCGCAAGACGCGGGTGCGCAGGGCATGCAGCCAGTGCGACGCGCTGCGCAGCGCCAGATTCGGCAGGTCCGCCAGATCGCACAGCAGGTGGTAGCCATCGAAGCGCATCAGCGGATTGGCGTTGACCAGCAGCGACGACAGCCCGCCGATCGCCACCACCACCAGCGCCAGGTCGCGCAGCGCGCCGGGCTGCACCGCCAGCGCGACCACCAGGGCCAGCGCCACCAGCGTCAGCTCGACCAGGATGCCCGCCGCCGCAACCACCGCCCGCTGGCGGCGGCTCGGCAGCGCGGCGGTGGCCGATGCGTCCACGTAGGGCACCGGCGTGCCCATCAGCAGCGTCACGCCCCACTGCGGCACACGTGCGCCCCAGTGGCGGATCGCCAGCCCGTGCCCCACTTCGTGCAGCACCTTCATCACCGGGTAGGCCAGCCAGGCCCAGGCGAGGCCGCGCGGCGTGCCCAGGCTGCCATGCAATTGGGCAGACAGCTCGGCCGCATGCGGCCAGGCAGCGACCAGCGCAGCGCCCACGCCCAGCAGCCACAGCACCAGCACAACGGGCGTGAACAGCCAGCGCAACCGGGCAGCCAGCCAGCCGAGTCCGGTATCCGGGCAGCCGAAGGGCATGCGCCACGCCAGCAGCGACTGCCGAGGCGCCTCGGCATCGGCGGCGGTGCGGTCGGTGGCGGCCTCGGGCGAGGGCGCGCCGAAGTCGGGTTGCCGGTCGAAGCTCAACAAGCCGGTCCGGTGCAGCCGCGCCAGCAGGCCGAGCAGCTCGTCCTGCGTCGGCGCGTCGTCGCGCAGCTCGGCCAATGTCATCTCCCACAGGCGCTGCAGGGTGTAGCGGCCGTCACAGCGGCCGATCGTCACCCAGGCGGTGGCGTTCAGGCGCACGCTGCGGTCGCCATCCGGCCGCGTCAGCACCTGCCAGACGGCCCCGCGCACCACCATGCGCTGCACGGCCGCCTGTTCGTCCAGCCGCGGCCGCAGCCCGGCCACGCGGAACCATTGCGCGCTGTGCAGCGGCACGTCCATCAGCCCCACCACGACCACAGCGCCAGTCGGGCGGATTCGACCAGCCGCCGCGTCCAGCGCCAGCCGTTCGCGGCGCGGCCGGCGTCGATCTGCGCCTGGCCCTGCAGGCCGGGCCGCAGATCGGCCGGACGCTCCGGCAAGGCCGCCTCGACCTCGAACACGTTGCGGCCCTCCACCGCCCGCGCCACAGGACTGATGCGTGTGATCCGGAGCGGCAGCGTCTGCCAGGGCAGCGCCGTCAGCGCCAGCGTGCCGGTCTGGCCGACGCGGACCTGCGCGATGTCGCGCTCGTCCACCTCGACGATGACGCGGAAGCGGTCGCCCGGCGCCAGCGTCATCAGCGCGTCGCCCTGGTGCACCGGCGCGCCGAGCTGCTGGCTGAGATCCCCCTGCACGACGAGGCCATCGAAGGGCGCGACCAGCCGGCCGCGCTGCAGGCGGGCTTCGACCAGGTCGAGCTGCGCCTGGGCTTCGTCGATGCGGCTCTGGTTCTGGACCAGCTGGGCACGGTCGGCGCGGGCATTGGCGGTGGCCCAGGCGTCCTGGTGCTGCGCGAGCTGGCTCTGCCAGCGCTGGCGTTCGAGCTGCAGGTCCTGATCCGCCAGTTCCACCAGCACCTGCCCGGCGCGCACGCTGTCGCCGGGGCGGGCATGGACCTGCTGCACGAAGCCGTCCGCCGGCACGGCCAGCACGCGCTGCACGGCCCCTTCGAGTCGCGCCTGTCCGCCCAGGTGCACATCGGCCGGCCAGGCCAGCCCGACCAGCGCCAGCACCACGGCGCTGACCAGGGACACGCGGCGCCACGGCGCCACGCGGGTCGCCGCCACCGCCTGCAGACGCTGGTACCACGGCCGCTCGCGGTCGCGCAGCAGCGCCAGCACCGGCGCGATGCAGCTCGCCAGTTGCTCCAGCATCGCCAGTTCATCCGGATCGACCGGCACGCCGCCGCGGCGCTCGCAGCACAGCGCACCGAACAAGGCGCCCTGCACCACCAGCGGCACGCCGGCGGCGCAATCCCCACGCACCGCCGCCAGTGCCCGGTGCGCCCGCGTGATGCGCGGCACACCGGTGTGGCCCCGCGGCTCGGGCCAGACGACGCCCGCCTGCTGGTCGAAGGTCTCGCCCAGCGCCGCGAGCAGCAGCGCCCGCGCGGGCGTGGCCGCGTCGGTGGCCGAGCCATCGGACACGGCCGCCAGCTGCAACGCACCCTCCCGCGCCAGCGCCACCGAGACCCGGTCGAATCCGAGGCGCAGCGCCAGTTCGCGCACGGCGACGCGCGCGCCGTCCTCGAAAGCCGGACAGCCCAGCAGGGCCGCCTGCAGCGCCAGCGCTGTGCGACCCGCCGCGGGAAGACCCGTGTCCGCCGCAGCGGCGGGCAGCGCGGGGCGGGCAACGGCAGCGGGACGGATCAGGACAGGCATGGGGCAGACTCAGGGCAGGATGCCTGCGAGTCTGGCGCCGATGGCCTGCTGGTCAGCGCTGGAGAAAACCGGGTTTCGCTGCGCTGTTGGCGGCGCGGCGGACGGCGGTCAGGTCGGGCAGGTCTCGGCGACCAGCACGCTGCGGTCGAGCGTGTCCACACGCACATGGCCGCACAGCGCCATGGACAGCTCCAGATCCTCCGACAGGATCTCCAGGCAGCGGGTGACACCGGCCTGTCCCTGCGCGGCGAGGCCGTAGAGGTAGGCCCGGCCGATCAGCGTCGCCTGCGCGCCGAGGGCCAGCGCCTTGAGCACGTCCTGGCCGCTGCGGATGCCGCTGTCCATCCAGACCTCGGTCGATGCACCCGGCACGGCGCGCACGGCCTCGACCATGCGCGGCAGGGCCTCGATCGTGGTGGGCGTGCCGTCCAGCTGCCGGCCGCCATGGTTGGACACGACGATGGCTGCCACCCCCATCTGCGCCGCGCGGCGGGCGTCGGCCGGGTCCATCAACCCCTTGAGGATCAGCGGCCCGCCCCATTGCCGGCGCACCCACTCGATGTCGTCCCAGGTCAGGCTGGAGTCGACTTCGAGGTGCTTCCAGTCGGACATCTTCGCGATGTCGTCCACGCCCGGCGCGTGGCCGACGATGTTGCCGAAGACCCGCCGATTCGTCTTCAGCATGTCCATGCACCAGCGCGGATGGCGCACGAAGTCCAGCAGCACCCGCGGCCGGTACCACTGTGGCGCCGTGCTCAGGCCGTTGCGCACGTCCTTGTAGCGGCGGCCCAGCACCGGCGCGTCCAGCGTGAGGATCAGCGCCGAGCAGCGTGCTGCCCTGGCCCGCTCGATCAGGCTGGCGGAAAAGCCGCGGTCGCGCAGCAGGTAGAGCTGGAACCAGAAGGGTTTCGTGGTGGCCGCGGCCACGTCCTCGATCGAACAGATGCTCATCGTGGACAGCGCGAATGGCACGCCGAAGGCCTCGGCGGCGCGCGCGGCGTGGATCTCGCCATCCGAATGCATCATGCCCGCCAGCCCCGCCGGTCCGAGCGCCACCGGCATCGCCACCGGCTGCCCCAGCATCGTCGAGCGCACGTGGCGGCCGTCCAGGTTGACGGCCACGCGCTGGCAGAGGCGGATGTCGCGCAGGCGGTCGGTGTTGGCGCGGTAGGTGCCTTCGGTCCACGAACCTGCATCCACGTAGTCGTAGAACATGCGCGGGATGCGGCGCTGCGCCTGGCTGCGCAGGTCTTCGATGGAGGTGGCAAACGGCACGGACAGATTCACACGGGCGAACGGATCGGGACAGGATCGACTCCGGTCGATGCTACCGAGGCGTTCAGCCTGTGTTCAGTCCTCTGTGGGACGGAGCCCGCAGAAACCAATGGTTACCGCGGAATCGTACCGGGGACGAGGATGCTGCGGTCCACCTGCACGAGCTGGGTGTGGCCGGTGAACGCCATCGTCACGTCGAGTTCCTTGTGCAGGATCTGCAGCGCCTTGGTGACACCCGCCTCGCCCATCGCGCCCAGCCCGTAGACCATGGCGCGGCCGATCATCGTGCCACGCGCACCCAGCGCCCAGGCCTTCAGCACGTCCTGGCCGCTGCGGATGCCGCCATCCATCCAGACCTCGATCCGCGAGCCCACCGCCTCGACGATGGCCGGCAGCGCCTCGATGCTCGCCAGCGCGCCATCGAGCTGGCGGCCTCCATGGTTGCTGACCACGATCGCATCGGCGCCGCTGGCCACCGCGAGGCGGGCGTCCTCGACATCCTGGATGCCCTTGAGGATGAGCTTGCCACCCCAGCGCTCCTTGACCCAGGCCACATCCGCCCACGACAGCCGCGGGTCGAACTGCTCGTTGGTCCACGCCGACAGCGAGCGCATGTCGCTCACACCCTTCACATGGCCGACGAGGTTGCGGAAGGTGTGGCGCCTGGTGCCCGCCATGCCCAGGCACCAGCGCGGCTTGGTCATCAGGTTGACGATGTTCCTCAGCGTCGGGCGCGGCGGGGCGGTCAGGCCGTTCTTGAGGTCCTTGTGGCGCTGGCCGATGACCTGCAGGTCCAGCGTCAGCACCAGCGCGCTGCAGCGGGCGGCGCGGGCGCGCTCGATCATGCGGGCCATCGCCTCGCGGTCGCGCATCATGTAGAGCTGGAACCAGAACGGCGCGGTGGTGTTCTGCGCGATGTCCTCGATCGAGCAGATGCTCATCGTGGACAGCGTGAAGGGAATGCCGAACTTCTCGGCGGCGCGGGCGGCGTGGATCTCGCCATCGGCGTGCTGCATCCCCGTCAGGCCCACCGGCGCGATCGCCACCGGCATCTTCGCGTCGATGCCGATCATCTTCACCGCCGTGCTGCGGTTCTCCATGTTGACGGCCACGCGCTGGCGCAGCTTGATGCGCTGGAACGCCTGCTCGTTGTCGCGGTAGGTACCCTCGGTCCACGAGCCGGAGTCGGCGTAGTCGTAGAACATGCGGGGCACGCGCCGCTCGGCGAGCTGGCGCAGGTCTTCGATGCAGGTGATGACGGTCATGGCGGTGGGTCTCCTCGGTCTTGGCACAGTCTGCGGGGGCAGCGCAGATCGTAGGCCAGCCCCGCACCGTGTGCGCGGAAGGATCTTCAGCCGGGACCGGAGAGAAGTTCCTGCGCCGCCTCGTCGGCCACCTCGGCGGCCATGCCGGCCAGCCAGTCGATGAAGCCGAACGCCGGCTCGTGCGCACTGTGGGCAACCGCGTAGTACAGGTGCGCCGGCCGGGCCGTGACCCGGAACAGCGGCACCAGTGCCCCGCTGCGCAGCCAGTGCCGCGCCAGCGACGGCCGCGCCAGCGCCACGCCCTGCCCGCACACCGCCGCTTCCAGCGTCAGGCCGAGGTCGACCAGCCGTGGCCCCTGCGTCGGCTCGTGCCAGTCCAGCCCGGCGGCGCGGAACCATGGCGTCCAAGGCTCCAGCGGCGTGCGCAGCAGCGGAGCCAATGCCAGATCGGCGGGCATGGCGATCGGCCCCAGCCGCGCCAGCAGCCCGGGCGCGGCCAGTGGCACCAGCACATCGTCCATCAGCGGATCGACACCGGCGGCGGCGGCGTCGCCGTTGCGGATCTCGACGTCGGCATCGGCCTGCCCGCCATCGATGTAGGGAATCGACAGCACGATCTCCAGCTCGACCTCGGGGTGGGCAGCGGTGTAGTCGGCCAGCGCGGGCACCAGGATCTGGCGCGCGAAGGTCGGCGGAGAACTCACGCGCAGGCGCTGCACCCGCTGGGCCTGGCGGCGGTGCAGTGGCACAGCCGCCAGCAGCCCGAGGGCTGCGCGCACCTGCTCCAGGTACTCGCGACCGGCGGCGGTCAGGGCCAGGGTGCGCAGGCTGCGGCTGAACAGCGGCGTGCCGAGCAGGTCTTCCAGCGTGGCCACCCGCTTGGAGATGGCACTGGCGGTCACGGCCAGTTCATCGGCTGCGCGCTCGCAGGAACCAAGCCGCGCCACGGCCTCGAACGCACGCAGACCCTCGATCGAAGGGAATCGCACATCGGAGGGATCGGCAGCAGCGAACATGTCCGGACTCTAGCGGAAGCCCTCCGTGTCGCGTCACTGTCGCACCCGATGTCACTCCGCATTGCCCCTGTTGACGGAAGGCGCGTACAATCGAAGGCTTTTCGGAAATTTCCGAGCGCATGGCAATGGCAAATCGCCGCGCTGTGTGGTCATCGGAACGACCGGGAAACATCGTAACTTCAAACGGGAACAAGTTACCCATGCCAACCATCAACCAGCTCGTGCGCCAAGGCCGTGAGGTCGAAGTCACGAAGTCCAAGTCGCCTGCGATGCAGAATTGCCCGCAGCGCCGCGGTGTCTGCACCCGCGTCTACACCACGACCCCGAAGAAGCCGAACTCGGCACTCCGGAAAGTCGCCAAGGTGCGCCTGACCAACGGTTTCGAGGTCATCTCGTACATCGGCGGTGAAGGCCACAACCTCCAGGAACACTCGGTCGTGCTCGTGCGCGGCGGTCGTGTGAAGGACTTGCCGGGTGTGCGTTACCACATCGTGCGCGGCTCCCTCGACCTGCAGGGCGTCAAGGACCGCAAGCAATCGCGCTCCAAGTACGGCGCGAAGCGTCCGAAGAACACCAAGGCCAAATAAGCCTGCCGGGGTTCGCCCCATGCGTGATCTGACGTACCCGATCGGTCGTCACATCGTCACCGTTCAGCGTCAAGCTGTCGGGAGTAAGTGGATGTCCAGGCTGTGAGTGACATCCGAGGCCGCCAACACGCTCACCGAGCACCGGCTGCCAACTGAAGCCTCGAAAGGAATTGAAATGCCACGTCGCCGCGAAGTACCCAAGCGCGAGATCCTGCCTGATCCGAAGTTCGGATCCGTCGATCTGTCCAAGTTCATGAACGTCGTCATGGAATCGGGCAAGAAGGCCGTTGCCGAGCGCATCATCTATGGTGCCCTGGAGCAGGTGGAGAAGAAGGCCGGCAAGGAGCCGCTCGAAATCTTCATGACCGCGCTGAACAACGTCAAGCCGATGGTCGAAGTCAAGTCCCGCCGTGTCGGCGGTGCGAACTACCAAGTTCCCGTGGAAGTTCGCCCTGTCCGCCGGATGGCCCTGGCCATGCGTTGGCTGAAGGAATCCGCCCGCAAGCGCAGCGAGAAGTCGATGGCCCAGCGTCTGGCCAACGAACTGCTCGAAGCCAGCGAAGGCCGTGGCGGCGCGATGAAGAAGCGCGACGAAGTGCACCGCATGGCAGAAGCCAACAAGGCGTTCTCGCACTTCCGTTTCTGATTCAGAGACTGATCCGGTCCATCCGACCTTGAACCCCCTGGCTGCCCTTTTCGGTCCGATCGACCGTCTGGGGCAGTCTTTGCATTTGGAGTGACACCATGGCTCGCCAGACCCCCATCGAGCGGTACCGCAACATCGGTATCTCGGCCCACATCGACGCCGGCAAAACCACCACCACCGAACGGATCCTGTTCTACACGGGCGTGAACCACAAGATCGGTGAAGTCCACGATGGCGCGGCCACGATGGACTGGATGGAGCAGGAACAAGAGCGCGGCATCACCATCACGTCGGCGGCCACGACCTGCTTCTGGAAGGGCATGGACCGCTCGCTGCCGGAACACCGCATCAACATCATCGACACCCCGGGACACGTGGACTTCACCATCGAAGTCGAACGTTCGATGCGCGTGCTCGACGGTGCCTGCATGGTGTACTGCGCGGTCGGTGGCGTGCAGCCGCAGTCCGAGACCGTCTGGCGCCAGGCCAACAAGTACAAGGTGCCCCGCCTCGCGTTCGTGAACAAGATGGACCGCACCGGTGCCAACTTCTTCAAGGTCGTCGAGCAGATGAAGACGCGTCTGCGCGCGAACCCGGTGCCTGTCGTGGTGCCGATCGGTGCCGAGGAAGGCTTCAAGGGCGTGGTCGACCTGCTGAAGATGAAGGCCATCTTCTGGGACGAAGCCTCCCAGGGCATGAAGTTCGACTATGCGGAAATCCCGGCCGACCTGGTCTCCGTCGCCGCGGAATGGCGCGAGAAGATGGTCGAGGCCGCCGCCGAGGCGACCGAAGAGCTGATGAACAAGTATCTCGAAACCGGTGACCTCACCGAAGACGAGATCAAGCTGGCCCTGCGCACGCGCACCATCGCCTGCGAAATCCAGCCGATGCTGTGCGGCAGCGCGTTCAAGAACAAGGGCGTGCAACGCATGCTCGACGCGCTGATCGACTTCATGCCCTCGCCCGTGGACATCCCGCCGGTCGAAGGCACCGATGAAGACGACGAGCCGACCACCCGTCGCGCCGACGACAACGAGAAGTTCGCCGCGCTGGCGTTCAAGCTGATGACCGACCCGTTCGTCGGCCAGCTGACCTTCGTGCGCGTGTACTCGGGCGTGCTGCAGTCCGGCGCCTCCGTCTTCAACCCCATCAAGGGCAAGAAGGAACGCATCGGCCGCATCCTGCAGATGCATGCCAACCAGCGCGAGGAAATCAAGGAAATCCTGGCCGGCGACATCGCTGCCTGCGTGGGCCTGAAGTTCGTGACCACGGGCGAAACCCTGTGCGATCCGGACGCGATCATCACGCTGGAAAAGATGGTGTTCCCGGAACCGGTGATCTCGCAGGCTGTCGAGCCCAAGACCAAGGCCGACCAGGAAAAGATGGGCATCGCGCTGGGCCGTCTGGCTGCGGAAGATCCCTCGTTCCGCGTGCGCACCGACGAAGAATCGGGCCAGACCATCATCTCCGGCATGGGCGAGCTGCACCTGGAAATCATCGTCGACCGCATGAAGCGCGAATTCGGCGTGGAAGCCAACGTGGGCAAGCCGCAGGTCGCCTACCGCGAAACGATCCGCGACAAGGTCACCGAAGTCGAAGGCAAGTTCGTGCGCCAGTCGGGCGGCAAGGGCCAGTACGGCCACGTCGTGCTGACCATCGAGCCGCAGGAGCCGGGCAAGGGCTTCGAATTCGTCGACGCCATCAAGGGCGGCGTGGTGCCGCGCGAGTTCATCCCCGCGGTGGAAAAGGGCCTGATCGACACGCTGCCGAACGGCGTGCTGGCCGGCTTCCCGGTGGTGGACGTGAAGGTCACGCTGACCTTCGGTTCGTACCACGATGTGGACTCGAACGAAAACGCGTTCAAGATGGCCGCCTCGATCGGTTTCAAGGACGGCTGCCGCAAGGCCAAGCCGGTGATCCTGGAGCCGATGATGGCCGTCGAAGTCGAGACCCCGGAAGACTACGCCGGCTCGGTGATGGGCGATCTGTCCAGCCGCCGCGGCATGGTCCAGGGCATGGACGACATCCCTGGCGGTGGCAAGACCATCAAGGCCGAAGTGCCGCTGTCGGAAATGTTCGGCTACTCGACCACGCTGCGTTCGATGTCGCAGGGTCGCGCCACGTACACGATGGAGTTCAAGCACTACGCTGAAGCTCCGCGCAACGTCGCCGAGCAGATCATCACGGCGCGTTCGAAGTAAACTACCGCCCGCTGCCACCCGCCCGCCGGGTGGCAGTTCCAATTTGCTGTCTTCGGCGAGTCTGCCGTTCACTGCCGGTGGTGAACGGACCTGCAGGTTCCCGCGAGACGTTAAACCGGCCACCGGCCATGTTCTTTGTGATCTGGAGATCTGAAAATGTCTAAGGAAAAGTTTGTCCGTACCAAGCCGCACGTCAACGTCGGCACCATCGGTCACGTGGACCACGGCAAGACGACGCTGACGGCGGCGATCACGACCGTGCTGTCGAAGAAGTTTGGCGGCACCGCCA
>NZ_JBFPGY010000190.1:0-2849 GCF_041083715.1 Sphaerotilus sp.
CCCTCGCCGCGACGGCCGCGCAAGCCGGCTCGGCCAAGGACGACGCCATGCTCGCCCTGGCCAGCAAGAGCGGCTGCATGACCTGCCACCACATCGACCCGGGCGCCAAGGGTCCGGATGGCCTCGCGCCGATCGGACCGGCCTGGAAGGACGTCGCCGCCAAGTACCAGGGCGACAAGAAGGCCCTCGGCACACTGACCCACACGGTGCTCACAGGCTCCAACCCCTACGAGAGCCACTGGAAGGGCAAGGCCTCCGGGCTGGCGATGCCGCCGAATGCCGTGGCGATCAAGGAGGCCGACGCACGCAACCTCGTCAAGTGGATCCTGGCTCTGCAGCCGGGCTGACCCCCGTCTGGTGGCGGGCAGGTCTGCGATGATCCTGTCCGCCGATGAACACCGCCACCGTCCGCCTCCTCGCCATCGTCCTGTGCCTGCTCGCCCTGTGCGGGCTGCTGTCGCTGGCACCCGAGGCCGTCCGCGCCGAAGAAACCGAGACGCCGGATGAAGGCCGCAGGTCGGCGGTGATCGAGGTGAAAGAAGCCCTGTTCGCGCAGGATCTGCACTCGGCACCCATGCCCGTGCCCCTGCCCGACACCTGGAGCGCCCGCGACCTGGACGACACGGGCATCGGCCACTACCGGATCCACATCGAACTGCAGGCCGCCCCCACCGAGATGTGGGCGCTGTGCATGTCGCGGCTCAGCGATGTGCACGAGGTGCGCCTGAATGGCTGGCTGGTCAGCGGCGCAGCACTGGACCACCTGGATCCGGTTGTCGCGGGCGGCTATCCGACGCTGCAGTGGATCAGTCTGCCGCCGCACATGCTGCGGGTCGGTGTCAACCACCTGGAGCTGTCGGTGGCGCACAGCAGCCGTGGCGGCCTGTCCACCGTGGTGGTCGGCCCGGCCGCCGCGATGGCCGGGCACTACCTGACCAGCCTGCGCCTGTCGGTCATGCTGCCGATCTGGCTCAACGTCGCGGGTGCCGCACTGGCGGTGGTCATGCTGCTCATCTGGTGGCGGCGGCGCAGCGAGCGGCTGCTGGGCAGCTTCGGCGCACTGTGGGTACTGATCGCGGTCAGCAACATCGCCCACTACAACATGGTGACCGCCGCGTCGCCACTGCTCGTTGCCGCCTTCTTCGCATTGCAACTGGTCGCATCGGCAACACTGTGCCGGACAGCGATGGTGCTCTCCGGCCATCCACACCCGGTGGCTCTCGGCATCCTGCAGGTCAGCACCACAGTGCTGCTGGCGATGGCCGCCTATGGATGGCTCACGGACTCGCTCGAAGCCGTGCGAGCGGGCAGCTACCCGATGATGTTCGCCGGCATGGTGCTGGCGATCGTGCCGCTGTGGCAGGAGACCCGGCGACTGCCACTGCTCCTGCGCTGTGCGCTGGTGGCCGCCGTGGCGGTGTCGATGCTGGCCGCCCTGCACGACTATGTGTACTGGCGCGGCCTGACCTCGGTGATGGACACCTTCTGGCTGCCCTACGCACTGCCGGTGTCGCTGGCCATCGTCGGCGGGGTGCTGATCAAGCGGCTGGTCGGCGCCCTGCACCAGGTGGAGCAGCTCAACGCCGACCTGGAGCGCCGCGTCGTCGAACGCACCCACGCGCTGCAGCAAGCCAACCAGGCCAAGACCCGCTTCCTCACCGCCGCCAGCCACGACCTGCGCCAGCCGGTGGTGACGATCGGGCTGCTGATCGACCTGCTGCGCGAGCAGGTGCCGATCGCACTGCGGCCGATGACCGACCGTGTCAACGAGGCCGTGTCGTCGATGGAGGACCTGCTCAAGGGCCTGCTCGATCTGTCGCGGCTGGAGGCCGGCACGGTGCGCCCGCGCCTGCAGACGGTCGCGCTGCAGGCACTGTTCGACGCGATCGCCACCCACGAGGGCGAGACGGCGCGCCGCAAGGGCATCACGCTGCGCTTTCGACCGACACGCGATGCGGTGGTCTCCGATCCGGTGATGCTGGAGCAGATCCTGCGCAACCTGGTCAGCAACGCGGTGCGCTACACCGAATCCGGCGGTGTGCTGATGGCCGCACGGCGCCAGGGCGAAACCCTGCGCATCGAGGTCTGGGACACCGGACTCGGGATTCCGGAGGCGCTGCAGCACACCGTCTTCGAGGAATTCGTGCAGATCGCCGACCAGCGGGGCACCCGCCCGGTCGCACGGCAATCCGACGGCAGCGGGGATGGCAGTCGCGGACTCGGACTGGGCCTGTCGATCGTGCAGCGCAGCGCGGCACTGCTCGGCCATGGCCTGCACCTGCGCTCGCGGCTGGACCGCGGCAGCTGCTTCTCGGTGCGGGTGCCGCGCGCGCCAACGCCACCGACCGTGCCGCTCGGCCCGGAGGGTGATCCGTATCCGCTGCGCGGCCTGCGCCTGACGGTCGTCGAGGACGAACCGGCCGTTCAGGCGGCGATGCGCGCACGGCTGGAAGCGTGGGGGGCCACGGTCCGGACCCACGATGGCCTGACGCCACTGCGGCGCCACCTGGCCAGCCTGCCGCGCGGCCATGTCGGCATTGACCTGCTGATCACCGACCACCGGTTGCGCGGCGCGACCGGCGTGGAGGTGATCGAAGCCGTGCGCCGCTATGGCGGCCCGGTGCCGGTGCTGGTGGTCACGGGAGACACGGCCCCGGACGATCTGTCCCTGCTGGCCGCGAGCGGGCTGCAGGTGCTGCACAAGCCTTTCCGGGCCGATGCGCTGCTGGCAGCCATCGTGCAGGCGCTGCGCTGACGGCCGGGCGAGCGCGCCGGGCTCAGAACTGCGCCTGCAACCCCACCGACACCGTCCCGACATGGCGGCTGGCAGTGCTGGCCGAGCGGGCGTT
>NZ_JBFPGY010000191.1:0-2842 GCF_041083715.1 Sphaerotilus sp.
GCCCGCAGCTTCGGCGTGGCCTACCTGATCGACGTGCTGCGTGGCAAGCGCACCGAGAAGGTCGAGCAGTACGGCCATGCCGGCCTGAGCACCTTCGGCATCGGCACCGACCTGAGCGAGCAGCAGTGGCGCGCGGTGCTGCGGCAACTGGTGGCGCTTGGTCACGTCGTGACGGAGGGCGAGTACGGCACGCTGGCACTGACCGACACGGCGCGCACGGTGCTGCGCGGTGACGTGCAGCTGCGCATGCGCACGCCCGCCGAAGCGCCCCGCCGCAGTCGTTCGCGCACCCGGGGTGGTCTGGCGGCCGGGGCCGACGCGGCACCGCGCGGACCCAAGGTGGCGCCTGCCGATCTGGACGCCCGGCAGATCGCCAGCTTCGAGGCGCTGCGCCAGTGGCGTGCCGATGTGGCGCGCGAACACAACCTGCCCGCCTATGTCGTCTTCCACGACGCGACGCTGGCCGAGATGGCGCGTCGCCAGCCGGCATCGCTGGCGGAACTGGGCGGCATCAGCGGTGTCGGGGCGAAAAAGCTGGAGGCGTACGGAGCAGCCCTGCTGAGCGTGCTGGAAGCCAAGGCGGCGTGAACACGCCCTGGGGCCGGCGGACCTGACGCTACTTGCGGATCTCGCTCACGGCACCGCTCGCCGCCGCACCGACGGCCTGCGCGCCCTGGCGCGTGGCCTCCCATGCGCCGACCGCGGCGTCCTTCACCGTGCGGCCGATGTCTCGCCCGGTCTGGCCGGCGGCCGAGCCGACTTCGCGCGCGCCGTGGGCCACGGCGGCGCCCGCTTCCTTCGCGTCCTTGGCCACCACCTGGCCTGTCGCGCGTGCCTGATCGGCCATGCCCGGACCGGACGACTGCTGGGCACAGCCGGCGCTGATCGACAGCGACAGCGCAGTCATCAGGGCGGAGGTGAGGGCGACGCCTGGTCGCCCCGGGGGATTCGTGTTCAAGGTGGTGCCTTTCATTGCAGTTGCATCGGATCAGCGTTGCACGGTCACGCTCACCCACGCACTGTCGGTGACCTGTCCGGCGTCATCGACCGCGCGTGCCAGATAGCGCACGACCCCGTCGGGGCTGTCCGGCTGCACGGTGTCCCAGGCGTAGGGGACAAAGGTGTCCGTGCCCAGCCGTGTGACGGTCCCGGTGGACTCGACCCGGTAGAACTCGACCCGCGCCACGGCGTAGTCGTCGCTCGCTGCGGCCGACAGACGCACCGGGTCGCCGACCTTGGCCGAGGTCACGCTGGTGACCAGGCTCACGCTGGGGGGCAGGTCGTCGTAGCCGCCGCCGGCCCAGCCGAAGTAGAGGCCGCCGCCGCAGCCGACCAGCACGGCGGTGCTCAGAACCAGCGCCAGAGCGGCGCCACGCAGTGGAGGAGGCAGGGTGAACATGCGGCCGCATGCTACGCCGTGGTCTGACGGCGGGCAATCGAGTCGGCTGAACCCCTGCCGTCAGTCTGCGTACCGGGTCTGCACGTAGTCGCCCGGTGCGGCGGTGAGGATGGCGGCCGGGTCGATGGCCCGGGCCGGCACGGTGCCGTGGCTGTGCGCGCCGAGCCAGTCGTTCCACGCCGTCCACCAGGAGCCTTCGCGGTGCTCGGCGGCCGCTTGCCAGTCCTCGGGACTTTGCCAAGGGTCGGTTGTCGCGGTGACGTGCAGCGCGCAGTGGCGGTGCGGGTGGCCGGGTTCGCTGACGATGCCGGCGTTGTGGCCGCCGCTGGTCAGCACGAAGGTGACCTCGGTGTCGGACAGGCGCAGCAGCTTGTAGACGGACTTCCACGGCGAGACGTGGTCGGTCTCCGTGCCGACCGCAAAGACCGGCACGCGGATGTCGGACAGCGAGACCGGCGCGGCCTCGACGAGGTAGCGCCCCTCGGCCAGTTCGTTGCGCAGGTAGCAGCGGCGCAGGTACTCGCTGTGCATGCGCGCCGGCATGCGCGTCACGTCGGCGTTCCAGGCCATCAGGTCATTGGGATGGACGCGCTCGCCGAGCAGGTACTCGCGCATCTTCATCGACCAGACCAGATCGCGCGCATGCAGGAACTGGAACGACCCCGCCATCTGCTGCCCGGTCAGGAACCCCCGGTCGGCCATCATCGCTTCGAGCAGCTGCACCTGCGACTCGTCGATCAGCACGCCCATCTCGCCCGGCTCGGTGAAGTCGGTTTCCGAGGCCAGCAGCGTCACGCTGGCCAGCGGCGCCTGCTGCGGTGCGTTGGCGACCTGCTGCGGGCGGGCCAGCGCGGCGGCGGCCATCGACAGCAGCGTGCCGCCCAGGCAGTAGCCGCAGGCGTGCACCGGCTGGTCGGGGACCAGTGCGCGGATGCGGGCGAGGCTGTCGAACACGCCCCACTGCAGGTAGTCGTTCAGACCGATGCCGGCATCGCCCCGGTCGGGGTTCTTCCAGCTCAGGATGAAGACGGTGTGGCCCTGGCCGACCAGCCAGCGCACCAGCGAGTTCTCCGGACTCAGGTCGAGGATGTAGTACTTCATGATCCACGACGGCACGATGAAGACCGGCTCGGCCTGCACCGTGTCGGTGGCGGGCGCGTACTGGATCAGCTCGACCAGCCGGTTGCGCATCACCACCGCACCGGGGGTGATCGCCACTTCGGTGCCGGGACGGTAGGTGTGTTCGGGCTGCAGCAGGGGTGGCAGGCCGTGCTGCTGGCGCCAGTCGTCCACCGCGTTCTGTGCACCCTCGACCAGATTGGCGCCGAGGCGTTCGCGGGTCGCCTGCACCACTTCGGGGTTGAACGGCAGGTTGCTCGGGCTGAGCGTGTCGAGCCACTGCCGTGCCATCGTCCGCACCACCTCGCTGTGGTGGCGCGTCAG
>NZ_JBFPGY010000192.1:0-9285 GCF_041083715.1 Sphaerotilus sp.
CCGTCACCTGATCGCGGGCAGCGCCTCCAGCAGGATCGCCACCCCGGACAGCACCGCGTTGCCCGACAGCGGATCGCGCAGCCGCTCGTCCAGCACCGCGTTGAGGTTCGCGCCCGGACGCTCGGCTGCGACAGGCAGCCGGGTGCCCGGCAGGTCATGCCCCCAGCCGTGCGGCAGGCAGACAACGCCCGGCATCACGCTGTCATCGACATGGATCTGCACGGTGATGTGACACCGCGCATCGTCCGCTCTCAGGACACGTGCCGACGCGCCATCCACCAGCCCGATGCGGGCCGCATCGACCGGATGCACTTGCGCTGCACCGCGGAATGGCCCCTTCGCCAGCGTCGGCAGGTTGTGCATCCACGAGTTGTTCGAGCGCACGTCGCGCCGGCCGATGACCACGAGCGGCGGCGCGGGTTCGTGCAGCGCGGCCAGTGCACGCGGCAAGTCGCCGAGCAGCAACGGCGGCGCCAGGTCGACCCGGCCGCTCGGCGTGCGCAGCACTTCCGGCAAACGCGGCGCCAGCGCACCGAGATCGAGTCCGGACGGTGCGTCCAGCAACGCCGCCAGCCGCACGCCGCCCGGCCTGCGCCCGAAATCGTCGCCATGCGGCCCGGCGCGCAGCGCCAGGTCCAGCCGCCGCTCCGGCCCGCGCCAGCGCGAGGCATCGGCCAGGGCAGCGTCCGCGCGGTCGCCAGCGAAACGCTCGGCGTCCTGCCGCGCCAGCCGGTCGTCCAGCGCGGCCACATCGACCACACCGCCTGGTCCGCGTCCCTGCGCCATTTCGCTCAGGCGCAGCACGATCTCCCATTCGGCGGGCTGCCCCGAGTCGGCCAGTCCGACCGGCGGGCTGTAGCGCGCATGGTTGCGCAGCGAAAGCTGCGCGAAGGCGATGTCGAAATGTCCGTCCTCCAGCGGCGAGCGCCCGGGCAGGATGACGTTGGCGTGGCGGGTCGTCTCGTTCAGGTAGATGTCCACGCTGACCATGAAGTCGAGCGTGTCCAGCGCAGCCGCCAGCCGCGGGCTGCCGGGTGCGGAGAGCACCGGATTGGACGCGACCGTGATCAGTGCCTTCACGGCGGGCTGATCGGGTGATGTGGCGGGTGTCTCGATTTCCTCGGCCAGACAGGTGATCGGCCACTCCCCCAGCACTTCGGGTGCACCGCTCACACGGCTGTGGTGGCGCCCGGTGGTCACGCCGCGACCAGTGCCCGGCGTTCCCATCGTGTTCGCCGCCAGCGCAGCGGCTTTCGGGAACATCACGCCGCCCTGCGCGTCCAGCCGCCCGGTCAGCACGTTGAGCACATCGATCAACCACGCCGACAGCGTGCCGAAGGTCTGCCCATTGGTGCCGATCCGGCCGTAGACCGCAGCCCGCGGTGCGGCGGCCAGCGCGCGCGCCAGCCGGCGGATCGTCTCGGCTGGAACAGCGCAGCGTTCGGCCACCGCCTCCGGTGCGAAGGGCGCCACCGCCAGCCGGACCGCCTCGACATCGGCCGCATCCACCACGGGCGCCGCCGCGCCGAGCCGCACGCGGTCTTCCTCGAACAGCGTGTGCACCATCGCGGCGAGCAGGAACCCGTCCGCGCCGGGGCGGATCGGCAGGTGCTCGTCGGCCACCCGCGCGGTCTCGGTCCGCCGCGGATCGACCACGACCAGCCGCCCGCCGCGCTGGCGCAGCGCCTTGGCCCGACCGCGGAAATCCGGCACCGTCCACATGCTGCCGTTGCTCGCCATCGGATTGGCACCGATCACCAGCAGCCAGTCGGTGCGGTCGATGTCAGGCACCGGCACGCTGAACCAGTGGCCGTACAGCAGTCCGCAGGCGAGCTGCCGCGGCATCTGGTCGAGCGTGGAAGCCGAGTAGACGTGTCTGGTACCGAGCGCCTTCACCAGCGTCGGCACCGCCAGCGTCAGCCCGACTTTGTGCACGATCGGATTGCCAAGCGTGATGCCGACCGCACCACGACCATGGCGCGCCTGCACGTCACCGAGGCCGCGGGCAATTTCGGCGAACGCCTCGTCCCAGGTTGCTGGCACGTGCTGGCCACCGCGGCGGATCAGCGGCTGGCGCAGCCGGTCCGGATCGTCGTGCAGGTCCTTCAGCGCTATCGCTTTCGGGCACAGGTAGCCGCGGCTGAACGGATCGGCCTCGTCGCCACGGATGGTGGCGATGTGCTCGGCTCCCTGCGCGTCACGGTCGATGTCGAGGACCAGGCCACAGCAGGCCTCGCACAGCGGACAGATTCGGTGGGCGGTGCGGTGGGACATGGGGGCTCTCCGGCGGGCGGTCGACCCGGCGGATTCTGAACGCCACCAGACGCGACAGGCGTCCCGCAGGCGTCATGTCAGGGCCGCCTGTCTGCTGGCGCTCAGTCCAGTGCGACGACGGTGTCGCCATCGCCGGGCTCGCAGGCCTCGCCGATGGGCGTCCAGCCGGGATGGATGACCACGCGCGCCCCTGTGTGGCAGACCTCGATGCGCGTGGCGCCCGGGACGGTGGCCTGCACGAACGCCTCGATCGACACCGGCATGCTGACCCGGTAGCGGGCCTGTTGCAGGTCGTCCGCCGGGTGGTCGTCGTTGTGGAGCCACGGGCTGAAGGCGCTGAACCACAGCAGCGGCGCGAAACCGAGGTCGATGACCCGTGGGGCATATCCCTGCGTCTGCAACCATTGCTGCGCCGCGGTGCGGTCGGCCTCCACCAGGCCGCCGCGGGCCGTGGCGAACAGCTCGATGGCCCACTGGTTGCAGTTCTGGTAACGCTGCCCCCAGGCGTAGGCATTGGCGCTGTAGGCCGTGCCGAGCAGCGCCAGCGCTTGCCGGGTGTCGAGCACGGTCCGCTCCAGTGCATCGGCGTCGTTCTGCGGCAGGAACACCAGCGACAGCGCGCCACGGGCCGGGTCGTCGGTGCCGAACAGGAAGCCCGACAGGCCCTGGTCGAACAGACGCGGCCGGCCTTCGTCGCAGGCGTAGTAGAGCTGGCGCACCGACCACGGGCCGTTGGCACTCTCGCGCAGTGTGAAACCGGCGTGGGAATAGCGCAGGCCGAGGCGGTCCAGGTTCAATCCCGAGCGCGAGACCAGCGCCACCCGCTGCCCGCTGCGGGTGAGTTCGGCCTTGACGATGGCGCTGACGCGCAGGAGGCGGTCCTGCTGTGCGGCGGTGAGGGTGCCGGGACGGTCGCACAGGCGCGGCAGCTCCGCCTGCGCACAGAGCGGCACCGCGGCGGCGACCAGGGCGAGCAACGCCAGGCCGACCGCGTTCCTCACAGCGTCACGGGATGCGATGCCAGTTCGCGGTACCACTCGTCGTGCAGCACCAGGAAAAACGGCGCGTGCGCATCGGTGCGGGCGAATTCGATGCCGTAGGCGCGCTGGCGGGTGCGCACCTGCTGACCGGTGGCCAGCTGTGCCTGTTCGAACGTCAGGCGCGGCAGGTACAGCGCGAACTCGGTGTTCTCTGCCACCGTCACGCCCTGCAGCGTCAGGCGCACGAGCCCCGGTCGGTCCGCAGCCTCGGCGATGTCGATCACGCGGTAGTCGCCATCGGCCACGTCATGGCCTGGCGACGAGCTGTTGCTGGACTTGCCGATCGAGGTGGACAGGCTGCCGACCGCGCTCGACGCGCTGTCGGACGCAGACGACGCCGCCGTGCTGGCCGCATGCACAGGCAGGGCCGCCACACCGAACAGCAGGGCAAAGGCGATCAGATGGCGAGGGAACAAGGACATCGCAGGCTCCTGGTGGCGCCTGGTGGCGCCTGGACAAGGCGCCGATTGTGGCTCAGTGCGTCGCCTGCACGCTCCCGAGCACCGCGGCACTGCCCTGCACTGCAGCACGCCGATGGTAGAAATTCAGCGCCCGCAGCCCGCCCAGTTCCTCGCCACCGCCGGCCCGACCGGGGCCACCGTGCAGCGACTGGGGCATCACATTGCCATGGCCGCTCTGCAGGGCCGCGACTTCAGGCGTGATCACATGGACGCGGCCGTGGCTGGCGGCGAGGTCGAGTGCGGTATCGGCCAGCGCACTGGCCGACTCGGCACCGTCTTCGCCATACAGCGAGCAGACGAGCGAGCCTTCTCCGCGCGCCACCAGCGCCCGGGCGTGGGCTGCATCCCGGTAGGGCAGCAGTGTGGCGACCGGACCGAACACCTCGGTGGTGTGGACAATCGCGTTGCCATCGGCGTTGCGCGTGCCGAGCAGCACCGGGGCGATGCACGCGGCGATGGCCGGATCGGCGTCGATCAGCGCCGTGCTCCGGCCGTCGAACAGGGTGTCGGTGTGGGCCTGCAGGGCAGCCAGCCCGTCCTGCACGCTGCGCAGCTGGGCGCGGCTGACGAGCGAGCCCATGCGCACCGCCTCGTTGCGCGGGTTGCCCACGGTGGTCTTGGCCAGACGCGTGCCGATGGCTTCTGCAACGGCGCCATAAAGCGCTTCGGGTACGACAATGCGGCGGATGGCGGTGCACTTCTGGCCCGACTTGACCGTCATCTCGCGGACGACTTCCTTCACCAGCAGATCGAACGCGGCGCTGCCGGGCGCTGCGTCCTGCATCAGCACGGCCGCGTTGACGCTGTCCGCCTCGATGTTCACACGCACCGAGCGCTCCGCGACGGCCGGGTGACGCCGCAGCAGTGCGGCGGTGTCTGCCGAGCCGGTGAACGACAGCACGTCGAACGGCCGCAATGCGTCAAGCAGTCCGGCCGAGCTGCCGCAGACGATGTTCAGTGCGCCGGGCGGCAGGATGCCCGCCTCGACCACGTCGCGCACCATGCGCTGCGTCAGCCAGGCGGTCGAGGTGCCCGGTTTCACTACCACCGGCACGCCCGACAGCAGCGCCGGTGCCGCCTTTTCCCACAGGCCCCACGACGGGAAATTGAAGGCATTGATGAACAGCGCCAAGCCCTGGGCAGGCACCTGCACATGCTGGCTGCCGAAGGCTCCGCCCTTGGCCAGTGGTGTCACGGCGCCATCCAGCAGGGTGTGTCGGTCGCCCAGCGTGTCGCCCAGCTTGGCGTAGGTGCCGATCGTGTAGATCGCACCGTCGATGTCCACTGCAGAGTCGTTCTTGACCGTGCCGCTGTTGGCGGTGGCGATGGCGTAGTAGGCGTCGCGGTTGGTCTGCAGCACCTGGACGATGGCGCCAAGCAGCCCGGCGCGTTCGCGGTAGGTCAGAGCGCGCAGCGCGCCACCGCCGACGCGGCGGGTGTGCTCGAACCCGCCGGGCAGGTCCAGCCCTGTCGCGTCCACACGGACCAGCTCCGTGCCGAGAACCGGATCGAACAGTGGCGTGGCATCGCCCGTGCCGGCCGTCCAGCAGCCGCCAAGGTGGTTGTGAAGCAGTTCAGTGGAGCAAGAGGGTGTGATGGCAGTCATTTGTGCATGATATTGCATTAATTTTATTGAATGCAAGACAACTTGCATAAAAATGCATCATACAGAGGGTTTCGTATTGAATCGCATCAAGTTTGCGGCGATTACGTCGATATCCATGCAGTGCTGACAAGGACATGCCATGCCCCATCTGAACAACAAGATTGCCCATCGACTGGGCGGTGTACTGGGTCTGCTATTGCTGACAATGCTGGCCATCGTCGGCATGGCGCTGTGGCAGATGGGTGTCATGCGCACACTCGGTGCGGACGTGTCGAACAACTGGCTTCCCAGTGTCGAGACGGTGAACCAGATGAGTACCAGCACCTCCGATTTCCGCGTGGCCGAGTTCCAGCATGTACTGAACACGGACGATCGCAGAATGGCCGCCATCGAAAAGGTCATGGCGAAGGTGCAGGCGGAATTCGACGCACAGCACCAGCGCTATGTCGCGCTGATCAGCAGTGCGGAGGAACGCAAGCTCCACGACACGTTCGAGGCTGAATGGAAACGCTACCTGCAACTCCATGAGCAAGTCTTGGTGCTGTCGCGAAAAAACGAGAATGCCCAAGCCAAGGACCTGCTGGAAGGAGAGGCACAGCAGTCGTTCGAGACCATGAGCAAGGTGATGGACCAACTCGTCGACATGAACCAGTCCGGTGCCAAGTCTGCGGCCAAGGCAAGCGAGGCGGCCTATGCCACGGCACGCAATGCCATGGCCATCGCGACAGCCCTGGGCTTGGCAATGGCCGTGGCCGCGGGCGTGTGGCTGATGCGGTCCATCACCGGACCGCTGCAGCAGGCACTCCAGGCGGCGAACCGTGTGGCGGATGGCGATTTGTCTTGCGTGGTGGAGCACCAGTCCCAGGACGAATCCGGGCAAGTGCTGCAAGCCTTGCAGCAGATGCAGACCAGTCTGGAAGTGGTGGTGACCAAGGTGCGCAACAACGCGGACAGCGTCGCAACGGCCAGCCAGCAGATTGCCCATGCCAGTCTGGACCTGTCTTCGCGTACCGAAGAGCAGGCCAGTGCCCTGGAAGAAACTTCGGCGACCATGGAGGAGCTGGCATCGACCGTGCGCGCCAATACCGAAAACGCACAGCAGGCCGACCAACTGGCCCGCAGTGCCTCGGCCATCGCTGCGCAGGGTGGCGAGGTGGTGGGCAAGGTCGTCACCACGATGCAGAACATCAACGCCAGCTCGCGCAAGATCAGCGACATCATCGGTGTGATCGACGGCATTGCGTTCCAGACCAATATCCTCGCCTTGAATGCTGCTGTCGAAGCGGCCCGCGCTGGCGAGCAAGGTCGCGGATTTGCAGTCGTGGCATCCGAGGTCCGCAGTCTGGCGCAGCGCAGCGCCGAGGCGGCCAAGGAGATCAAGACCCTCATCAGCCGCAGCGTCGAGCAGGTCGCGCACGGCACCGATCTGGTGGACCAGGCCGGCAAGACCATGGGCGAGATCGTCGGATCGATCCGGCGCGTCAGCGACATCGTCACCGAAATCACCACCGCCACGCAGGAACAGAGTCTGGGCATCCAGCAAGTCGGTCAGGCCATCAGCCAGCTCGACCAGACGACCCAGCAGAACGCCGCCATGGTGGAAGAGAGTGCGGCTGCCGCCGAGACACTCAAGGACCAGGCCATGCAACTGGTGCAGACCGTGGCGGTGTTCAAACTGTCGTCGCAAAGCGCCGTGGCAACACGTCCTTCGACCCTGCCGGCCAGCCCGCGCCAGCAGCACTCCCGCGTGGCAGTCCCGCCTGCGCGCACGGCCTTCAAATCCGCACCAGTGGTCCAGGCGGCAGTCAGAATCCCGTCGAGTACGCCGGTCGCCGCGGAACAGGCCAGCGACGATTGGGCGAAGTTCTGACGTTGCGGGCGTACACCACTGCAGACTGCACTTGCGTGAGGTGAAGCCTTCGGGTTTTCACGGATTCAGGCCCCAGGGATTTTGGAACTACACTAATCATCAGCATGCTTATGATTTAGATGCCAAATAAACCCGATGGACAACGCAGGAGCGCAGGCAGATGGACAACGCAACGAACAACCCGGTCCCGGTCGTTCTGGTGGCGGGCGGTGGCATCGGCGGACTGGCCGCAGCGCTGGCCCTGGTGCGCCAGGGGTTCCGGGTCACGGTGCTGGAGCAGTCGCCCGAGATCGGTGAGATCGGCGCCGGCATCCAGCTCGGCCCGAACGCTTTTCATGCCTTCGACGCGCTGGGCATCGGCGAGAAGGCCCGCGGGCGCGCCGTCTACACCGACTGCATGGTCATGCACGATGCCATCGATGCCTGCCAGATTGGCCGGATCCCCACGGGAGAAGCGTTCCGCCAGCGGTTCGGCAATCCGTATGCCGTGATCCACCGTGCAGACGTGCACCTGTCGCTGCTCGAAGGTGCGCAGAAAACTGGGCTGGTGGACTTCCACACATCGACCCGCGTCGAACGCATCGTGCAGGACGCCGATGGCGTGACCGTATCCGACCAGCACGGCAAGACCTTCCGCGGCACCGCGCTGATCGGCGCGGACGGCGTCAAGTCGGTGGTGCGCCAGCAGTACGTGGGGGATCCCGCGCGGGTCACCGGCCACGTCGTCTACCGTGCAGTCGTGGAGAAGAAGGACTTCCCCGAGGAGCTGCAGTGGAATGCCGCCAGCATCTGGGTCGGCCCGAACTGCCACCTCGTCCACTACCCGCTGCGCGGCGGCGAGCAGTACAACGTCGTCGTCACCTTCCACAGTCGCGAGCAGGAAACGTGGGGGGTGCGCGAGGGCAGCAAGGAAGAGGTGCAGAGCTACTTCCAGGGCATCTGCCCGCAGGCCCGTCAGCTGATCGACCTGCCAAAATCGTGGAAACGCTGGGCGACCGCCGACCGCGAACCGATCGGCCAGTGGAGCTTCGGCCGCGTCACGCTGCTGGGCGATGCGGCACACCCGACCACGCAGTACATGGCCCAGGGCGCGTGCATGGCCATGGAAGACGCGGTGACGCTCGGCGAAGCCCTGCGCACCTGCGGCAACGACTGGACGCAGGCGCTCGACCTCTACCAGCGTGCCCGCATCACCCGGACCGCGCGCATCGTGCTGTCCAGCCGCGAGATGGGACGGATCTACCACGCCAAGGGTGTCGAGCGGCTGGTGCGCAACGACCTGTGGCGCGGGCGCACGCCTGAGCGCTTCTACGACGCGATGGAGTGGCTGTATGGCTGGAACGCCGGCAACTGCCTCGATGCGGCCCGGCACTGAGCGCCACACACCGAAGAACACCGGAACACCAGGAGAAAACAACATGGAAGACGCCCCTCTCGCCCGCCTCGAAGACCTGCCGCCGGCGTACGTGCAGTCGCTGCGCGACAAGAACCTCGTGCCGCTGTGGCCCAGTCTGCGCGGTGTGCTGCCGCCCAAGGTGCCCACACGCCAGACCCAGCCCATCCACTGGGCTTATGCCGACATCAAGCCGCTGCTGCTGCAGGCCGGCGAGCTGACGCCGATCGAGAAGGCCGAGCGCCGGGTGCTCGTGCTCGCCAATCCGGGACACACGCTGGAAAAGATGCAGGCCAGCGCCGCGATCTACCTCGGCATGCAGCTGCTGCTGCCGGGCGAATGGGCGCCATCGCACCGCCACACGCCCAACGCGGTGCGCATGGTGGTCGAAGGCGAGGGCGCCTGGACGACGGTGGACGGCGAGCGCTGCCCCATGTCACGCGGCGACCTGATCCTCACGCCGACCGGCCTGTGGCACGAACACGGCCACGATGGCGACGCACCGGTGGTGTGGCTGGATGTGCTGGACCTGCCGCTGGTCTACTACATGGAGGCCAGCTACCACCTCAACGGCGGACGGCAGGCGGTCAAGCCCGGCCGTGGCGACCGCGCCTACCAGCGCGCTGGCCTGGTGCCGACGC
>NZ_JBFPGY010000193.1:0-9252 GCF_041083715.1 Sphaerotilus sp.
GAGACGGTGTAGCCGGAGGCGACCTGGCCCTCGACGACGGAGCCGGGGCCGGAGATGGAGACGAGGCAGGTGTCCTCGGGGCCGGGGGTGCCGGGGCCGAAGGGGCCGGCGTCGTCGGTGATCGTCGTGGTGACGCTGGCGTGGATCGGATCGATGCCGACGGCCGCGGTCTCGCCGGCAGTGGTGCTGGCGATCGTGACGGTGTAGGGCTCCGCACCTTCGGCCAGCGCGTCGTCGATGGTGGCGATGTCGAAGGTGGCCGACGAGTGCCCGGCCGGAACTGTGACCGAGGTGACGGCGGTGTAGTCCTTGCCGGCGGTGGCAGCTCCGGCATAGGCCAGCGTCACGGTCACATCGACTGTGGTCGCATGCGACAGTGTGACGACGTAGTTGGAGGCGGTCTGTCCTTCGACGACGCTGGAGGGTCCATCCAGACGAACGACGATGCCGGTGTCCACGACGACTGGGGTGTCGGGCAAGCTGGTGCCGCCCCCGTTGAACGGGTCGCCCGCATGGTGGATCTGGTCGTAGGCGTACTGGTACTCCTGCGGCGAGACCACTTCGATCACCCGGTCCACGACGATGCCGGCCTGCAGTGATCCTTCGCCACCCTGCGCACCCGCGCCGGTGACGAAATCGAGTTCGCCGTCGTCAAGGCGTGTGACCAGTCGGTCGAGATCGGGATCGCCTGTGGTGACGAAGTGTTTTCCCTCGACGGTCAACTGCACGATGCCGTGCTGCTCGGTCAGCAGCACGTCGCCCTTGTGGATGACGTCCCCCAGCTGGAGCGGTGTGCCGCTGCCATCGTCCTGGCGCTTGACGGCGCCGCCCCACAGTCCGGTCACCACCCCTGCCGGCATGCGTGCGGGCACGTACTGCACATTCAGCGTCGACTGTTCATGGCGATGTGCCGTGTCGTTGCGGGCGGAAGACGCGCGGGCGGACGCCAATGCAGAGGCGGACTTGGAGGCGGGCATGGAAAGCCTTTCGACGAGACGCGAAACCGATGAGCGAGCGCGTCGCCCGTGCCTGCTCGGCACGGGGAGCGCGGATGTCGTCGATATCGGCGTCAGGCTCGTCGGCCTTGAGCCCTGGATTCAGCGCCTGGTTCCCTCTGGTCAGGGGGTTGGCACGAAGGTGTCGACTGCGTCCGAGATCAGGCCGTCCAAGCCAAGATCGAGCAGCAGATCGGCACGTTCGGTGTCGTTGACCGTGTAAGCCAGAACGCGCAGTCCGTCGTGGTGCAGCGTGCGGACGAGGTCCGCGTGGACCAGCGATTCCTCCAGAATCACCGCCACGCAGTCCAGCCGCTCGGCGATCTCGAAGCAGTCGGGTGCCAGCTTGTCGAGCAGCAGGGCGCGCGGCAGCTCCGGCACCGCCTCGCGGGCAGCGGCCAGTGTGCGGGGTTCGAAGGAGCTGAGCAGCGGCCAGACGCTCAGCCCGTCCCGCACTGCCTCGCCCCAGCGTTGCCGGACGATCTGGGCGACGATCTGCCCGGTCCGCGCTTCGTCACCGGGCACCGGTTTGAGTTCCAGATTGAGCAGGTGTCCATTGCGCAGGCAGAACGCGGCGATGGCATCCAGGCTGGGTGGTGGCTCGCCGGCGTACAGGCGGCTGTGCCAGCCACCCGCATCCAGCCGCGCCAGATCGGCCCAGTTCAGGTCACCCGCACTGCCGGCGGCATCGGTGGTGCGCTCCAGCGTGTCGTCGTGCAGCAGGAAGGGCACACCATCCGCGCTCAGCTTGACGTCGCACTCGAAGGCTCGCCAGCCCAGCGCAGCCCCGGCACGAAAGGCGGCCAGCGTGTTCTCGGGCGCGAGCCGGCCTGCGCCGCGGTGGGCGATCCAGGTCGGGTAGGGCCAGGGCGCGACCAGGGCCACGGTCGGGATCGGTGGTTCTGCGTCGACGTCGTTCGGCAGGGTACGGTTCGGACTCATCGAGCACTCCAGTGCAGGCGAAGTCTGCAGTCTGCAGCATTCGGCGCCGCCGCGGCGTTGCGCCGTGTCAGGTGAAGCGGTTTGGTACAAACAACACTTGTCAACCGGCCAAAGCACTTGTACGCCGGCTGAAATGGCTGCTGCGGTAGCATGGCGGGCTCTGCGCGCGCCTCGCGCGCTGCTGCTTTCGCGGCCACATGAACGCACCGCTTCCCCTGAATCCGCTCCTCCAAATGCCCGGTACCCTCCTGGACCCGGCGCACGCCGAAGCTCGCCTGCGCGAGATTCCGTACAACTACACCTCGTTCTCGGACCGCGAAATCGTGATCCGTCTGCTGGGCGCCCGGGCCTGGGAACTGCTCGACCGCCTGCGCGGCGAGCGCCGCACCGGCCGCTCCGCCCGCATGCTCTACGAGGTGTTGGGCGACATCTGGGTCGTGCAGCGCAATCCGTATCTCGAAGACGACCTGATCGACAACCCGAAGCGGCGCCAGCTGCTGATCGACGCGCTGCACCACCGCCTCGGCGAGGTCGAGAAGCGCCGCGATCCTGGCAACGATGCCGGCCGTGACGTGCTGGTCGGCGAATTGCTGAAATCGGCGCGTGGTGCGGTCGAGCGTTTCGGCGAGCGCTTTCGCATGGTCTATGACCTGCGCCAGCGCACGAAGAAGATCCTGGGCCGCCACACGCGCAAGGACAACCTGAAGTTCGACGGTCTGAGCCGCGTCTCGCATGTGACGGACGCCACCGACTGGCGTGTCGAGTATCCGTTCATCGTGCTGACTCCGGATACCGAGGAGGAAATGGCCGCGCTGGTGGCCGGCTGCGTCGAACTCGGCCTGACCATCATTCCGCGTGGCGGTGGCACCGGCTACACCGGCGGCGCCGTGCCGCTGACGTGGAAGAGCGCGGTGATCAACACCGAGAAGCTCGAACAGATGACCGAGGTCGAGCTGGTCGACCTGCCGGGCGTGGCGCACCAGGTGGCGACCGTCTGGACGGGCGCAGGGGTGGTGACACAGCGTGTGTCGGATGCCGCCGAGCGTGGCGGCTTCGTGTTCGCGGTGGATCCGACGTCGGCCGAGGCAAGCTGCATCGGCGGCAACATCGCGATGAACGCGGGTGGCAAGAAGGCCGTGCTCTGGGGCACCGCGCTGGACAACCTGGCCTCGTGGAAGATGGTGACGCCCGAGGCCAAGTGGCTCGAAGTGATTCGCCTGAACCACAACCTGGGCAAGATCCACGACATCGAGACCGCCAGCTTCGAGCTGAACTACTACGATGCGACCGGCAAGACGCTGGAGCGCACCGAGCGCCTCGACATTCCGGGCCGCACCTTCCGCAAGGAGGGCCTGGGCAAGGACGTCACCGACAAGTTCCTCGCCGGCCTGCCCGGTATCCAGAAGGAAGGCTGCGATGGCCTGATCACGTCGGCGCGCTGGGTCGTCCACCGCATGCCGGCGCATGTGCGCACCGTCTGCCTGGAGTTCTTCGGCAATCCGATCCAGTGCGTGCCCTCGATCGTCGAGATCAAGAACTTCATGTTCGACGAGATGAAGAAGCCCGGTGGCGCAATCCTGGCCGGGCTGGAGCATCTGGACGATCGCTACCTCAAGGCCGTCGGTTACGCGACCAAGAGCAAGCGTGGCGGTTTCCCGAAGATGGTGCTGATCGGCGACATCGTCGGCGACGACCCGGATGCCGTGGCGCGGGCGACCAGCGAGGTGATCCGCCTGGCCAACGGCCGCTCGGGCGAGGGCTTCGTGGCCATCAGTGCCGACGCCCGCAAGAAGTTCTGGCTCGACCGCAAGCGCACCGCCGCCATCTCCAAGCACACCAACGCGTTCAAGGTGAACGAGGACGTGGTGATTCCGCTGGAGCGCATGGGCGAATACACGCTGGGCATCGAGCGCATCAACATCGAACTCAGCCTGCGCAACAAGCTTGCGCTGGTGGATCGGCTGGAGGCGTTCTTCACGGCGGGCAGCCTGCCGCTGGGCAAGACCGACGATGCGAGCGAGATCCCGAGCGCCGAGCTGCTGGGCGACCGCGTGCAGCAGGCGCTCACGCGCATCCGCGAGGTGCGTGCCCAGTGGCAGCAGTGGAAGGATGGCCTCGACACCGTCCAGCCGGGTGTGGACGGCGCCCTCGGTCGCAGCTTCTTCGACCAGGTCCAGGACGCCAGCCTGCGCGCCTCGTGGAAGACGCAGCTCCTCAAGCCGTTCCAGCAGCAGATCTTCGCTGGCAGTGCGTTCATTCCGGTGATCGACGAGTGCAAGCGCATCCACAAGGAAGTGCTGCGCGGACGGGTGTGGGTCGCGCTGCACATGCACGCGGGTGACGGCAACGTCCACACCAACATTCCCGTCAACAGCGACAACTACGAGATGCTGCAGACGGCACATGAAGCCGTGGCGCGGATCATGGTGCTGGCGCGCAGTCTCGACGGCGTGATCTCGGGCGAGCACGGCATCGGCATCACCAAGCTCGAATTCCTCACCGACGACGAGCTGAAGAACTTCGCGACCTACAAGGCCAAGGTCGATCCGGAAGGCCGCTTCAACAAGGGCAAGCTGCTGCGCCAGAAGGACCGCCAGACGGACCTCGGCGCCGACACCCGCTCGGCCGACCTGAGCGAGGCCTACACGCCGAGCTTCGGGCTGATGACGCACGAATCGCTGATCATGCAGCAGAGCGACATCGGTGACATCGCCGCGTCGATCAAGGACTGCCTGCGCTGCGGCAAGTGCAAGCCGGTGTGCGCCACGCACGTGCCGCGCGCCAACCTGCTCTACAGCCCGCGCAACAAGATCCTGGCGACCTCGCTGCTGATCGAGGCCTTCCTGTATGAAGAGCAGACCCGTCGCGGCATCAGTCTGAAGCACTGGGAAGAGTTCGAGGACGTGGCCGACCACTGCACGGTCTGCCACAAGTGCCTCAGCCCCTGCCCGGTGAAGATCGACTTCGGCGACGTGTCGATGAACATGCGCAACCTGCTGCGCAAGATGGGCCAGAAGAGCTTCCGCCCGGGCAACGCCGCGGCGATGCTGATGCTCAACGCGACCAACCCCGAGACGATCAAGCTCGCCCGCAGCGCGATGGTCGGCGTTGGCATGAAGGCGCAGCGTCTTGCACACGACCTGTTCAAGTCGGTGGCGAAGAAGCAGACGTCGGCGCCACCGTCCTCGGTCGGCACCGCGCCGATCAAGGAACAGGTGATCCACTTCATCAACAAGAAGCTGCCGGGCGGTCTGCCGAAGAAGACGGCGCGGGCGCTGCTGGACATCGAGGACAAGGACTACGTCCCGATCATCCGCAACCCGAAGGCGACGACGGCCGAGACGGAAGCGGTGTTCTATTTCCCGGGCTGCGGCTCGGAGCGGCTGTTCTCGCAGGTCGGGCTGGCCACGCAGGCGATGCTCTGGCACGCAGGCGTGCAGACGGTGCTGCCGCCGGGCTACCTGTGCTGCGGCTATCCCCAGCGCGGCTCGGGCCAGTTCGACAAGGCCGAGAAGATCATCACCGACAACCGGGTGCTGTTCCACCGGGTCGCCAACACGCTGAACTACCTCGACATCAAGACGGTAGTGGTCTCGTGCGGCACCTGCTACGACCAGCTCCAGGGCTACGAGTTCGACAAGATCTTCCCTGGCTGCCGGATCATCGACATCCACGAGTACCTGCTGGAAAAGGGCATCACGCTGCAGGGGCAGGGCGGTTTCCTCTACCACGACCCCTGCCACACGCCGATGAAGCTCCAGGACCCGATGAAGACGGTCAAGGCCTTGCTGGGCGACGGCGTCATCGAGAGCAAGCGCTGCTGTGGCGAGTCGGGCACGCTGGGCGTGAGCCGGCCGGACATCTCGACCCAGATCCGTTTCCGCAAGGAAGAGGAGATCCTCAAGGGTGAGGCGCAGTTGCGTGCGGCGGGGCACCAGGGCGACCTGAAGATCCTGACCTCGTGCCCGAGCTGCCTGCAGGGCCTGACCCGCTATGGCGATGACCTCAAGAGCGGCCTGCTCGAAGCGGATTACATCGTCGTCGAGATGGCCCGGCAGATCCTTGGCGAGAACTGGATGCCTGATTACGTGCAGCGTGCCAACGCGGGCGGCATCGAGCGGGTGCTGGTCTGACGTTGCCGTGGTCACCAAGTGTCGATCGGTGTATCTCTTCATCAAATAGAACGAGATTCATCCATCGATAACGTCATAATTTCACACAAATCGACGGACAATTCATGATGCTGCGGTGCCGCAATGCACCGCGGTCGGCGATGAAGAGTGTCCGTTCCAGTCAAGGATTCCCCATGTCGCGCCCATCCACCCCCCAGCCGACTGCGCTGACCCTGCACCAGCAGTCCCGCGTGCTGGAAATCGGTTTCAACGACGGCGCCGTCTTCCGCTTGCCCTACGAACTGCTGCGGGTGTATTCGCCGTCGGCTGAAGTGCGGGGGCATGGTCCCGGGCAGGAGGTGCTGCAGACTGGCAAGCGCTTGGTCGAGATCGTCGACATCGAGCCGGTCGGGCACTACGCGATCCAGCCCTCGTTCAACGATGGCCACAACACCGGGCTCTACACCTGGGAGATGCTCTACGACCTGGGTGTGAACCAGGACGCCTGCTGGCAGGACTATCTTGCCCGGGTGAGTGCCGCAGGCGTCGAGCGAGATGCTCCGATGCTGCTGGCTTCTGGCAGTGCTTGCGGCAGCCACTGACCATGAGCGATACCCATTTCGGTTTCAAGACCGTCGACGAGGGCCAGAAGGCCCGGATGGTCCGTGGCGTGTTCGATTCGGTCGCTTCACGTTACGACGTGATGAACGACCTCATGTCCATGGGGTTGCATCGGGTCTGGAAGGCCTATGCGCTGGCTGTGTCAGGGGTTCGCGACGGACACCAGGTGCTGGACATCGCTGGCGGCACCGGGGACCTCAGCCGCGCCTTTGCACGCAAGGTGGGTCCGACTGGTGGTGTCGTGCACACCGACATCAACGAGGCCATGCTGCACACGGGGCGCGACCGGCTGGTGGATGAAGGTCTGGTGCTGCCGACGGTGATCTGCGACGCGGAGAAGTTGCCGTTTCCGGCCGCGCATTTCGACATCGTCAGCGTCGCTTTCGGTCTGCGCAACATGACCCACAAGGACGTGGCACTGGCAGAGATGTGTCGCGTGCTCAAGCCGGGTGGCAAGCTGCTGGTGCTGGAGTTCTCGAAGGTCGCGGCGCCGCTTGGCAAGGTGTACGACTGGTACTCCTTCAGCGTGTTGCCACGTCTGGGTCAACTTGTGACTGGCGATGCCGATAGCTACCGCTATCTGGCTGAATCCATTCGCATGCACCCGCCGCAGGCCGAACTCAAGGCGATGATGAAGTCCGCCGGCTTTGGACATGTGGATGTGCACAACTTGTCTGCGGGCGTTGTCGCACTGCATGTGGGCTTGAAATGCTGAATGTGATAAGTGCACGATAGGGCGGCTCGGCGTTTATTTCATTTCGGATTTCGGTATTCCTATATTTATCAAATTTTGATGGTGCTGTCAGAATCATGGGCATCTGCTTATGCAGTGTTTTATTAAAGAGTTGGTATCAGTCTTCACTTGACCGTTATTACGTCACACAATCATGGTGAGATGGCACCTGATCGGGGGATCGACGATTGCCTTGGTCTTGCTCCTCTTGGTCTTGAGGCGAGAATTCAAGAAGTCGATCCAAACGGTTCGTGATGTGAGATGTGCATGAGGTGGCGTCTCGCTTGTTTGCCTAGGGGGCCAGAGGATGTTCAGAGTTTTTCAGCACCGTACGTCGGGAACGCACTTCGTGGAGTTGTTCGCTGACGGCGTGCTCTGTTTCATAGCGGCACTGCTGTCCGCCGCCACGCTGGCGCACCCCGTGCCGGGGGTCAACCCCCTGACGCAGGTCATCAGTCCCGTCATCCTGTTCTCGGCATTTTCCTTCGCCTTGGTGATGGCCCTGCTGTACTCGTTCGTCGGACTCTATCGCCACCGCAATCTTGGCTTGGTGCCGATGTTTCTGCGCATCGGATTTGCATTCGTGATCGGTGGGTATATTACATACTTGGCCATCAAGTATGTCCGTTACGATGGATATGCCAGCAGTCTGGTTGGATATTCTCTGATTTACCTGATGGGTGGTCTTACGATTTATCGTGGTGCGGCTTGGGGTATTCGGCAAATGGTCGGAACGCGCCGGGTGCTGATTGTCGGGACCGGTCCGGATGCGCGTCAGGTTTGTACCGATCTGCGTGCCGGGGGGCATTGGGCCGGTTATGACGTGGTCGGGTTCTTTCCTACTGCGGAGCAGACGGACCGGGGCGCCTTGCGGGGTGCGGCCCACATATTCGATACGCGCTTGCGCATGGTGGATCTGGTGCGTGAACACAAGATCAGCGAAATCATCGTCGCGGTGCGTGAACAGCGCGGCGGCGGTGTTCCGATGGATCAGTTGCTGGAATGTCGTATCGGCGGTGTGCCGATCATGGATCTGGCCTATTTCTACGAACGCACGAAGGCCGAAGTGCCTGTCGATAGTCTGAAGGCCAGTTGGCTGGTATACGGCGATGGTTTTGTCCAGGGCCGGGCCCGGGAGTTCACCAAGCGCGTTTTCGACATTGTCAGCTCGTCGCTGCTGCTGCTGCTTGGTGCACCGGTCATGCTGTTGACGGCACTGGCCATTCGGATGGACAGCGTGGGTCCGATCCTCTATCGCCAGGAGCGTGTTGGTCTCGGCGGCCAAGGCTTCATGTGCATCAAGTTCCGCAGCATGCGCACCGATGCCGAGAAGGACGGTGTCGCTCGCTGGGCGTCGAAGAACGACTCACGCATTACCCGCGTGGGTGCATTCATCCGCAAGACCCGAATCGACGAACTTCCTCAATTGTTCAGTGTGCTCAAGGGTGAGATGAGCATGGTGGGGCCACGTCCTGAGCGCCCCTCATTCGTGGCGCAATTGCGCGAGCAAATCCCGTTCTATGACCTTCGTCACACCGTCAAGCCCGGTCTGACCGGTTGGGCTCAGGTACGCTATGCGTATGGCGCTTCGCTGGAAGATGCCCGGAAAAAACACCAGTTCGATCTTTACTATGTCAAGAACAACTCGCTGTTGCTGGATTTGCAGGTACTGATCGAAACCGTCAGCGTCGTGCTGTTCCGAGAAGGCGCGCACTGAGCTGGTTTTGAGTTGCGGGCACGGTCTGCGCGTCGGTGTCGCACAAGATTAAATTTGTAATGAATTGCCGTTGTCCCGCGGTACCATCCGGGACTGTTGCAACGCGGTGCGCTTGCAGACCATTGAGAGGAA
>NZ_JBFPGY010000194.1:0-9234 GCF_041083715.1 Sphaerotilus sp.
AGACAGGGCTACGGGCAGCGTTTCGCGGCCGACGGCCCGCACGGGACGCGCGTGGCGCGGCTGGACGCGGAGCAGCCGCCGCAGGCGGTGGCCGCGCAGATCGACGCCGTGCTGCAGGCGCGCGGATGGTGAGCGCGGCGCTGCCCTGGCTGGACGCCCCGCTGGCGCGCACGCTGCGCAGTGCGCGGGCGCACCATGCGCTGCTGGTGCACGGTCCGGCCGGGGTCGGACAGCTGGGCTTCGCGCTGGAGCTGGCGCGGGCCTGGCTGTGTGAACACCCGGCGGCACAGCGTGGCGCACCCGGCTGCGGGCAGTGCCCGAGCTGCCACCTGGTCGACGAGCGCAGCCACCCGGACCTGCGCCTGATCGTGCCGGAAGCGCAGCGCGCCGAGGCCGGTCTGCCCGAGGACGGTGCCGCGGCCGAGGAGGGCAGCGGCGCCGGCAGCGGCAAGAAGACCCGCAAGCCCAGCCGCGCGATCCTGATCGACCAGATCCGCGCCGCGCTGGACTTCAGCGCGCTCACGGCCGCGCGCGGAGCGCACAAGGTGGTGATCGTCTGCCCGGCGGAGGCGCTCAACCCGATCGCTGCCAACGCACTGCTCAAGACGCTGGAGGAGCCGCCTGGGGCGATGCGCTTCGTGCTGGCCAGCGGCGACGCACAGGCGTTGCTGCCCACCATCCGCAGCCGCTGCCAGCCGGTGGCACTGGCAGCGCCCGCGCGCGACGAGGCACTGGCCTGGCTGCGCGGACAGGGCGTGGCCGAACCGGAGCCACTGCTCGACGCCTGCGGCGGCCAGCCCCTGCGGGCGCTGGAGCTGCAGCGTGCAGGGCTGGACGCGGCGGTCTGGCGCCAGTTCCCGCAGTGGATCGCACGCGGAGACAGCGCGGCGGTGGCGGGCTGGCCGCTGCCGGTGCTGCTGGACGCGCTGCACAAGCTCTGCCACGACCATGCGCTGGCGACGCTGGGCGCGCCGGGGCGCTACTTCCCCGGCTCCAGCCTGGCCCCGGGTGCAGACTTGGCCCGCCTGACCAAAACCGCAGCCTGGCTGCGCGCGCAGACCCACCACGCCGACCATCCCTGGAGCGCCGCCCTGGCCACCGAAGCCCTGGTGCAAGGCACCCGTGCGCGGCTCCTGCCCGGCCCATGACCCCCGGGCCACCCACTCCCGACCGACCACGCCCTCTGTCATGAGCGAATCCATTCCTCCCTCCCGCACCGGCCACTCCGGTGCCATGCCGCTGCAAGGCGCAGCCGCACCGGCCCAGCCAAGCGCCACTGGCACGCCACGGCCCAGCGTCATCCAGCTCGTCTTCAAGGAAAAGGGCGCGCTCTACGCCGCCTACATCCCGCTGTTCTCCGAAGGCGGACTGTTCGTGCCCACCAGCCGCGAGTACCGGCTCGGCGACGACATCTACCTGCTGCTGACCCTGCCCGACGATCCGCAGCGCTACCCCGTGCCTGGGCGCGTGGCCTGGATCACGCCGCCGAACGCCTCGGGCGGGCGCACGCAGGGGGTGGGGGTGCGGTTTCCGGTGGACGAGAAGACACGGGTGCTGCGCGTGCGCATCGAGGAGCTGCTGGGCACGTCCATCCAGTCGGCCAAGCCGACGCAGACCATCTGACCCCGCGCGTCAGCTTGCCCATGTACATCGACACCCACTGCCACCTCACGTTCCCCGAACTGCAGGCCCGCTGGCCCGAGATCCAGCGCGACATGGCCGCTGCGCAGGTCACACGCGCCATCGCCATCTGCACCACGATCGAGGAGTTCGACACCGTCCACGCGCTGGCCGCGGCACATCCGCAGCTGTGGTGCACCGTGGGCGTCCACCCCGACAACGAGGATGTGCACGAGCCGGACGTGGCCGAGCTGGTTGCGCTGGGCCGGCGCGACAAGGTGGTTGCGGTGGGCGAATGCGGGCTGGACTACTACCGGCTGGGCACGCGCACCGTGGCCGACATGGCCTGGCAGCGCGAGCGGCTGCGGGTGCATGTGCGCGCCGCGCGGGTGCTGGGCAAGCCGCTGGTGATCCACACCCGCAGCAGCTCGGCGGACACGCTGGACGTGCTGCGGGAGGAGGGCGCGGACGCGGTAGGCGGTGTTTTCCACTGCTTCACCGAGACGGCGGAGGTGGCGCGTGGCGCGCTGGCGATGGGCTTCCACATCTCGTTCTCGGGCATCCTGACCTTCAAGAACGCGGTGGAGCTGCGCGAGGTGGCGCGCGAGGTGCCGCTGGAGCGTTGCCTGATCGAGACCGACAGTCCCTACCTGGCGCCCGCACCGCACCGCGGCAAGCTGAACACGCCGGCCCTGGTGCCGCTGGTGGCAGCGGAGCTGGCGCGCATCAAGGGGCTGGACGTGGAGGAGGTCGCCCGCGTGACGGGCGACAACGCGACGCGGCTGTTCCGGCTGGGCTGAACGGCGCCACGCCGGGCCGCCTCACTGCAGCCGGACCACCACCATGGTCTGGTTGAGCAGCTGGTAGGCGATCTCGCCGAAGGTGACCGGCCCCTCGACGCCGCCGATCGCCTTGCCCTCCAGCTCCCCGAACAGGAAGTTCAGGATGCAGTTGCAGGAAAAGGCCGCGCCGCTGGCATCGTAGTCGGCGAGTCGCGCCCGGAAGGCGGCAGCGTAGTCCGGCACCGGGCGTGCCAGCCGGTAGTCCACACCCGGGAACACCGGTGCGTACAGCGACACCCGCCCGCCAGGGCCGTCCAGCGCCTGCACCGACACGTTCACGTGCGCGCCGGCGAAATCGCCGACCAGCGGCAGCCTTCCGTCGGCGGCACCGACGGACTCCAGGTAGTCCAGCAGCCGCATGCGGCGCCCGCCCACCGTGCACTCGCCGACCTCGAAACCGGTTTCGTCGAAATGCAGTACCTCGCCGTCACCGGGCTCGAAGATGTTGACGATCTCGATGCTGGCAAGCCGGTCGTCGGCGATGCGGACATGGGCCACGACGGCGCCGTCCTCGTGCGCCTGGCCGGTCTGGCCGTCGAACACCAGCGGCTTGGCGTGGCCCAGGTCGCGCAGGTGGATGCCCGAGACCCAGCCGACGGTCGGCTTGACGAAGGCGTCGGTGTAGTCGGCCGCGTCGTGGGCGAAGTGGCGCAGGGCCTGGCTGCCGGCAGGGATGATGGTCAGCGAGAAGCCGTTGTCGGGGGCTTCGGCGGTGATGCGGGCCAGCTCGTCCGGGCTGTAACAGGCGAAACGCACCTCGATGCCTGCCTTGGACAGATCGGTGGCAAACAGGCGATCGTCCTCGACGACGGCGCCGCCGCCGGCGACCATGAAATACGGGATCGTGCCGCCGATCCAGCGGCCTGGAGGCAGCTGGCGCAGCGCGGCGGCCGGGCCGGCCAGGCTCAGGGGCACGCCGCGGCGGATCAACTCGGTGGCGGCGGCGACGGAAATCAGCTCGTTCATGGCAGTGGTCCTCGGACTCAAAGGGAGGGGATCTGGGCGAGCTCTGCCGCGAGGACACGCTCCCATTTGGCGAAGAACTGGTGGATCTCGGCGGCCTTGGCTGCGGCCGGTGCGGGACTGCGTTCCATGCGCTTGGCCATCAGCTGGGTGCCCAGGTGCTGGGTCTGCAGACGGCCGAGGCTGCCATTGGCCAGCCTCAGCCAGCAGGGGTGGGACAGTGGTGGGGTGGGAGTCGCCATGCAGGGATCCTCGTCTCGTTGGTCGGGGGCGTTGGCTGGCCAGGATGCCAGCCCCTGGTGCATCGGCAGCTTTCCGGAGAACCTGAGGATGTGGTGGCGAAATGATCCGCTCACCGTCGCCCTGGCCGGCGCTCGCGCAGTCTGACGCGCAGCCGCTCGGCCTCCAGGCGATCGAGTCGCTCCTGCAGCGCGAGCGCGCGCGCCTCGACGCGGCTGCCGGCCTGGAGCTGGACGAGGAGCTGGGCCTGGGCGCGGGCGCGCTCGTCGGCGATGGCCTGGTCGAACTGGGTGCGCTGGTCGCGCAGGGTCTGCTCGGCGCGTGCACGGGCCTGGCGCTCGCGGTCCATGTCGGCGGCGGCACGGCGCTCGGCATGGGTGACGCGCTGGGCTGCGTCGGCGAGGTCGGCGGCGTGCTGCTGCTGGGCGTGGGCCAGGCGCTCGGCGCTGGCCTGGGCATGCAGGTCGAGGGCGCTCAGGCGTTCGGCGTGGGTGGCGTGCTCGGTGGCCAGGGTCAGGCGCAGGGCGTCGAGCTGGTCGGCCAGGGTCTGCGCGCGGGCGTGCTCGGCGTGGCGGGCGGTGCGCTCGTTGGCAAGTTCGGCGCAGGCGGCGTCGCGCTGGACGCGGGCGTCGGCGGCCTGGGCCTCGGCCTGCAGTGCACGGGTCTCGGCCTGGCCGCGGGCCAGCGCCTGGGCGGTGTCCCACAACTGTGCGGCCAGGGCCTGCACGGGTTCGGGCGTGTCCGGGGCCGGCGCGCGAAAGGCCTGCGGGTCGGCGATGCGTGCACCCAGGCGCGAGAACCAGGTATCGAGGTGCGGGCTGACGGTGTTGGGAGAGCCTCGGCCGATGTGCTGGCGCACGCGCTCGATGGTGGGGCGCTGGCCGTCGAGCAGCAGCGCGTCGGCGGCACGCCAGACGTCCTGGTCGGTGATGCCGCGGGGGGTGGATCCAGCCATGCAAGCGCCCTCTTTCGATTGGATGATTTACTAACGATAATTGAAGCTTATCGATAGTAATGGCCATAAACTGTAAGATATCATACGTCATACACTTTATTTAATACGAATGTTGCCAGACGCATCACCCCCACAGGATTCCCCATGAGCGCTGCGTTCTCTTCCGACCTGGTCGTGCTCACTCCGGACGGCCGCACGCCGCTGCTCGTCGTCGATGAGCTGCCCGAGAGCAGCCAGGCCGCCGTGCGCTCGCTGCTCGATCAGGGCGAGTCGCCCAACACGGTGCGCAGCTACCGCTCGGGGCTGCGCTACTGGGCGGCGTGGTTCAGCGTGCGCTATGGGCTGCGGCTGGCGTTGCCGCTGCCGGTGACGGTGGTGCTGCAGTTCATCGTGGACCACGCCGAGCGGCTGGACGAGGCCGGCCGCCTGGTGCACGGACTGCCGGCCGCGGTGGACGCGGCGCTGGTGGCCGCCGGCCACAAGGCCGCACCTGGCGCGCCGGCACTGGCGACGCTCGTGCACCGGATCAGCGTGGTGTCGAAGCTGCACCAGTTGCAGGGGCTGGAGAATCCGTGCGAGGACGGCCGGGTGCGCGAGCTGATGGCGCGCATGCGCCGGGGCTACGCGCGCCGGGGTGCGCAGCAGGTCAACGCCAAACCTGCCCTGACGCGCGAGCCGCTGGAGGTGCTGCTGGCCACGTGCGACGACTCGCTGGCGGGACGGCGTGACCGGGCGATGCTGCTGTTCGCGTTTGCGAGCGGCGGGCGCCGGCGCTCGGAGGTGACGGCCGCGACGCTGGACAACACCCGTCCGCAGGCCGGCGGCTGGGTCTACCAGATGGGTGTGTCCAAGTCCAACCAGGCCGGGCGCGCCCGCGGCGACAGCCACAAGCCCATCGTCGGCCGTGCGGCCGAGGCGCTGCAGGCCTGGCTCGACGCCTGGGCGCTGGCGGCGCTGGCGGCCGGCCAGCCGCCGCCCAGCGGTGCGATCTTCCGGCGCATCGGCAAATCCGGCGTGCCGGGTGCCGCGCTCTCCGCGCAGTCGGTGCGCTTGATCGTGCAGGCCCGCGCGGCGCAGGCCGGGCTCGATCCCGCCTTCTCCGCCCACTCCCTGCGCTCGGGCTTCGTCACCGAGGCCGCGGCGCAGAACATCCCCATGGCCGAGACCATGGCCCTCACCGGCCACCGCTCGCCAGCCAGCGTGCTGGGGTACTTCCGCAAGGGGGAAGTTCTCCACATGCGCGGGGCGTCGTTGCTGGATGACGGGGTGGTGGACAAGAACGACAAAAAGAAGCGTTGAGGCCACGCCCTGCGCAAGTCCGGTGGCGTCCATCGGCGGCGACACCAAAGAAAGGCACAATGTCGGGCTCCACGCGACCACTACATGAACATCATCATCCTCGACGACTATCAGGACGCCGTGCGCAAGCTGCGGTGTGCCGAACGTCTGGAACTACAGAACGTCAAGGTCTTCACCAACACGGTCAAGGGCATCGGCCAATTGTCCGTGCGGCTGAAGGACGCGGAAATCCTCGTCCTGATCCGGGAGCGCACCCATTTTCCCCGCGCACTGCTTGAAAAGCTGCCGCGTCTGAAGCTGATCGCCCAGACGGGGCGTGTTGGCTCGCACATCGATGTGGAGACCTGCACGCGCCTGGGAATCGCCGTCGCGGAGGGTGTCAGCTCGCCACTGGCGCCGGCCGAACTGACGTGGTCGCTGATCATGACGGCCATGCGCAGGTTGCCGCAGTACATCGGCAACCTCAAGCACGGTGCCTGGCAGCACTCGGGCCTCAAGGCCGGCTCCATGCCCCCGAACTTCGGGCTTGGCATGCTGCTGAACGGCAAGACGCTCGGCATCTGGGGCTACGGCCGCATCGGCAAGCTGGTGGCGGGCTATGGCCGCGCCTTCGGCATGAAGGTGCAGATCTGGGGCAGCGAACGCTCGCGGCTGCAGGCGGTTGCCGATGGCTTCGAGGCTGCCGAGAGCCGCGAAGCCTTCTTCAGCGATGCCGATGTGCTGAGCCTGCACCTGCGCCTCAGCGAGGACAACCGGGGTCTGATCACGATGGACGATCTGGCACGGATGAAGCCGACCTCGCTGTTCGTGAACACGGCGCGGGCCGAACTCGTCGGCGACACGCTGCTGGTGACGGCGCTCAACCGCGGTCGCCCCGGCATGGCGGCGGTGGATGTGTTCGAAAGCGAGCCGATCCTGCAAGGGCATCCGCTGATGCGCCTCGAGAACGCCGTCTGCACGCCACACATCGGCTATGTGGAACTCGACACCTACGAGAACTACTTCCAGGCGGCCTTCGACAATGTGGCGGCCTATCTGGCCGGTGCACCGACGAACATCGTCAACCCGGACGCGTTCAAGCTCCACCCTGGACTCTGACATGCACATGGCGGCGCCCTCGCCTCTGGTCGCCGCGGGCAGCGTGGACGGACTGGCCCTGGTGACCAGCCGGCGTGCACTCCTGTTCGGCAACTTCACCATCGGCTGCGGTGTGATGGTGGTGCCTGGCTCGCTCAACGATCTGGTGCGGTCGCTGGAGATTTCGGTCGCGCTTGGCGGTCAGCTGATCAGCGCGGGCGCCATCGGCATGTGTCTGGGCGCCCCACTGCTGGCCGCATTGCTGGCGGGCTGGGACCGGCGACGCCTTCTCGCGCTGACCCTGCTCTGGTACGGGCTGGGCCACCTGCTCTGCGCCCTCGCCCCGACCTACGCGGCGCTGCTGCCGCTGCGGGCACTGGCCGTGCTGGGTGCGGCCGTCTTCACGCCGCAGGCCGGCGCAGCGATGGGCTTCATGGCGCCGCCCGAACAGCGCGGGCGTTCCATCACCACCATCTTCCTTGGCTGGTCGCTGGCCTCTGTGCTGGGCATGCCGCTGCATGCCTACATCGGCGAAGCCTTCGGTTGGCGCTGGGCGTTCGGGCTCGTGGCGGTACTCGCTGTGATCGGCGCGGTGTGGGTCTGGCGTGCGATGCCGTCGGGGGTCAAGCCACCGGTGCTGTCGCTGCGGGCGTGGTCCGAGGTGTTCACACACCCCGTGCTGATGGCGGTGATCGTGGTCACGGCGTTGAGCGGTGCGGGGCAGTTCACGCTGTTCGCCTACATCGCGCCCTACTACCGCCAGGTGCTGAGCGCGACGCCGCTGGAGGTGAGCCTGCTGTTCATGTGGTTCGGCGCCTGGGGCCTGGCGGGCAATGTGGTGCTCAGCCGCCACGTGGACCGCATTGGTGCGGCGCGTGCGGTCGGGCTGTACCTGTCCGGGATCGCACTGAGCCTGCTGATCCTGCCGGTCGCGACGCGGCCGTGGATGATGGCGCTGGCCATGATCCCCTGGGGCTTTGGTACCTTTGCCTCGAACTCTGCGCAGCAAGCGCGTCTGGGGCATGCCGCACCACTGCTCGCACCGGCACTGCTGGCGCTCAACACGTCGGCGATCTACCTCGGGCAGGCGATCGGCGCGATGTCCGGCGGTGCGCTCATCCATGGAACCGGATTCGGTTCTCTGCACTGGGCCGGTCTGGGCTGGACGCTGCTCGCCCTGGCTGTGAGTCGATGGGCGGCTCGTCGCATGCAGCAGGATCCGGTGCATGTCTGACGCTGCCGCTCTGCGCCGCCCCGATACCCCGCTGCAGATGTTCTGGGTCTTCAGCAAATTGGCCCTGCAAGGCTTTGGTGGCGTGATCGCCATTGCACAGCGCGAACTGGTCGATCGGCAGCGCTGGCTGACCGCCGCCGAATTCCTGGAGTTGCTGGCGGTCAGCCAGGTCCTGCCGGGGCCGAACGTGGTCAACCTGTCGCTGATGCTGGGCGATCGCTACTTCGGCTGGCGCGGCGTGGTGGCCTCCGTGGGCGGCATGCTGCTGCTGCCGATGCTGGTCGTGCTGGCGGCTGCGGCGCTGTACGGGCATTGGTCCGGCCTGCCGCAGGTGTCGGGCGCGCTGCGCGGCATGGGTGCGGTGGCGGCCGGCATGATCATCGCGACGGGCCTCAAGGCCATCCGCGGTCTGCGCAAGAACCCACTCGGCTTGAAGGTCAGCCTGTGCTACGCGGCACTGACGGTGGTGCTGATCGGCGCGCTGCGGTTCCCGATGGCGGCGGTGGTCAGCGGACTGGGCACCGTGACGATGTGCCATGTGGCATGGCGCATCCGGCGAGGGTCCTCGACATGAACGCGCTGACCGCCACCGATCTGCTGCAGATGTTCCTGCACTTCGCGCTGATGTCGCTGCTGTCGGTTGGCGGCGCCATCACGACTGCGCCGGACATCCACCGCTACCTCGTCCAGGAACACCACTGGCTGACCGACACCCAGTTCACCGACTCGGTCGCCCTTGCCCAGGCTGCGCCGGGACCGAACCTGCTGTTCATCGCTGTGCTGGGCTGGAACGTGGCCGGGATGCCGGGCGTCGTGGCCGCGATGACCGGCATTCTGCTGCCCAGCTCGACCATCGCCTGGGCCGTGACCCGCTGGGGTCAGCGTCGACCGGACCATCCGGCGGTGCGCGTGTTCACGAGCGGGCTGACGCCCTTGACGGTCGGCTTGCTGCTGTCGACCGGGTGGGTGCTGTCGCAGCCGGTGCTGGGCCACGGCCGACCGGG
>NZ_JBFPGY010000195.1:0-9201 GCF_041083715.1 Sphaerotilus sp.
GTGTATAAGAGACAGCCCTCGCCCCGCTGCTCTTCGCCGGGCCGAACGACAACGGCGGCAACGGCCGGCACAACGAGATCGACATCGAGTTCGTCGGCAGCAACACGCGCCGTTTCCAGGCCAACTTCTGGACCAACGACGACACCTACACCGGCGGCAACGAGCACCTGGTCGATCTGCCCTTCGACGCGGCGCAGGGCCTGCACCAGTACGCCTTCAAGTGGACCTCGACCGGCATCGAGTGGTTCGCCGATGGCGTGTCGGTCTACAAGGTGCTCGACTCGGCCCTCAAGCCCACGCCCAAGACGCGTGATTCGCTGCAGAAGATCATGGTGAACCTGTGGCCGGTGGACAGCACCGCCGCCGGCTGGGCCGGCACCTTCGTCTATCCCGGCACGCCGCTGTCCTCGACCTACGACTGGATCCAGTACACCGCGGGCGAGACCTGCACGGTCGGCCCGCTCGCCGCCGGCTCGGCCGCCACCGACCTGCATGTGCAGGGCATCGCCCTCGCGCTGGTCACCAAGAACACGCAGGCCACGGCCAAGGTGCTGGTGCTCGACGGACTGGGACGCCCGGTACAGAGCGCCCAGGTCAACGGCACCTGGACGGGCGCGATCACCGGCACCTCCAGCGGCCTGACCGACGCCACCGGCAACGTGACCGTGACCTCGGCCAGCTCGACCAAGACGGGCACGGCCACCTTCTGCGCCACCGGCCTCACGGCAGCCGGTCTGGCCTATGTCAGCAGCGCCAATGCGGCGACGTGCGTCTCGATCACCAAGTGACGCCAGGCGGCCTCACGGGGCCGCGGCATGCTGGCGCGTTTCGAGCACCTGCTCGCACGCCAGACAGCGCAGCGCCTGCGGCCTGACCTCCAGCCGCGCGAGCGGAATGTCGGCGCCGCAGTCGATGCAGACACCATAGGCACCGTGGTCCAGGCGCTGCAGCGCCAGCCCGATGTCGGCCAGCTCCTGGCGCTCGTGGTCGGTGAAAGCGAGGTCGATCTCGCGGTCAGCGGCGCGGGCCGGGGCGTCGTCGCTGTCCTGGTCCAGCACGTCGCGGGCATGCTGGACACGCGAGGCACCATGGGTATGCAGGTTCAACGACGCCAGCAGGGCCTGCTGGCGCTGCAGCAAGGCCGTGCGCAGGGCAGCGCGGCGCGGCAGGTCGATCTTCTGGGTGATGGTCATGGTCTTCTCCGGACGGACAAAGGGGGACCGGACCATCGTGGCACCCGGACGGCCCGGCAGGCTTGACCCGGCGCAACCGCCCCCTGGCAGGCCCCGACTGGCCGCCACCCCGTCCCGCAGGCACACTGCCGCCATGGACGACACCGACCGCCACCTGATCTCGCTGCTGCGCCAGGACGCCCGGCTGACCGTCGCCGCGCTGGCGACCAAGCTCGGTGTCTCGCGCGGCACGGTCACCAACCGGCTGCGCAGGCTCGAAGACGAGCAGGTGATCGTCGGCTACACGCTGCGCCTGCGCCCGGACGCGGAGCCGGACCAGATCCGCGCCTGGATGGGCGTGCTGGTCGAGGGCAACCAGACCCGCGAAGTCATCGCCAACCTGCTCGGCGAGCCCGGCGTGCAGGCGCTGCACGACACCAACGGGCGCTGGGATCTGCTGGCGGAGCTGCGGGCGGATTCGATGGCGGAGCTGTCGCGGGTGCTGGAACGTGTGCGGCTGATCAAGGGCATCCGCACGACCGAGACCAGCATCCTGCTGGCGAGCTACCGCTGATCAGGCGGCGATCCGCACCACCTCCGCCGGCGCCTGCAGCATGCCGAACAGGTTCTTCGGGTCCGCCGACTGCGGCACCAGGTCGATCTCCTCGCCGATGCCCAGCGCGCGTGCCGTGTCATGCACGAAGCACAGCGCCGCGTAGTCCTCCAGCGCGAAGCCGACCGAGTCGAACACCGTGACCTGCCCGGCCGACGTGCGCCCCGGCGCCTGCCCGGCCAGCACCTGCCAGAACTCGGTCACGGGGAAGTCGGCGGGCATCTGCTGCACGTCGCCCTCGATGCGGCTTTGCGGCGCGTATTCGACGAATACGGGGCCGCAGCGCAGCACGTCGGCGTGCAGTTCGGTCTTGCCGGGGCAGTCGCCGCCGACGGCGTTCAGGTGCATGCCGGGCGCGACCATCTCCGGCGTCAGGATGGTGGCGTTGGTCTTGTCGGCCGTCACCGTGGTGACGATGTCGGCGCCGCGCACGGCCTCGTGGATGCTGGTGCAGACCGTCACCGACAGGCCCTGTCCGGCGAGGTTGGCGACCAGCTTGGTGGTTGCGGCCGGGTCGGTGTCGAACAGGCGCAGTTCGCGGATGCCGACCAGATCGCGGAAGGCGATGGCCTGGAACTCGCTCTGCGCGCCGTTGCCGATCAGCGCCATCACGCGGCTGCCGGGACGGGCGAGGTGGCGCGCGGCGGTGGCGGACATGGCGGCGGTGCGGATCGCGGTGGTCAGCGTCAGCTCGGACAGCAGCCGCGGCACACCGGTGGTGACATCGGCCAGCACGCCGAAGGCCATCACGGTGGGCAGGCCGTGGCGGGTGTTCTTCGGGTGGCCGTTGACGTACTTGAAGGTGAAGCGCTCGGCGTCGGCGATCGGCATCAGCTCGATCACGCCGTCGGCGGAATGGCAGGCCAGGCGGGCGCTCTTGTCGAACTCGTTCCAGCGCAGGAAGGCGGCTTCGATGCGCTGGGCGACCCCGGCGATGCAGGCGGACAGGCCGACGCGCTGGACGAGTCGGACCATGTCCTCGACGCCGACGTACAGGGTGGTGGGAAAGGTGGTGCGGGTGTCCATGGCGGTTTCCGGGAGTTCTGGGGTTGGGTAGAGTCTCCCGGAGGTCAGCGTCAGGCGGAAGCGCATGGAATGCCGCGTTTCGCTTCAGTGCCTGCCGAAATGACAGCCTTCATTGCCATATTGCTGCACGCACGCCCACCGAACACCCTCCCCGCCATGCGCACACCACTGCCCCGCCTCCTGCGACTCGCCGCCTTCGTTGTCGCCATCCCCAACCTGACCCTGCTGAGCGCCTGCAGCACGGACCAGTTCTGGAACATCGGCCAGGCCTGGCAGCGCGACCACTGCATGAAGCTGCAGGACCCGCAGGACCGCTCGCGCTGCCTGGCCGACATGACCCGGTCACGCGAAGACTACGCGCGGCAGGCCGAGGGGCTGCAGCGGGCGAGGCCGTAGCGGACCATCAGCCTTTTGTAGCACTGTTGTTAGCAATATGCGAACATCAAGCCATGCACTCGATCGAATTCACCCGCGAAGCCACCAAGGCGCTGGACAAGATGCCACGCGACTTGCGCGAGATGGTGATGGGCAAGATCGACGGAAGGGGTCAGGTGTACGAATGAGCAACCATGTTCAGGTGATCGAGCAGGACGGCAAGCCGGCGTTCTATGTGGTGCCAGCGGCGCTGTGGGAACGCATGCGTGAGGCCGCGGAGGACGCGGAGGACATCGCGGACCTGGAGCGTTTCGAGCGCGAAGACGACGGCGTGCGCTACCCCGCCGCCGTGGCAATGGCGATGGCCGACGGCGCCAGCCCGTTGCGTGCCTGGCGCGAGCACAGGGGCATGACCCTGCAGGCGCTGGCCAATGCTGCGGGCTTGAGCCGCGCCTATGTCAGCCAGATCGAGGGCGGCAAGCGCACCGGCAGCGCGGCCACGCTGGCGAAGCTGGCGCAGGCGCTGGGGGTGTCCGTGGTGGCGCTGATCCGGTAGGGCATGACGAGGACGAAGATGACCCAGATCGCTGACCTGCCCGAGTTCGACATGGCGGACTACCTGGACAACGACGAGGCCGTGGCGCAGTACCTGAGCGTGGTGCTGGCCGAGGGCGATGCGGGCGAGTTGGCCGACGCGCTGGGGCACATCGCCCAGGCTCAACGTGTGCGCCGGAGGCCCGCCTGATGCGTTCGGCCGCCGAATTGCTGCGCGAACTCAACAGCGTCGATGAATCGCCGGGCATCGAGGCCAAGCGCGCCTCCGGGGCGGGGAAATCGGTGCTGGAAACGGTCATCGCCTTTGCCAACGAGCCGGCGCTGGGCGGTGGTTATCTGCTGCTGGGTGTCGAGCGGGCGGGGCCGGGGCAGGCGTATCACGCAGTCGGGCTGGTCGATCCCGACAAGCTGCAATCCGACCTGGCGAGCCAGTGCGCCAGCCAGCTCAACCAGCCCTTGCGCCCACGCATGCGGGTCGAATCGATCGACGGGCGGGCGGTGCTGGTGGTGTTCGTGGTCGAGGTGGCGCTCACCGACAAGCCGGTCTACTTGCGTGCCACCGGGCTGCCCCGCGGCGCGTTCCGGCGCATCGGCTCGACCGATCAGCGTTGCACCGACGATGACCTGTGGGCGCTGCGCCGCATCGACGAGCCGCAACCCGGTTTTGACGCGAAGGTGGTCGAGGACTGCACGCTCGACGAACTCGATCCCGACGCGGTGGCCGAATACCGGCGGCTGCGTCGGCTGGTGAATCCGCAGGCAGAGGAGTTGGGCTACAGCGATGACGACTTGCTCGAAGCGCTGCTGGCGGCGCGGCGCGTGGGCGGGGTGCTCAAGCCGACGGTGGCGGGGGTGCTGCTGTTCGGTCGGCCGCTGACGCTGCGGCGGCTGTTTCCGACGGCGGAGGTGTCGTATGTGCGTGTGGTCGGCACCGAGTGGGTGGCCGACCCGGAGCGCCGCTTTGCCGCGACATTGGACGTGCGCAAGGGCGCGCTGCTGGCGTTCCGGCAGATCGCGGCGGCCATCGAGGACGACCTGCCGCGTGGTTTCTACCTGCCGCCCGGTGCGATGCAGAGCCTGCAGGAGCCGCTGGTGCCGCGTCAGGCGTTCCGCGAGGCGCTGGCGAACGCGATCATTCACCGCAGCTACCGTTTCAACCAGCCGACGATGGTGGTGCGCTACAGCGACCGCATCGAGTTCATCAACACCGGCTGTTCGCTCAAGCCGGTGGCCGAACTGGGGCGTACCGGGCCGGCGCAGCGCAATCCGGTGCTGGCGGCGGTGTTCCGCGATGTGGAGATTGCCGAGGCGAAGGGCAGCGGCATCCGCACGATCCGCCGTGTCTGCGAGGCGCATGGCTGTCCGGCGCCCGAGTTCGAGTCGCGGCGGGAGGCGGGGACGTTCGTGACGGTGCTGCGGTTGCCGGTGATCGAGGCAGTGATCACGCCAGTGCCTGCCCCGGACACTGGTGACTATCCAGACCAAAGTCACCAGCCTGAGCCGGATAGTCACCAGCTACCGCCCGATTTGCTGGCTCAACTGCCCAAGCCGGGCACCCGACCCAGCCGTACCCGCATCCGCGAACTGATCATCCTGCTGTGTTGGCACACGCCGCTGAGTGCCGCCGAACTGGCGCGTCTGCTCGGGCATCGCGAGCAGAAACCTTTCGTTCGGGACTACCTGACGCCGATGGTCCGCGAGTCGCTGTTGACCTATGTCATCCCGGATCAGGCTAACCACCCTGCGCAACGGTATGCCGCGCGCCACCTGTAACGGGCTGCGACGATTTCCGCTGGGGCAGTGCAATCGGTATTGAGACCGGAATAATTTCTCACTTTCGGCCCATCGCTACCGCCAGCAGCAACGCACGCAGGGCTATCGTCGCCCTCCACACGGCAAAAAAAGTGGGCGCCTGACTCTCAGGCCATCGTGACCCCAGCCGTCAATGACCGAACCACACGGCCACCAGGGGAGAAAAACCATGTCTCGCAGACGAAAGACCAGCGGCGCCGACGCGGTGACGGACCTCGTCGCCAAGCTGCCTTGGTGGGTGGGCGTCGTGCTGGCCGTCGTGGCCTATGTCGGATTGCATCGCCTCGCGGTGCCCATGGCGGCGACGCCGTTGCAGCCGGGCCAAGCGGGTGCGCTGGTGGTGCGGACGCTCATTCAGTCGATGGCCAGCGTGGGCCAATACCTCATCCCGTTTTTCTGCCTGCTCGGTGCGGCCCTCTCTGCGTATCGCCAGCGCGAACGCCGGGACATTCGACCAAAGCGAACGCCTTGACTGCGTTGCCGCCCATGCTCGGATGGCTGATGAACAATCGCGGGTGCACCCGCTGACACAGCGTTCCTCGCACTGACCGCACCACAGGATTCCCGCCGATGCCACCACCGCCACTGACCCCGCACCAAAGCCAGTACTGCGCCTGGTTGCTGACCCGGCGTGCGGCCGGCGACACGGTCGAATCACTGGCGTCCACCTTGGTCGATTCGCAAATCGACCTCAATCCGCATCAGGTGGAAGCGGCGCTGTTCGCCTGCAAGAACCCGCTCTCTCGCGGCGTCATCCTGGCGGACGAGGTCGGGCTGGGCAAGACCATCGAGGCGGGGCTGGTCATCTCCCAGCGGTGGGCCGAGCGGCGGCGGCGCATCCTGATCATCGCGCCCGCCAATCTGCGCAAGCAGTGGCACCAGGAACTGCAGGACAAGTTCCACCTGCAAGGCGTGATTCTGGAAGCCAAGAGCTACAACGCGCTCAAGAAGGCGGGCAACAAAAGTCCTTTCCTCACCGGCACGACAGGTCCGGTCATCTGCTCGTACCAGTTCGCGAAATCCAAGGCCAACGACATCAAGGGGATTGCGTGGGATCTCGTGGTGCTGGACGAGGCCCACCGCCTGCGCAATGTCTACAAGACCAGCAATGTCATTGCCAAGACGCTCAAGGACGCGCTCGGCCATGTGCATTCCAAGGTACTGCTGACGGCGACGCCGTTGCAGAACTCGCTGCTGGAGTTGTACGGACTGGTCAGCATGATCGACGACCGCGTGTTCGGCGATCTCGACAGCTTCCGCACCCAGTTCACCGCACAGAGTCGGGAGCAGGCGTTTCAAGGGCTGCGGCAGAGGCTGGCAACGGTCTGCAAGCGCACCCTGCGCCGACAGGTGCAGCCCTATGTGTCCTATACCGCCCGGATCGCCATCGTTCAGGAGTTCACGCCGTCACAGGAGGAGCAGCAACTGTCTAAGCTGGTCGCCGAGTACCTGCGCCGGCCGAAGCTCCAAGCCATGCCCGAGGGGCAACGCCACCTGATCTCGCTGGTGCTGTGGAAACTGCTGGCCTCCTCCACGCACGCCATTGCCGGGGCGCTGGAGACGATGGCGAAGCGGCTGCAAGGACAACTCGACGAGTCTGCCGACCTGCCCGATCTGGCCGAGGAACTCGATGACGACTACGAGGCGCTCGATGAAACCGCAGACGAGTGGAATGGGGCGGAAGGTGCCGTCGATCCCTATCGGCGTGACACCCGCGATGCGGTCACGCAGGAAATCGAGGAGCTGCGCCACTTTGGCAACCTGGCCATCAACATCCGCGAGAACGCCAAGGGCGCCGCTCTGCTGACGGCGCTGGCCCGTGCGTTCACCGAGCTGGAGCGGCTGGGCGCGGCCAAGAAGGCCATCATCTTCACCGAGTCCAAGCGCACGCAGAGCTATTTGCTGTCGCTGCTGGCGGATACCGAATACGGCGACGGCATCGTGCTGTTCAACGGCACCAACAGCGACGCCCGGGCACAGGCGGTCTACAAGGACTGGCTCAAGCGCCACGAAGGGACCGACCACATCACGGGGTCGAAAACGGCCGATACCCGGGCGGCGCTGGTCGAGCAATTCCGGGATCGTGGCACCGTCATGATCGCCACCGAAGCGGGCGCGGAGGGCATCAACCTGCAGTTCTGCTCGCTGGTGATCAATTACGACCTGCCGTGGAATCCCCAGCGCATCGAACAACGCATCGGGCGTTGCCACCGCTATGGGCAGAAGCACGATGTCGTGGTGGTGAACTTCATCGACCTCAGCAACGAAGCGGATGTGCGGGTGTATGAGTTGCTGGCGCAGAAATTCCAGTTGTTCGAAGGCGTCTTCGGGGCCAGCGACGAGGTGCTGGGGGCGATCGGGTCGGGCGTCGATTTCGAGCGGCGCATTGCCGAGATTTATCAAACCTGCCGTGAGCCGGACGCCATCCGGGCCAGTTTCGAGCAACTGCGGCTCGACTTGGCGGTCGAGATCACCAAGGAGATGGCCAAGACCCGGCAAATGCTGCTGGAGAACTTCGACCAAGAAGTGCAAGACAAGCTGCGCGTCCGGGCTGCAGACAGCCTGGAGGTCCGGAGCCGGTTTGAAAAGCTGCTGATGGACGTGACGCGGGCGGAACTCGCCGGGGCTGCCGAGTTCGATGACCACGGTTTTTTGCTGCACAACGTTCCAGCGGGTGCGGTTGCCCAAGGGGTCGAAGCGATTGCCCTGGGGCGCTATGAGTTGCCCAAGCGCAAAGAGGACGATGCGGCGGCCGAAGAGGCGGCCCATACCTACCGCGTAGGACACACCCTGGCGCAATGGGCACTGATGCAGGCCAAGTCGCGTTCGCTGTCTGGTGAGCCGGTGCGGCTCGTTTTCGACTATGACGCGCATGGAACGCTGGTCAGCACCCTCAAACCGTATCGAGGCCAGACCGGGTGGCTGACGCTGAAACGGGTGTCCGTGACTGCGCTGGGTCAGGAGGAGGAACACCTGATCGTGGCGGCCTGCACGACGGACGGTGTGGTGCTGGCGGAAAACGACCCGGACAAGTTGCTCAAGCTGCCGGCGGTGGTGGTGCCTGCGGAACTCGTCGGCGAGTCAGGCCATGCGGCGCTGCACGCTGATGTGGACAAACGCCTGAGCGCACTGCTGGGCGAAGTCAATCAGCGGCACCTCGGGTACTTCGGCCAGGAAGTTCAGAAGCTCGATGCCTGGGCGGATGACCTGAAGGTGGGGCTGGAGCAGGACATCAAGGACATCGACCGAGACATCAAGGAGGTGCGCCGAACAGCGGCCATCGCCGCGACGCTGGACGAGAAACTTCACTGGCAGAAAAGCCAGCGTGAACTGGAAAGCAAGCGCAGCAAACTGCGGCGCGAATTATTCAATCGGCAAGACGAGATCGAGAGCGAACGCAACGACTTGATTGCTCAGCTCGAATCTCAGTTGAAACAGCAGGTGGATGGCCAGACGTTGTTCACCGTCGAATGGGGAATCTTGTGATGGTGGAGCTATCTGGAAATTTTTACTTGACCTCTAAGGAAGGTCTGCATAAATCGCAGACGGCTGTGCTTGCCTGAGGGGTGATGGCCTGAGAGGATGGAGCCCATGAAACAGCAGAGCTTGGGCCTGGGCCAGTCGAACAAGCGCACCCGACGGCGGGAA
>NZ_JBFPGY010000196.1:0-9172 GCF_041083715.1 Sphaerotilus sp.
CCTGGCAGATCGATCTTCACAGATCCAAATCGTAATCCACCGTCAACGGCGCATGGTCGCTGAACCACTGCTCCTTGTAGATGCGCGCACTGCGTGCCAGCGCCGCCATGCCGGGCGTCGCGAGGTGGTAATCGATGCGCCACCCCACGTTCTTCGCCCGCGCCTGCCCGCGGTTGCTCCACCACGTGTAGCACGCGTCGGTGGTGTCGGGATGCAGCTGGCGGTAGACATCGACCAGCCCGCCCTCGGCCGGGTCGAGCAGCCGCGTCATCCACGCACGTTCCTCGGGCAGGAAGCCAGAGTTCTTCCGGTTGCCCTTCCAGTTCTTGAGGTCGGCTTCCTGGTGGGCGATGTTGACGTCGCCGACCAGGATGAACTCGCGTTCGGCCTTCAGCGCCATCAAGTGCGGATAGATCTGGTCGATGAAACGGAACTTGGCCTGCTGGCGTTCGTCGCCGGAGGAGCCGCTGGGAAAGTAGCAGCTGATGATCGACAGCTTGCGTGCAGGCGTGTCGTGGCGCACTTCCACATAGCGGCCCTCGTCGTCGAACTCCGGCACGCCGATGCCGGTGCGCACCTCGGTCGGGGTGTGCCGGGTGTACATCCCCACACCGGAATAGCCTTTTTTCTGCGCAAAATGAAAATGTCCGTGCATTCCATCGAGGACGGTGTGGGAAGGGCTCAGGTCCTGAGTCTGGGCTTTCACTTCCTGCACCCCCATACAATCGGCTTGTGCGGATTCGACCCACGCCAGCAAGCCCTTGCTGGAAGCTGAGCGGATGCCGTTGAGGTTGAGGCTGACCAGTCGCATCACCAGACCCTTTTTATCGTCCATGCAGATGACCCAAGACGCAAGCTCCCCCCGCACCGACGCTCTTGCCCAGGATTTCGTGGCCTTCGCGGTCGATGCCGGCGTGCTGCGCTTCGGCGAGTTCAAGACCAAGGCCGGGCGGCTGTCGCCCTACTTCTTCAATGCCGGTCTCTTCGACGACGGCGCCAAGCTGGGCCGTCTGGCGCAATTCTATGCACAGCGGCTGGTGGCCTCCGGCCTGGAATTCGACATGCTGTTCGGCCCGGCCTACAAGGGCATCACGCTGGCCGCAGCCGTCTCGATCGAGCTGGCGCGGCTGGGCAAGAACGTGCCCTACGCCTACAACCGCAAGGAAGCCAAGGACCATGGCGAGGGCGGCACGCTGGTCGGTGCCCCGGTGCAGGGCCGCGTGCTCATCATCGATGACGTGATCTCGGCCGGCACCTCGGTGCGCGAATCGATCGCGATGATCCAGGCCGCCGGCGCCACGCCCTGCGGCGTGACGATCGCGCTGGACCGCCAGGAGAAGGCCAGCGAGAACGGCGTCGATGCGCCGCACTCGGCGGTGCAGTTCGTGCAGCGCGAACTCGGGCTGTCGGTGGTCGCCATCGCCACGCTGACCGACCTGCTCGCCTACCTGCAAGGCCAGAGCGACCCGCGCCTGAGCAGCAGCCTGCCGGCGGTGCAGGCCTACCGCGAGCGCTACGGAGTCCAGCCGTGAACCCGGCCCGCGCAGCGGCCCTGGTGCGGCTGGCGGGATCCATGCTGCTGCCGGCCATGCTGGCGACAGCCGGCCTGCCGGCGCAGGCGGCCAACATCTACACCTGTGTCAACGCCAAGGGCCAGCGCATCACCTCGGACCGGCCGATCGCCGAATGCATCGACCGTGCGCAGGAGCTGCGCAACACCGATGGTTCGGTGAAGCAGGTCGTGCCGCCATCGATGACCGCCGAGGAACGCGCGGCGTACGAAGACCGGCTGCGCCAGGAAATGGCCGCCGATGCCGTGAAGCGCGATGCGGTCCGGCGCGACCGCAATCTGCTGAGCCGTTATCCCGACGAGCCGCGCCACCAGCGTGCCCGCACTGCGGCGCTGGAACCCTTCAACACGGCGCTGCAGGCCACCGAGCGTCGCCTGGCCGAGCTGGAGCAGGAACACAAGCACCTGCAGCAGGAAGCGGAGTTCTACAAGGGCCGCGAACTGCCCCGCGAGCTGAAGATCAAGTTCGGCCAGAACCAGGCCGCGCTGCAGGCCCAGCAGGATGCGGCCCAGAGCCACCTGGCCGAGATCCAGCGCATCAACGCCAGCTACGACCAGGAACTGGTGCGCCTGAAGCGCCTGTGGGCCGGTGCGGCGCCGGGCAGCGTCAGCCTGCCAGCTTCGTCTTCAGCAGCGCGTTGACCTGGGCCGGGTTGGCCTTGCCCTTGGTGGCCTTCATCGCCTGGCCGACGAGCGCGCCGAAGGCTTTTTCCTTGCCGGCGCGGTAGTCCTCGACCGACTTGGCGTTGGCGGCCAGCACCTCGTCGAGGATGGTTTCCAGCGCGCCGGTGTCGTTCATCTGCTTGAGGCCCTTGGCGTCGATGACGGTGTCCACGTCCGAGCCGTCGCCAGTCCAGAGCGCGTCGAACACCTGGCGGGCGGCGTTGTTGGAGATGGTGCCGTCCTGGATGCGCTGGATCAGCGCGCCGAGCATGGTGGGTGCGACCGGCGCCGAGGCGATGTCGCCGCCATCGGCGTTCAGGCGCTTGCTGATCTCGCCCATGATCCAGTTGGCGACCAGCTTGGGCTGCGCGCAGGCGGCGACGGTCGCCTCGAAATAGGCGGCGGTGGCACGGCTGGCGGTCATCATCGCGGCGTCGTAGGCGGGCAGGCCCTGCTCGCGCTGCAGACGCGCGGCCAGCGCGCCAGGCAGCTCGGGCAGCTCGCTGCGCACGCGCTCGATCCACTCGGGGGCGATCACCAGCGGCGGCAGGTCCGGGTCGGGGAAGTAGCGGTAGTCGTGCGCGTCTTCCTTGGTGCGCATCATCCGCGTCTCGCCGGTGTCCGGGTCGAACAGCACGGTGGCCTGCACGATCTCGAAGCCGTCCTCGATCTGGTCGATCTGCCAGTTGATCTCGTAGTCGATCGCCTGCTGCAGGAAGCGGAAGCTGTTGAGGTTCTTGATCTCGCGGCGCGTGCCGAAGGGTGCACCGGGCCGGCGCACCGACACGTTGGCGTCGCAGCGGAACGAGCCTTCCTGCATGTTGCCGTCGCACATGCCGAGCCACACCACCAGCGTGTGCAGTGCCTTGGCGTACTCCACCGCCTGCTTCGACGAGCGCAGCTCCGGCTCGGTGACGATCTCCAGCAGCGGCGTGCCGGCCCGGTTCAGGTCGATGCCGGTCATACCATGGTGGTCTTCGTGCAGCGACTTGCCGGCGTCTTCCTCCAGGTGGGCGCGGGTCAGGTTGAGCCGGAACAGCTCGCCATCGACGAAGAACTCGACCACGCCGCCCTGCACGACCGGGATCTCGTACTGGCTGATCTGGTAGCCCTTGGGCAGGTCAGGGTAGAAGTAGTTCTTGCGCGCGAAGATCGACATCGGCGCGATGGTGGCGTTCACGGACAGCCCGAACTGGATCGCGCGCTCGACCGCGCCGCGGTTCATCACCGGCAGCGAGCCGGGCAGCGCCAGGTCGACTGCGCAGGCCTGGGTGTTCGGCTCGGCGCCGAAGCGGGTCGAGGCGCCGGAGAAGATCTTCGATCGGGTCGAGAGCTGGGCGTGGGTCTCGAAGCCGATCACGACTTCGTAGCCGCGCACGAGGAGGGATGCGGTCATGGGGCAGATTCTTCCGGAGAGGCGCGCCGGCAGGGTGTCGGCGTGCGCAAAGCGGAAATGCTACGGCATTGCGCCGAAGGCCGGGCCTCGTCCGGACGTGACAAGGGCTCCGCGAGGGAGCCCTTGGACCGATTTCGCGGCGTGTGCCGCGGGGGGCGGTTTACTTGCTGGCGGCCGGAGCGGCGGCCATCGGGCCGGAAGCGGCACCGGCCGGCTTGGCAGCGTGCTTCATCTCGGCCTTCTTGTGCTGCTGCATCTTGGCGTGCGGCTTGGCCATGGCGGCACCCGAGGCGGCCGGCGCGGCGGCGGGAGCAGCGTCGGCCGCCAGTGCGCCGAACGAGATCAGGGAGGCGGCGAGTGCGGCAAGCAGAGTCTTCATGGCAAGTGTCCTTCGGGGTCTGGTTATGGAGAGGAATTCAGTGCCTTGCGGCGTTTGTTCAACGTGGTTGGCAATGGTCCGGTTGACGTTGATCGAATCGAAATGATCAATCCGCGCTGCACAGCGACCAGGTCGCCAGAGGGCCGAATAGCCGAGTCGGCTGCGGTGGGATGCCGTGGTGCCAGGCTTCGTGCTTACACTCGAAGTCTCTAGTCCGCAGGATCTCCCACACACCATGAAAAACGCTCGTCTGGCCATCGGTGCCGCACTCTTGGCGGCCGTCGCGCTGGCTGCCACGCTGGCCGTGGGCGGCAAGGAAATGGCGCCGGTTGTCCAGTACACGCTGCTCGACGGCACGCAGCAGCGCAGCGACGCGCTGCGCGGCAAGGTGGTGCTGGTCAACTTCTGGGCGACGAGCTGCACGACCTGTGTCAAGGAAATGCCGCACCTGATCGAGACGCACCAGAAGTTCAAGGACCGTGGCTTCGAGACGCTCTCGATCGCGATGAGCTACGACCCGCCGGCCTATGTGATGAACTTCGCCGAGTCGCGCAAGCTGCCGTTCCGCGTGACGATGGACAACACCGGCGAGATGGCGAAGAAGTTCGGCCAGGTACAGCTCACGCCGACGACCTTCGTGCTCAACAAGAAGGGCGAGATCGTCAAGCGGTATGTGGGTGAGCCGGACTTCGCGCAACTGCATGCGCTCCTGGAGACGCTGCTGGCCGAATCGGCGTGACCGCTGCGCGCTCCGGCTGGTGTCCGGTCAGCCCTTGAGCGCCCCGAACACCGATTGCAGGATCTTGCTCCCCGTGCCGATCGGATCCTGCCGGATCTTCTTCTCTTCCTCGCCGATCATCAGGTAGAGCCCGTCCAGCGCCTTGCCGGTCACGTACTGCTGGATGCTGGCCTGCTGGTCATTGACCAGGCCCAGCGCCTTGGCCTTGCCGGCGATCGCGTTGTACTTCTGGGCCAGTGACACCTTCTCGGTCGCGGCGGTGACGATGGGCAGGAACTGCCCGCCCATCGGGGTACGGGTGCGTTCGGCGAAGAAGTCGGTCACCGAGGTCTCGCCGCCACGCAGGATCTGGGTGGCATCCTGCACCGACATCGACTTCACCGCGTTCACCAGCAGTGGCTTGGCGGCGGGCACGGCCTGTTCGGCGGCGCGGTTCATCGCGGTTTCCAGCGCATCGATCTTCTCGCCCTGGCCAAACGTGCGCAGCAGCCTGGCGCCCTGGTTCAGCCACTCGGGCAGCGCGATGTGCACCAGCGGGTTGTTCAGGAAGCCGCCGTCGCGCCCGAGCAGGCCCACGGCCGCGCTGGCGCCGCGCTCCAGCGCCGCGCGCAGGCCTTGCGTCGCATCGAGTTCGCTCAGTGCCCAGGTCGGCAGGACGGCGGTGCTGCCAAGCAGCGCCGCGGCGCGCAGCAGGGCCAGGCGGCGGGCCGCGTTCATGGTGGTGGCGGTGTGTGCGTCGGGGGTCATTCGGGTCTCCTTGGGGTTGGTCGAATCAGATGGACAACGCGGGAATGCTACTCTGCGCAGACAGCGCAGCGTGCCGCACAGCCCTGTGGATAAGTTTCTGGATAACCTGTTGGAGACCTGATGTACCAGCCCGCCCATTTCGTCGAATCACGGCCCGATGTGCTGCATGCACTGATCCGCAACCATCCGCTTGGCCTGTTGATCACCCACGGCCCCGGTGGGCTGGAAGCGAACACGATTCCCTTTCTGTTCGAACCTTCCGGCGATGCCGGCGGACCCTGTGGACAACTGGTGGGCCATGTCGCCCGGGCCAATCCCCTGTGGAAAACTTCAGCCGGAGAAGCCGAGGTGCTGGTCGTGTTCCAGGGCCCGCAGGCCTACATCAGCCCCGGCTGGTATGCGACCAAGGCCGAGACCGGCAAGGTCGTGCCGACGTGGAACTACGTGATGGTGCAGGCGCGCGGGCGGTTGCGGGCTGTGGATAACCCGGCGGCGGCGCGGGCCATCGTCACCCGCCTGACCCAGACGCACGAGGCGAAACAGGCGCGTCCCTGGTCGGTCGACGATGCGCCGGCCGACTATGTGGACGCCATGCTGAAGGCCATCGTCTGCATCGAGATCGCTGTGGACAAGCTGGACGGCAAGTGGAAAGTCAGCCAGAACCACCCCGCCGCCAACCGTGCCGGCGTGGCGGCCGGTCTGCACGCTGCTGGCGGTGACGAGGCCGCGGCGATGGCCCGGCTTGTGGATCACCGGTCTGTGGATAACTGACCGGCAGGCTCAGCGTCCCAGCACCTTCGCCACCGGATTCGGCCGCAGCCGGAATGCATCCGGCATGCCCGAGCCGAGCAGCGGGCGCAGGTACATCCGGAACGCATCGGTCACGCCGGTGCCGCGGGCGTCGAGGAACTCGTCCTCCATCGTGCGCGTCTTGCCGGCGACGGCGTCCAGCGGCAGCAGCTGGTAATCCGCGGCGTAATAACCGGCGCGCTGGATCGCCACCGAGCCATCACGCCCGCCCCACATCGCGTACTGCACGGCTTTCTCGCCCACCTCGCGCGCCTCGCGCTGGTCCACGTCGCTGACGCAACCGATGAAGCTGCGCTGCAGGTAGCCGAAGGTGTCGCCGCGCACGCGCTTGATGCCCAGCTTCTGCTTGATCTCCTCGCACAGCAGGTCGGCCAGCGCCCCGGTGCCGGAGAGCTGGAGGTTGCCGTGGGCGTCGAACTCCATGTCCTTGGCCAGCGTGGAGATGATGGGCGTGCCAGCGGCGTCGTGGATGCCCTCGCTGACGGCGATGACACAGCGGCCGAGGCGGTCGTGGGTGGCCTTCACGTCGGCCAGGAATTGCCCGAGGTCGAAGGTGCGTTCGGGCACGTAGATCAGGTGCGGGCCGTCGTCGTCGAACTTCTTGCCCAGCGCGGACGCGGCCGTGAGGAAGCCGGCGTGGCGTCCCATCACGACGCCGACGTAGATGCCCGGCAGCGCGGCGTTGTCCAGGTTCGCGCCAGCGAACGCCTGTGCCACGAAGCGCGCCGCGCTCGGGAATCCCGGCGTGTGGTCGTTGCCGACGAGGTCGTTGTCGATGGTCTTGGGGATGTGGATGCAGCGCAGCGCGTAGTTCGCCGCCTGCGCCTGCTCGCTGACGATGCGCACGGTGTCGGACGAGTCGTTGCCGCCGATGTAGAAGAACTGGCCGATCTCGTGGGCCTGCAGCACCTTGAAGATCTCGCGGCAGTAGGCCTCGTCGGGCTTGTCGCGGGTCGAGCCGAGCGCAGACGACGGCGTGGCAGCGACCATCTCCAGGTTGTGGCTGGTCTCCTGCGTCAGATCGACCAGGTCCTCGTTGACGATGCCGCGCACGCCATGGCGCGCGCCGTAGACGAATTCGACGCCGCGGTGCCGCCGCGCTTCCAGCACGACGCCGACGAGCGACTGGTTGATGACGGCGGTCGGGCCGCCACCTTGGGCGACCAGGATCTTGGCGTGGTTCATGCGGCGGATCTCCTCTGTCGGGCTGGATCAATCGGGCCGTCCGGGGTGGACATGGCCCGGGATCATCCTACGCCTGCGAGGCGGGGCGCTCGGGGACAATCCCGGCCCGCGATGCCATTCCACTCCGGTCATTCCCGTGATGCCCCACGTTGTCACTTTCCGTTCCCGACCTGTCGGCGTTCCCAGTGAATGGGTGCTGCTGGCGGTGAGCCTGCTCTGGGTGCTGACCTGCCATCTGCCTTTCTTCAGCGCTGCACTGCAGGGACGCATGTGGTTCGAACCGGACACCTGGCGTTTTGGCGCGGCGCTGCTTGTCGGCCTGCTGGCACTGAATTTCGTGGTGCTGGCGCTGCTGTGCCATGGGCGCCTGCTCAAGCCGCTGGTGGCGGTGCTGCTGGTCGTGGCTGCGGGGGCCGCCCACTTCATGCAGGCCTTCGGGATCTACCTGGATCCTTCCATGCTGCGCAACACACTGCGCACCGACATCGGCGAGGCACGCGAGCTGCTCAGCCTCGGCTTTGCGGGGCGGCTGCTGCTGCAGGCGGCGCTGCCGATGGCCCTGCTCTGGGGCGTGCGCTTGCGCGAGCGGACCTGGGGTCGTGCGCTCGGGCTGCGGCTGCTGTGGACCGTGGCTGGGATGCTGGTGCTGGTGGGGTCGGTGATGGCGGTGTTCCAGCCGTTCTCGTCGCTGATGCGCAACCACAAGGAGATCCGCTACCTGATCACGCCGACCAATGTGCTCTGGTCGGCAGGCAGCGTGGTGGTCGACGACCTGAAAGGCGCGGCCAGGCCCCGCCAGCCGATCGGTCTGGATGCCCGACCGGGGCCGCTGATGCAGGCCCGCACACGGCCGGCTGTCGTCGTGGTGGTCGTCGGCGAGACGGCGCGCGCGGCCAACTGGGGTCTGAATGGATATGCCCGCCAGACGACGCCGGAGCTGACGAAGATCCCCGCGCTGGTGAACTTTCGCCAGGTCACGAGCTGTGGCACGAACACCGAGGTGTCGGTGCCCTGCCTGTTCGCGCCGGTCGGGCGGCGTGACTACGACGAGGCGACGGTCCGCGGCAGCGAGTCGCTGTTGCATGTGCTGCGCCGCGCGGGCGTGGGCGTGCTGTGGCGTGACAACCAGTCGGGCTGCAAGGGCGTGTGCGAGGGGCTGCCCAGCGAGGAGCTGGTCAAGCTGAACCCGCCCGGCCTGTGTGCCGATGGACGTTGTCTGGACGAGGCACTGCTGCTCGGCCTCGACGCGCGTCTGGCGCAGGCCAAGGGCACGCAGGTCATCGTGATGCACCAGCTCGGCAACCACGGCCCGTCCTACTTCCGCCGCTATCCGGAGGCCTTCGCGAAGTTCCAGCCGGCGTGCACCCAGGACGACCTGCGCCAGTGCACGCAGGCCGAGATCGTCAACGCCTACGACAACGCGCTGCTCTACACCGACCATGTGCTGGCCACGCTGATCGGGCAGTTGCAGGCGCGGGCAGCGACGGTGGACAGTGCGGTGGTCTACGTGTCCGACCATGGCGAGTCGCTGGGGGAGTCCAACCTGTTCCTGCATGGATTGCCCTACGCGATCGCACCGGATGTGCAGAAGCAGGTGCCGATGGTGATGTGGTTCTCCGAGGGCATGGCGCGTGCCGCCGGCCTCGACCTGGTCTGCCTGCGTCGCCGCGCCGCGCTGCCGGC
>NZ_JBFPGY010000197.1:0-2793 GCF_041083715.1 Sphaerotilus sp.
CGGGCGGTGGCGGTGAGTGCCACGAGGCCGGGCGGCAGGGTGGCGTGGCGCGTTGGTCGGATCGGTGGGGTCATGTCGGCTCCTTCGGTCAGCCACCCAGCCCCGCGAACACGTTCTGCACATCCTCGTTCGCATCCAGCGCCGCCAGGAACGCCTCGACCTCTTCCAACTGCTCCGCGCTCAGGCTGTCGGGTGCGACCGGGTTCTTGGGCTTGTAGCCGAGCTTGGTGGACAGCACCGTGAAGCCGTGGGCGGGCAGGGCGCGGCTGACCAGATCCAGCTCGGTCGGCTCGGTGTAGAACAGGGTCGTGCCGTCCTCGTCGCCCGCTTCCAGATCCTGCGCACCGGCTTCGATGGCGGCCATCTCGGGGTCGGCGCCTGCACTGGGGTTGGTGGGTTCGGCCTCGATCATGCCGAGGTGGTCGAAGTCCCAGGCGACCGAGCCGGAGGTGCCGAGCTGGCCCTTGCGGAACAGCACGCGCATGTCGGAGGCGGCGCGGTTCACGTTGTCGGTCAGGCACTCGACCATCACGGGCACGCGGTGCGGCGCGAAGCCTTCATAGACCACATGCTCGAAGTTCACCGACTCGCCCGTCAGGCCCGCGCCCTTCTTGATCGCCCGGTCCAGCGTCTCCTTGGGCATCGAGACCTTGCGCGCCTGCTCGATGACCAGTCGCAGCCGCGAATTCGCCGCCGGGTCGGCGCCGTGGCGGGCGGCGATCATGATGTCCTTGGCGAGCTTGCCGAAGAGACGGCCCTTGGCGTTGGAGGCCAGGTCCTTGTGCTTTGCTTTCCACTGCGCGCCCATGGCGATTCCTGTGAGTTGGAGGTCAGCCGGGCAGTCTAGCGTCAGCCGCCAGTGCGTCAGCCGCCGTCCTTCGCCACCCACGCCAGCACATGCGTGCGCAGCAGCGGCAGCGCGTTGAGCACCGGGTACAGCCCCGGCCAGACCCGGCACGCTGGCCGTGCCAGCGGCGGCGCCAGCGTCACGCGCTGTACCTCGATGTGCCCTTGCGGAAACAGTGCCCGCACCCGCTGCAGCGGCACGCCGCGCACGTCCTGGTTGCGCGGGTTGTCCACGGTGAAGTCGTACCAGAGCACCGCGCCGCCCGGTTTCACCCAGCGCCACATCGTGTCGGCCAGCCGCTGCTGGACGGCGTCGTCGCGCAGCGACGAGAACACGGTGGCCTGGAAGACGAGGTCGCAGCTCGCATCGGCGATCGGCGCCGTGCAGGCGTCGCCCAGGTGCAGCGCGACCCGCTCGGGCAGCACGGTGCGTGCGTGCGCATGGCGCTCGGGCAGCAGTTCGATGCCGGCGAGGTGCTCGGGCGGCCAGCCCATGCGCAGGAATTCCAGCAGGTTGCCGCCGGCGCCACAACCCACTTCGAGCAGCGTGCGCGCGTGCAGGTCGTTCCAGCCATGGCGCGCCAGCAGGCCGAGCAGGGCGCGCTGGCGCTCGTGCACCGTCTGCCAGACATCGGGGTTCAGCAGGCTGTAGCGGTCGGCGGGCGTGCCCATGGCCGTCAGCCGGTGCAGGCCGCCAGGAAGTGCCGCGCCAGCACGGGGTAGGTGTGGTGCGCCTGCACGAAGGCCTGGCCGCGCTCGCCCATCGCGTGGCGCTCGGTCGGGGTGAGAGCGGCCAGGCGGCGCAGGCCGTCGGCCACGGCGTCGGGCGATTCGGGCGCCACGGTCAGGCCGCAGCCGGCTTCGGCCACCGGGTCGTTGCCGGCCTCGACCGAGTGCAGCACCGCGCAGCCGGCCATCATGTAGTCCATCAGCTTGTTCGGCGCGATGCCGAAGCGGTAGATCGGCACCCGCTGCCAGCCGATGTAGGCGATGTCGATCTCGGCGAGGAAGGACGGGATCTGCGCCTTGGGGATCGGCGGCAGCATCTGCACGTTCGCCAGCCCCTCGGCCTGCACGCGTGCGGCGAGCCGGTCGCGCTCGTGGCCGCCGCCGACCATGACCAGGGCGATCGGCGCGCCCTGGGTCTGCAACTGGCGCATGGCGTCGAGCAGCGTGTCCAGTGCATTGGGCAGGCCCATCGAACCGGCGTAGCCGACGACGGTGGCGCCGCGCGCGCGGACCTGTGCAACCGCAGCGGCCACGTCCGGGCGCAGCGGGGGCATCTCGCCGGTCCACTCGTCGAGCGTGATGCCGTTGGGCACGATGTGCAGCTTCTTCAGGTCCAGCCCGCGCCCGGCCATGTGGTCGTGCACCTTGGGCAGCATCGAGACCACCACGTCCGCGTCGCGGTAGGCGTCGTCCTCGGCCTTCTGGCACAGCAGGATGAAGGGGTGCTTCGGCGACATGCCCGACAGCTCGATCGGCGACAGCGGCCAGAGGTCGTGCACCTCGAACACCAGCTTCGCCCGCGCCATGCGTGCCAGCCGACGCGCGACCCAGATGTCCATCGGGTAGGTGCTGGACGCGATCACCACGTCCGGACGGAACTGCGTGGCGATGCGGCGCGAGGCCCGCCACACCTGGCGCAGGAAGGCCCAGATGTTCTTCACCCGACCGAGTCCGTTGCCCTGGTAGGCGGGGCCGGGGAACCAGAGGTAGTCGATGCCGTCGATGTCCTGGTGCGTGGGCGCGTTGATCGGGTGGTCGCGGTGCACCGGCGCCGTGGCGCGCACATGCGAGGTGGCGCAGGCGACCATCTGCACCCGGTGGCCCAGACGGGTCCACTCGCGGGCGAGGTAGTAGGGCCGGTATTCCATGCCCAGCGCGGGCGTGCCGGCGTAGTGGTTCAGGTAGAGGAGATTCATGCGGCAGCGCCGGAGTTCACGT
>NZ_JBFPGY010000198.1:0-9158 GCF_041083715.1 Sphaerotilus sp.
CCTGCACCCACCTCCAGCACCTCGCTCGAACTCTGCCTGCGCCTGACCCGCGCCTACGCCGTGCTGACCCGCCGGCTCGACAACAAGCTCTCCAGCGTCCACGGCCTGAGCTTCGGTGATTTCATGGTGCTGCACAGCCTCGCGCGCGCCGAGAGCGCACGCCTGCGCCGCATCGATCTGGCCGAGCGCATGGGGCTGACCGCTTCGGGCGTGACGCGCACGCTGCTGCCGCTGGAGAAGATCGGGCTGGTGGGGCGCGAGTCCGATCCACGCGACGCCCGGGTCGGCTACGCGACGCTGACCCCCGCAGGACAGGCGCTGCACGGCTACGCGCTGGCGTCGGCCGAGGCGATCTGCCAGGAGGCGACGCAGGCCGTGCCGGAGGAGGCGCTGGCGGCCACGGTGGACCTGCTGGGACAACTGGCGGGGATCAACCTGTCGAATGCCTGAGGCCCCTGGCGCCATTCAACGCCGCTCGATCACCTGCAGATCCTTCGCATGCCCGATCAGGTACTCGGCGCTGAACCGCGCCTTCTGCCCCGGCGCCAGCATCTGCGTCCAGGCGACGACACCCGGCTGGTCCTGCCAGTCGCCGGGCTGCGGCGCGGGGATGAACTGGCGGGTGACGGTGATCTTCTCGTCGGTGCTGACCGGCGTCGATTCGAGCACTTCCAGCGTCACCGGCGTGCGGCGGCGGTTCTCGATCTCGTAGAGGCGGCCGACGCGGCGCTCGGTGCGGGTGCCGATGAAGCCGGCGCTGACGGTCTGCGCTGTCACCGGCAGGTTCTGCACGCGCACCTGCTCGTCGCGGCCGAAGGGCAGCACCACCTGCGCGCGCTCGCCCATGCGCCAGACCGTGCGGCCCACGGTCTGCGTGCCGCGCAGCAGTTGCAGGCTGCCGTCGGGCCACACGCCGTCCGGCCGCGCCACCTCGGCGATGAGCCAGGCGCTCGGGTCGGCCTGCGGGACGGTCTGCACCTTGACGCGCGCCGGCCAGCGCTGGCTGCCGAGCGCAAAGGCCACTTGCTGCCCGCCGCTGCGCACATCGACCTTGCCCGGCACCTCGAACTCGGTGGCGAACTCGCCCTGCACCACCTGCACGGCGAAGTCCAGCGACTCGGCCGCCGACTCGTCGGCATCGGAGCGTTTGGCGCGCGACGACTTCGCCTTCTCTGGCGCCGGAGCCATCGCCATGGCAACCGGCGCCGGCGCGGACGCCGTCGGGCGCGGTGCCAGCTCCCAGCGCCGCGGCGCCGGCCCGCTGGTGGCCGACTGCGGCGAGCCGGTCGACAGCCGCAGCGCGACACCAGACCAGTCCTCGCCCGTGTGCTGGCTGACCTGCGCCTGGCGCTCCATCTCGACCACGGCGGTGGTCGGGTCCAGCGTGGCGCGGTAGGCCGGCGCCCAGGTCGGGCCGGGTGTCTGGTACTGCAGGCGCAGCTCGCCCTCGGCCGTCGCCTGCAGCTGGATGCGCAACTGGCGGACCTCGTCGTCCTCGGGATGCTGACGCTCGCGCTCGGCCTTCAGCGGCTTGAGTTCCTCCTCCAGCTTCTCGCGTTCACGCTCCAGGCGGTGCTGCTGCAGGTAAGCGTCCTGCCCCGAGCGCTGGACCTGTGCCAGCGTGGACGCCAGCGGCTGGGGCGTCGCGCGCACCCCCTCGCCCGAGGCCAGCCCCTTGAGCAGCCGCAGCACCAGCTTGTGGGCGTCGCGTTCGGCCTTCAACGCAGCGATGCGGTCCTCCAGCGCCGTGATGCGCCCGTCGAGCGGGCTGCCGGCGCAGGCGGGCACCTCGTCGCGCGAGCGCTTGGTCGCGGTGACCGAGCCGATGCGGACCGCGGCGTCGCCCTCCGCCCGCAGCGACGCCATGTCGAACTGCGGGCTCAGGCAGTCCAGCACCAGCTCGCGGGCGCCAGCCGGCACGCGCGCGGTGCGCTCGACCACGGCCGTGCCGGGGTAGACGGTGACGCGGGTGATGTGCGAGGGTACTTCGGCAGCGCTGGCGGTGACCGGCAGGTTCGACAGGAATGCACCAGCAAGCAGCAACGACAGGGTGTTCATGGGCGACCTTCGTAGACGAGGAAACGAAGACAACATAACGCGCCACCGGCCCGCAAACCTTGTTTCAACGCACTTCAATGCGCCCTGGACGCCCGGAGCCGACACGCCCTCACACCGGCAGGCCCAGCGTCTGCCGCAGCCGCTGCCGCAGCGCCGCGAAACTCGCCTCCAGATCCTGCGCACTGGTGTCGAACACCAGATCCGCCTTTTCATAGAACGACGACCGCCCGGCCAGGATGCGCCGCAGGTCGTCCATCGCCTCCTGGCTGCCCGCCATCGGGCGCAGGTCACCTTGCGCGGCCACGCGCTGCATGTGGTCCTCGGGCGTGGCCTGCAGCCACACCGTGGTGCAGTGGCCGAGCAGCAGGTTGAAATTCGCCGCGTCCGACACCAGCCCGCCCGGCGTGGCGATCACGACCTCGGGGTAGATCTGGATCGCCTCCTCCAGCGCCCGGCGCTCGTAGCGGCGGTAGGCGTTGGTGCCGTAGAGATTGTGGATCTCGCTGATGCTGCAGCCGGCAAATGCCTCGATCTGCCGGCTCAGCTCGATGAACGGATACCCCAGGTCGTCGGCCAGCAGTTGCCCCAGCGTGGACTTGCCCGCCCCGCGCAGGCCGATCAGCGCGATGCAGTGGCCGCGCTCGGCCTGCGCGGCGGTGCCGGCGGCGAACAGCATGGCCAGCGCCTCGCGGGCGCGGCGCAGCTCGGCATCGCTGCGGTGCTCCAGCAGCTCGCGGATCATCAGCCACTCGGGTGACGAGGTGGTCACGTCGCCGATCAGCTCCGCCAGCGAGCACTGCAGCGCCCCGGCCACCTGCTGCAGCACGAGGATCGAGGCATTGCCCGTGCCGTACTCCAGGTTCGCCAGGTGCCGCTCGGACACCTCCGACGCCAGTGCCACGGCCTTGCGCGTCAGGCCGCGCCGTGCGCGCAGATCCCGCACACGTTCGCCCAGCGTGACCAGCAGCGGGTTCTTGGACTCGTCGGCCGAGGGCGGGACAGCGGCCAGCGCCGACGCTTCGAGGGAGTTGACCTGCATGGATGTCAGGGATGTCGGGGTTCTAAGGGGAAACACTATGTATGCACTATATTGCTTGACACTGAACGAACCGAGAACTATCGTTCATTGAAAGCACAATAGTGCATGTTCATTCAAGCCGCAAGCCCTCCCCGATCAAACCCGAACCCCACCACCATGTCGCAAGCCACTTTCCGTGCCACGCTGGCCGAACTCGGTGCGCAGATCGCCGGCCGGGCCCTCGATGCCGACCTCGACACCTGGCTGAACCTGCACCATGGTGCAGGCAGTGCCACTTACCGGCGCCTGGCCGAGGAGATCCACACCGGCGTGGCCGAAGGCTGGCTGTGCAACCGCGAAGGCGGCGGCATCCGCTACGGGCGCATCTTCAAGTCGGCCGACGACCTGGCGCGCTGCTCGGTCGATGTCGTGGCCATGGACAACGTGGTCGGCCCGCACCACCGCCACCCCCACGGCGAGATCGACCTGATCGTGCCGATCGACCCGGACGCCCGCTTCGACGGCCGCGGCGCCGGCTGGCTGGTCTACGGGCCGGGCAGCGCGCACCGCCCCACCGTGTCGGGCGGGCGGGCGCAGGTGCTGTACCTGCTGCCCGAAGGCGCCATCGAATTCACCGGCCTGTGACCACCCACGGCACGCCAAAGGACACCCCATGACCGCCCTGATCTCCGGCCAGCCCTTCAACTTCGCGCAGCACCTGCTGACGCTGAACGCCGGCCGCGCCGACAAGGCGGCCTTCCTCGACGACCTCGGCACGCTGACCTACGGCCAACTCGACGAGCGCGTGCGCCGGCTGGCCAGCGGGCTGCGGGCGCTGGGCCTCAAGCGCGAGGAGCGCGTGCTGCTGCTGATGCAGGACGGCAACGACTGGCCGGTGAGCTTCCTCGGCGCGATGCACGCCGGGCTGGTGCCGGTGGCGGTCAACACGCTGCTGACCGCCGACGACTACGCCTACATGCTCGAACACTCGCGGGCACAGGCCGTGCTCGTCTCCGGCGCGCTGCTGCCGACGCTGACCGCGGCGATGGTCAAGTCGGACCACGAGGTGCAGAAGGTCATCGTGTCGCGGCCGGTGGCGCCGCTGCATCCGGCCGAGGTCGAGTTCGAGGCCTTCCTCGCCGCCCACGCTCCCGCGCAGAAGGCCGCGACCACCAGCGGCGACGATCCCGGCTTCTGGCTCTACTCGTCCGGCTCCACGGGCCGCCCCAAGGGCACGGTGCATTCCCACGCCAACCCGTACTGGACCGCCGAGCTGTACGGCAAGGGCGTGCTGGCGCTGACCGAGGCCGACGTGTGCTTCTCGGCGGCCAAGCTGTTCTTCGCCTACGGGCTGGGCAACGCGCTGACCTTCCCGATGACGGTCGGCGCGACGACGATCCTGATGGGCGAACGCCCCACGCCGGACGCCACGTTCAAACGCTGGCTCGGCGGCGTCGGGGGCCTGAAGCCCACCGTGTTCTACGGCGCCCCGACCGGCTTCGCCGGCATGCTGGCCCACCCGAACCTGCCGGCGCGCGACGCGGTGGCGCTGCGGCTGGTGTCGTCCGCAGGCGAGGCGCTGCCAGCCGACCTCGGCGAGCGGTTCCAGCACCACTTCGGCGTGGACATCGTGGACGGCATCGGCTCGACCGAGATGCTGCACATCTTCCTGTCGAACCGCCCCGACGCGGTGCGCTACGGCACGACCGGCTGGCCGGTGCCGGGCTACACGGTGGAGCTGCGCGGCGAGCACGGCGGCCCGGTGCCGGACGGCGAGCCGGGCGACCTCTACATCCAGGGACCCTCCGCCGCGATGATGTACTGGGGCAACCGCGACAAGACCCGCGAGACCTTCCAGGGCGGCTGGACCAAGAGCGGCGACAAGTACGTGCAGAACGCCGACGGCACCTACACCTACAGCGGCCGCAGCGACGACATGCTCAAGGTCAGCGGCATCTACGTCTCGCCGTTCGAGGTCGAGGCGACGCTGGTGCAGCACCCGGCGGTGCTGGAAGCGGCCGTGATCGGCGTGATCGACGCGGACGGGCTGACCAAGACCAAGGCGTTCGTCGTGCTGAAACCCGGCGCCGAGACCGACGAGGCGGCGCTCAAGGCGTTCGTGAAGGACAAGCTCGCGCCGTACAAGTACCCGCGCCAGATCGAGTTCGTCGCCGACCTGCCCAAGACGGCCACCGGCAAGATCCAGCGCTTCAAGCTGCGCGACCAGGAAAAGACGCGGGACTGACCGGATGCGCACCGCGGACATCCACTTCACCGAGATCGACTGGGCCGGCCGCCCGGTGCGCATCGAGTACCGCCAGATCGCCGCGCCCGACGGGGCCGCGCCGCACCCGCGGCTGGTCTTCCTGCACGAAGGCCTCGGTTCGGTCAGCATGTGGCGCGATTTTCCGGACCGGCTGTGCGCGGCACTGGGCTGCGCGGGGCTGGTGTATTCGCGCCCGGCCTACGGACAATCCTCCCCGAAACCCGCCGACGAGCGCTGGCAGCCGGACTTCATGCACCGGCAGGCGCGCGAGGTGCTGCCGGCCGTCCTGAACGCGATCGGCGTGCAGGCGCCCTATGCGCTGTTCGGCCACAGCGACGGCGGCTCGATCGCGCTGCTGCACGCGGCGATGTTCCCCGAGCGCGTGGCCGCGCTGGTCGTCGCCGCGCCGCATCTGTTCGTCGAAGCCCTGAGCCTCGCCAGCATCGAGGACGCCCGCGCCGCCTATGCGCAGACCGACCTGCGCGACAAGCTCGGCAGGCACCACGCCGATCCCGACTCCGCCTTCCGGGGCTGGAACGACATCTGGCTCGACCCGGCCTTCCGCGACTGGAACATCGAGCGCGAGGTGGCGCAGATCCGCTGCCCGATCCTGGCCGTGCAGGGCGTTGAGGACCAGTACGGCACGATGGCCCAGATCGAGCGCATCGCCGACCTGTGCCCGGACCGCGCCACGCTGCTCCGGCTCGACGCCTGCGGCCACAGCCCGCACCGCGACCAGCCGGAAGCCCTGATAGGCACCGCCACCAAATTCCTGCATCGTCACGCCCGCTGAGACGCCCCGCGTCCACACCGGCCCCTTCCCTCAGGAGACAAGACATGACCCCCTGCTTCACCCGCACCCTCGCCGCCACCGCGCTGCTCTCGATCGCCAGCGGCGTCCTGTCACCCGCGCAGGCCCAGGACAAGCTCAAGGTGGGCTTCATGCTGCCCTACACCGGCACGTTCGCCGCACTCGGCGTGGCGATCGAGAACGGCTTCAGGCAGTACGTCGATGAACAAGGCGGCAAGCTCGGCGGCCGGACGATCGAGTTCGTCAAGGTCGACGACGAGTCCGACCCGTCCAAGGCTGCCGACAACGCCAACAAGCTGGTCAAGCGCGACAACGTGGACGTGATGGTCGGCACCGTCCACTCGGGCGTGGCGATGGCGATGGCCAAGGTCGCCAAGGACAACAACACGCTGCTGATCGTCCCGAACGCGGGCGCCGACGCCATCACCGGCCCGCTGTGCGCACCGAACATCTTCCGCTCGTCGTTCTCGAACTGGCAGCCGGGCTACGCGATGGGCAAGGTCGCCGCCGACAAGAAGATCAAGACCGCGGTGACGCTGACCTGGAAGTACGCAGCCGGCGACGAATCGGTCAAGGGCTTCAAGGAAGGCTTCGAGGCCGGCGGCGGCAAGGTGGTGAAGGAGCTGAACCTGCCCTTCCCCGGCGTCGAGTTCCAGGCGCTGCTGACCGAGGTCGCCGCGCTCAAGCCGGACGCGGTGTACGTGTTCTTCGCGGGCGGCGGCGCGGTCAAGTTCGTCAAGGACTGGGCAGCCGCCGGTCTGGGCAACAGCATCAAGCTGATCGGCGCCGGCTTCCTGACCGACGGCACGCTCGAAGCGCAGGGCGACGCCGCCAAGGGCCTGCTGACCACGCTGCACTACGCCGACGACCTGACGAACCCGAAGGACAAGGCCTTCCGCCTGCAGTACGCCAAGACCTACAAGCTGCAGCCGGACGTGTACGCCGTGCAGGGCTATGACGCGGCGCAGATGCTCGGCGCCGGTCTGGCGGCGGTCAAGGGCGACGTGAAGAACCGCGACGGGCTGGTCAAGGCCATGGAAGCCGCCAGGATCGACAGCCCGCGCGGCCCCTTCACGCTGAGCAAGGCGCACAACCCGGTGCAGGACTTCTACCTGCGCGAAGTCACCGGCAAGGTGAACAGGAACGTCGCCATCGCGGTCAAGGGCCTGGCCGACCCGGCGCGCGGCTGCAAGCTCTGACGCGCTGAACGAACCCGCACACCGGCGTCACCCCGATGGACCTCACCACCTTCCTCATCCAGTGCCTGAACAGCGTGCAGTACGGTCTGCTGCTGTTCCTGGTGGCCTCGGGGCTGACGCTGATCTTCGGGATCATGGGCGTGATCAACCTCGCCCACGGCAGCTTCTACATGATCGGCGCCTACCTGGCGTTCTCCTTGAGTGCGCTGTTCGGCAGCCTGCCGCTGGCCCTTGCGGTCGGCGTCGTGCTGGCGGTGGCCTTCGGCTACGTGCTGGAGTGGGTGTTCTTCAGCTACCTCTATGACCGCGAGCACCTGCAGCAGGTGCTGATGACCTACGGGCTGATCTTGGTGTTCGAGGAGCTGCGCAGCCTCCTGGTGGGCGACGACGTGCATGGCGTGGCGATGCCCGACCTGCTCGCCGGCTCGATCGCCATCGGCAACGGCATGACCTACCCGGTCTACCGGCTGTTCGTCTCGGGCGTGTGCCTGCTGCTCGCGCTCGGGATGTACGGGCTGATCAGCAAGACCCGGCTGGGGATGATGGTCCGCGCCGGGGCGACCAACCGCGAGATGGTGCAGTCGCTGGGCATCAACATCACGCTGCTGTACCGGGTGGTGTTCGCGGTCGGCGTGGCGCTGGCCGTGTTCGCCGGGATGATCGCAGCACCCGTGTCGTCGGTGTACCCGGGCATGGGCGGACAGGTGCTGATCATCTGCTTCGTCGTTGTCGTGATCGGCGGCATCGGCTCGATCAAGGGCGCGCTGGTCGCCGCACTCCTGATCGGCTTCGTCGACACCTTCGGCAAGGTGCTCTGGCAGGAAGGGGCCGGCGCGCTGGTCTATGTGCTGATGGCGGCCATCCTGCTGTGGCGCCCGGCCGGTCTGTTCAAGGCAGGGTGATCGGCGATGACCTCATCCCACTCCAACAAGTCTCTTTCCTCGCTGTCCGTGGTCGCCTGGGTGCTCGTCTTCGCGCTGCTGGCGGTGTTCCCGCTGCTGCCCGAGCCGATCGGCGGCAAGTTCCACACCGAGCTGCTCGCCAAGGTGATGATCATGGCGATCTTCGCCGCCAGCCTGCAGCTGCTGGTCGGCTACACCGGGCTGGTGAGCCTGGGCCACGCGGCGTTCTTCGGCTTCGGTGCCTACGCGGTGGCCATGCTCGCGCCGATGTCGGAGGCAGGCAACGGCTGGCTGATGCTGGCCGCGGCGATCGGCGGCGCGGGGCTGCTCGCGCTGGTCATCGGCGCGCTGGTGATGCGCACGCAGGGCATCTACTTCATCATGGTCACGCTGGCCTTCGCGCAGCTCGTGTTCTTCGTCTTCCACGACACGGCGATCGCCGGCGGCAGCGACGGCGCCTACATCTACTTCAAGCCCGCGTTCACGCTGGCCGGCTGGCAGTGGATCGACCTGGAGCAGGCCAACAGCTTCTACTGGTTCGTGCTGGGCGCCCTGGCGCTGACGCTGGCGGTGCTGACGCTGGTGCTGCGCTCGCGCTTCGGGCATGCGCTGGTCGGCATCCAGCACAACGAGCAGCGCATGCGGGCGGCCGGCTACTCGACCCTGCTGTACAAGCTCGCGAGCTTCGTCGTCGCCGGGATGCTGGCCGGGCTGGGCGGCTTCCTCTACGCGGCGCAGTACGGCTTCGTGACGCCCGAGATCCTGTCGTGGCACCAAAGCGGCAATGCGCTGGTGATGATCATCCTCGGCGGGCTGGGCAGCCTGGGCGGCGCGGTGGCGGGGGCCTTCGCGTTCGTGCTGCTGTCGGAGTGGTTCTCGGCGCTGACCAAGCACTGGCAGCTGC
>NZ_JBFPGY010000199.1:0-2786 GCF_041083715.1 Sphaerotilus sp.
AACGGCCAGCCCTTCAACGAGCATGATCTGGTCGAGCGCATGACCCGCCACTGGAGCCGGGGCATGCAGCTGCTGGGCGCGGGCGAGATCGTGCTCGACACGCCCACCTTCGTGCTCAGACCAACGCCCGCAGCGGATGGACGTGCGGCGGCCACGGACTGACGAAGAACGCAGACACCATCGCCTCGGTCACGTCCGTGAAATGCGCGGGGTTCCAGCGCGGCTGGTGGTCCTTGTCGATGACCAGCGCGCGGATGCCCTCCACCGTCTCGCTGGCCGTGCCGGGCCGCAGATGGAAACAGTGGCGCACAAGGTCGCGCTCCATGCGCAGGTCATCGGCCAGCGCCATCGTGCGGGCGCGGCGGATCTGCTCCAGCGCCACGGCCAGCATCAGCGGCGAGCGCCGGTGCAGCGCCGCCAGCGTGTGGCGGGCGAACTCGCTGGCCTCCCCGGCCAGCGAGGCCGCGATGTCCGCCAGCGTCGGCTGACTGAAATGCAGGTCGATGGCATCGCGCCGGGCCGTCAGCGATGACGCACCGGGCACAGACGCCACCGCATCGACACAGGCGCGCACAGCGTCAGCCGCGGACAGATCGTCCGCGGCGAGGCGGGTGACCAGCGCCGGCAGGGCCGCTGCAGGCACATGGACATCGGCCAGCCCAGCCTCGATCGCCTCCGCCGCCCCGAGCGTCTCGCCCGTCATCGCCAGGTACTCACCCACATGCCCCGGGCACCGGGACAGGAACCAGCCCCCGCCCACATCCGGGAACAGGCCGATGTGGGTTTCCGGCATCGCGAGCCGGCTGTGCTCGGTGACGATGCGCAGGCCCGCACCCTGGCTGATGCCCATGCCGCCACCCATCGTGATGCCGTCCATCAACGCGACATACGGCTTCGGATAGCGGTGGACGAGGTGGTTGAGCGCGTACTCCTCGGTGAAGAAGTCCTCCAGACGGGGATCCCCGGCGAGTGCAGCCTGGTGGAAGAAGCGGATGTCGCCGCCCGCGCACAAGGCCGGTGGCTTGCCTTCGCGGCCCTGCCCTTGCAGCACCACCACCTGCACCGCCGGATCGCCGGCCCAGTGCAGCAGCACGGTGGTCAGGTCGCGGACCATGGGCAGTGACAGGGCGTTGAGCGATCCCGGACGGTTGAGCGTCAGGACACCGACAGCACCACGAACCTCGGCCAACACCTGGCCGCCCGCAATCAATGCAGGCAGGGAATGGGACGTTGTATCGGCAGACATGCGGCAGATCCTCCTTCGATCGTGGAATTCTGCAGCATCCCGATCCACCGACCCTTGTGCGCCATCAGGCCCGCGTGCGGCTGCGCAATGCAATGAGTTCATTGCCGATCAGTGCACCCAGCACGAGCACGCCACCGGTCAGCGCGGTCGGACCCGGCGCCTCGCCCGCGCCGATCCACGCCCAGAGCACGCCGAACACGACTTCCAGCAGCCCGAGCAATGCGATTTCCGGCGCCGGCAGGACGCGCGTCAAACCGACCACCAGCAGGCATGGCGCGGCCAGCTGGAACACGCCCAGCCCGGCCAGCAGCACCAGGTCGTGCGCAGACGCCTGCAGTGGCCAGGCCAGCGGCCAGGTACACAACGCCGACAGCACCGCGCCGATCAGCACCGCCGGCAGCATGTCCTGCGATTCGCCGGCCACTTCGCCGTGCGAGATGTGCTGCAGCACAGTGAAGTTGACGGCCGCCGCCAGCGGCACCGCCAGCGCCACCGCCATGCCCAGCAGGCTGCGCGCATCCGCCGCCTGCACCTCGTGGCCGAACATCCACGCGATGCCCGCCCCGGCCACCGCGATCGCCACCCAGGTGCGCGCAGGCAACCGGTGGTGCAGGAACAGCCGCGCGAACAGCGCCGTCACCAGCGGGCCGATGGCCATCGTCACCAGCACGTTGGCCACGCGGGTCATGGTCAGCGCGACCATGAAGGCTGTGAACATCACCGACCAGCACACGCCCGACACCCAGACCGCACGCGGCGAGCGCAGCAGCCCGCGCCACAGCGCAGCCCCCCGCAGCACGGTGAGCGCGATCGCCAGCCCGAGGGCATTGAACCCGCTGCGCCAGAACGTGACCTCGAAACTCTGCGCCGCCTCCAGGTGGCGACTGACCACGCCGGCCGTGCTCCACAGCAGCGTGACCAGCACCATCAGCGATACCGCACGCGTGTGCGACATGGGCATCCTTTCGTCCATGAAAAAAGCCCCGGCAGAAGTCCGGGGCTCGGTGCGACCGACGTTCAGTCGGTCAAGGGATCAGGCGCGGGCGGCGCGCTTGCGCTCGTGCTCGGCCAGGAAGCGCTTGCGCAGGCGGATCGACTTCGGCGTGATCTCGACCAGCTCGTCGTCCTCGATGAACTCGACGCCGTACTCCAGCGACAGCTCGATCGGCGGCGTGATCTTCGTCGCGTCTTCCTTGCCGGAGACGCGGAAGTTGGTCAGCTGCTTGGTGCGCGTGGCGTTGACCACCAGGTCGTTGTCACGGCTGTGGATGCCGACAATCATGCCTTCATAGACGGGATCGTTCGGCTTGACGAACATGCGGCCGCGGTCGTCGAGCTTGCCGAGCGCGTAGGTGAAGATTTCACCGGCATCCATCGAGATCAGCACGCCGTTCTTGCGGCTGGCGATGTCGCCCTTGTGCGGCTCATAGCCTTCGAAGATGTTCGCGATCAGGCCCGAACCACGGGTCAGGTTCAGGAACTCGTTCGAGAACCCGATCAGGCCACGCGCCGGGATGCGGTACTCCAGGCGCACGCGGCC
>NZ_JBFPGY010000200.1:0-30256 GCF_041083715.1 Sphaerotilus sp.
CGCCCTGGGCCGATGACTTCGACCAGCGCGTCAAGCAGGCCATCGACGCCGGCGACACCCGTGCGCTGGCCGACCACACGCAGCTCACGCCGGAAGCCCAGCACGCCGTGCCGCTGCCGGACCACTACTTTCCGCTGCTCTACGCAGCCGGTGCAGCGCAGAGCAGCGAGCGGCCACGGCATGTGTTCGAAGGCTTCCAGGGCGGCACCATCAGCATGCGCTGCGTGCAATGGTCCTGAGGGCAATCAGACCAGCCCGAGCCCCAGCGGCGTGACGCCCTCGAAGACCCGCCCGAGCTGCGCCGCCGACAGCCCGTACATCTGCTGGAACAGCCCCGCGAACACGCCGCGGTATTCGTTGAGCACCGGCCAGTCGCGGTTCTGGAACAGCGTCGCCTGCCGCACCGCGACCTGCTCGCCCACGACCCGCCCGCCACGCACCGCACCACCGAGCACCCAGTAGGTCGAGCCATGCCCGTGGTCGGTGCCGCGGTTGCCGTTTTCGCGGAAGGTGCGCCCGAATTCGCTGAGCACGACCACCACCGTGTCCCGCCACGCCGCCTCGCCCAGCTCCTGCGCCAGCGCGGCCAGCCCGTTGCCGAGTTCGCCGACGCGGGTGGCGAGCGCGCCGGTGCCCGCGCCCTGCGCGACGTGCGTGTCCCAGCCACCGACATCGACGAAACCGAGGCGGTAGCGCTCGCGCATCAGGCGGGCGATGCGGCGGGCCTCGCCCTCGAAGCCGCGGGTGGTGATGGCGTTGCGGCTGGCGGCTTCCATGCCGCCCGTCAGCTCGCGCTGCGCGGCCTGGCGCACGTCGAAGCCGTCGTTCACCGGCCCGGCGAGCTGCGTGCCGGCGTACATCTGGCGGATCAGCGCGGTCTGGCGCGCATCGACCCCACCGCGGCCGACCGAGCCCAGCGCCAGGTTCGGCACCTTGACCGCGCCGCGCAGGATCAGCGGCAGGTCGCTGGTCAGCGCGATGGCGTCGCGCGCGCCGAGCACCTCGGCCAGCCGGTTCAGGAAACCGGAGCGGAAATCGCGCACGGCGGCCGGGTCGTCGGACTGACCGAGTTCGATGTGGTCCTGCGTCTCGAAGTGGCTGCGCGAGAGGTCGTGCGTGCCGGCGAAGGGGATCGCGGCCAGCTGCCCGCGTTCATAGAGCGGCAGCAGCGAATCGGCCCAGGCGGGCGTGAGGCCCCAGTCGGACTGGTCGGGCAGTGCCAGCGCGGCGTCAGGGCCGCTGCCGGGTCGGGCGATGGCGATGCGCGGGCGCGCTGCGTAGTAATCGTCGCTGCCGACCGGCACGAGCACGCTCGCCGCGTCGTAGGCCCCGCGCAGGAACACCACCAGCAGCCGCGGCGCCGACGCGGGCGCCGCCCACAGCGCCCCGCAGCCAGCCGCCAGCGGCACGGCCGCCATCCGCTCCAGAAACCCACGTCGCAGCATCGCCATCACCAGCTCCTCGGTACGTTCATCAACGCAGCATGAACTCGGGACACGACAGCAGGAGCGCATGGCGGTCCTGCGGCGTGCCGGCCTTGGCGAACACACCGCGGGTGCGCTCGCTCAGTGGTCGGATCAGGGTATCGTCCGGCGCCGCGGTCGGGCGCCCCGGGCCGGCTGGCAGCCGGCTCAGCGTGCGGGCGACCTCGAAGCGCGCCGTCATCTGGCCGGAGCCGTTCCAGGCGCTTTCATCGAGCGGATAGCCGTCGGGCGTCTGGCGGCCATAGAGCGGCTCGCCCAGCCGGTTGAGCGCGTTCAGCACCGGCGCCATGTCCACCATCGGCGCGGCGGAGTCCGACGCCAGCCGCAGCGCCGACAGCACGTAGTGAACGGGATCCTTGAACTTGCGGCCGAGCGACGCGGTGAACTCGGGCGCCGCGATGAGCGCTTCCAGCGTCAGCGCGATGTCGCCATCGGTGGCGAGAAAGCGCTGACTCAGGCGCTCGACCAGCGCGGGCGGCGGCTCGTCCGCGACGAGGAACACCGCCAGCTTGCGGCAGATGTGGAGCGCGGTCGACGGGTGCCGGGCCAGCGTGCCGAGCTGCTCCAGGATCTCGTCCCAGCCGCGCCCGCCCTTGACGAGCTGCCCGAGCACGGTCTTGTCGCCCAGGTCATGGCGGCCGGGATGGAACTCGGTCAGCCCGTCGCGGCGGTACAGCGGCTGCAGTTTCGGCGCCACCTTCGGCGCGGTGTCGGTCAGGTTCACGCCCAGCCCGGTGAGCACGCGGGCGAGTTCCTGCACATCGCGCTGGCTGTAGCCACCGTCCACGCCCAGCGTGTGCAGCTCCATCAGCTCACGGGCGTGGTTCTCGTTGATCCGGCCGGCCGCGTTCTGCTCGTTGTCCAGATAACGCAGCATGGCCGCGTGCGTGGCACTGGCGACCAGCAGATCGCCGAAGCGGCCGAGCGCATGCGGGCGCAACGCCCTCTCGTAGTCGCCGACCAGCATGCGCAGGTTGGCCTTGGACTGCCCGACGTTGAAATGGTTGAACCAGAACCAGCCCATCTGCTCGCGCAGGCCGTGCGGCGAATGCAGCGCCAGCAGCAGCGAGCGGCTGGCCGACTCGCGCGCGACGGTGGCGAGGCGCTGCTGGTAGTCCTGGCGGTCGTCGCCGCGGCGGCGCTGCTCCAGATCGGCCACCAGCGCCGGCAGCGGTGTCTGGGTGATGGACATCGCGTCGATCGCCGCCTGCACCGGCACGGGCAGCGCGGTGTCACGCGGTGGGTGCAGCAGCGCCTGCACGGCGTCGCGCCGGCCACGCTGCACCCAGTCATCGACGCTGGCCGGGCTGGCGCCCCAGGTGAGGCGGTCCAGCAGGGCCAGATCGGTGGAGTCGATCACACGGTGCGGCACCCGCCGGCCAACAGCGGTCGGCCGGCGCACAGACGAACAACCGGTCAGCCAGACCGCGGCACCCGCCGCGCCGAGGCCGCTGACGGTGGTCAAGAACGCTCTGCGCTGGGACACCCGTCGTCTCCAAAAAGAAAAATGCTGCAATGCAACACGAACATGAGGGACTCTCGACTTAGGGATGGCTCGATTTAAGGGTTTACACCTACATTCGCCCCATGGGTACTGTAACTAACCACTCAAGGACGTCGTCCCGGTCCGGCTGGGTTCCGATCCGGCCACTGGGCGAAGTCCATCGCACGCAGATTCTTCAGCACTTGCTGGGACTCGGCGACCGTGATCGCTACCTGCGATTCGGCTATGCGGCCAATGACGAGCGCATTCGTGCGTATGCCGCATCGCTGGACTTCACGCACGACGACGTGTTCGGCATCTTCAACCGGCGTCTGCAGCTGGTCGCCATCGCCCACCTCGCCTACAGCCAGCTGGCCAGTGCCAACCACGGCGTCAGCCGCATGGCCGAATTTGCGGTGTCGGTCGATGACCGGGCGCGCGGCCGCGGTTTTGGCGGACGCCTGTTCACCTACGCCGTGCGCCATGCACGCAACCACGGCGTCGACCGCCTGTTCATCCACGCCCTGAGCGAAAACACGGCCATGCTGCGCATCGCCCGCAAGGCCGGTGCCGACATGCAACGCGACGGCGGCGAATCGGAAGCCTGGTTGCAACTGCCACCCGACAGTCTGATGACCCACTTCGAAGAGTTGTTCGCCAACCACGCAGCCGACGCCAACTACGTGGTCAAGACCCAGCAGCGGCGTCTCCAGTACGCCTGGGCACGGTATCGGCAGTTCCAGCATCGGCTACTCAGAATGACCGGCGTTGCTCCACGATAGACAATGAATCAGGGTCGCAACGGCCCGATTCACTGCTTCAATTGCACATTCGGCAGACCGCGCGTCTGCCGTTTTCGTTTCCGGTCCCTGAATCAGGAACACGTTTCACTCAGACAAGGTATTCACAACGAGTTACATAATTGCATAGGATGGCGCCCAAGTCCCGGCCACTTCTGCCGATTCCGTACAGACCTGCTCACTTCATTCCCCGGAACGCACCATGCCCACCCAAGTCTGGATCCTCGCCCTCGCCGCGATCGCCGGCATCGTCGGACTGGCGGTCCTGGTGCTGCGCCGCTCTGGCGGCGCGTCGTCCACCAAGTCCGTCGACCTGCCCACCGAGTGGCCGCTGACCCAACGCCCGATCTTCTCGCCGGAAGAGCGCGCGCTCTACCGCCAGCTGCGCACCGCGCTGCCGCACCACACCATCCTGGCCAAGCTGCCGCTGGTGCGGTTTTGCCAACCGGAGGACCGCGAGGAGCTGCGCTACTGGTTCAACCTGCTCGGCCCGATCCATGTGAGCTTCGTGGTCTGCGCGGAGAACGGCCGCGTGCTGGCCGCCGTGGACATCGAGCGCCCGAACCGCCCGCCCGCCAAGCGCGTCTCGGCGATCAAGCTGGCGGTGCTGGAAGCCTGCCGGATCCGCTACGTGCGCTGCCGCTCGGACCAGCTGCCCACGGCTGCGGAGCTGCAACTGCTGGTGCCGACCAGCGGCGACAGCCAGCGACCGGCCGTCCCCGGCATGCCGCAGGACACCGCGCCGCGCCCCGCCGCCAGTCAGTCGGTGACACCGCGCCACGCTGCGGCGGCAACGCCTGGTGCCGCAGCCGCCGCAGGTGGCCAGTGGTACGAATCCGGGTTCTCGCAGGACTCGTTCTTTGCGCCTGAAACCCAGCGCGACCCCTTCGACGACACCCCCGTGCGCAGCTCCGCCGCGCCGACCGCCGGCCCGAAGAACTGGGCTGGCCCGTCCACCAGCAAGTTCCAGCCTGGCGACTTCGGCCCCCCGGGCGACGCCGGCGGCGACATCATCGGCCGCCGCTGAGGCCTGTCCACCGCGGCGGGCTGGTCTAGGATGCGGCATGACCGCATTCCATGATCCCGCACCGCACGCCGACCAGCCCTACGCCGGCCTGACCCCGCACGCGGTGCTCGACGCGCTCGACGCTGCCGGCCTGCGCGGCGACGGCCGCATCCTGCAGCTCAACTCCTACGAGAACCGCGTCTTCCAGGTCCATCTGGAAGAAAGCCTCGACCCGGGCGCACCGCTGCCCGGCGTGGTGGTGGCCAAGTTCTACCGCGCCGGCCGCTGGAGCGACGCGCAGATCCTCGAAGAACATGCCTTCGCCCAGGCCCTGGCCGATGCCGAGGTGCCTGCCGTGCCGCCGCTGGCGCTGCGTGTCGCCGACGATCTGCGCCCCGAAGCCATCGGCATCGAACTGCTGGGGAACCCGCCCACACTCGCGCGGCTCGGCGGCTGGCGCTATGGCGTCAGCCCACGCTGCGGCGGTCGCTCCCCCGAACTCGAAGATCCGCAGACGCTGGAGTGGATCGGCCGCTTCCTGGCACGGCTGCACCTGGTCGGCCAGCAGCAGCGTTTCGAACACCGCGTGACGCTGGACGGCAGCGCCGCGGCGCGCGCCTCGGTGCAGTGGCTGGTGGACAGCGACCTGCTGCCCATGGGCGCCCTCGGTGGCTGGCACAGCGCCTGCCTGCGGGCACTGGATGCCGTGGACGTGCGCTTCGACCGCCACGGCCCGCTGGAGCTGATGCGCATCCACGGCGACTGCCACGCCGGCAACGTGCTGTGGACCGGACACGGCCCGCACTTCGTCGACCTGGACGATGCGGTCAACGGCCCGGCCATCCAGGATCTGTGGATGCTGCTCGGTGGTGACCGCCACGAGATGCAGGCCCAGCTCGGCGCCCTGCTCGACGGCTACGAGACCTTCCGCGAATTCGACCGCCGCGAGCTGGCCCTGATCGAGCCGCTGCGCACGCTGCGCATCGTCCAGCACAGCGCGTGGATCGCCCGGCGCTGGAACGACCCGGCCTTCCCGATCGCGTTCCCGAACTTCGAGAGTCCGTCCTACTGGGCGCAGCAGACGACGCAGCTCCACGAGCAGATCGAGGCGATGGCGGAGGAGCCGCTGGTGGCGTGACATGGCCGACCACCAGCGGTCTGCACGCACGGTCAGATCGTCAGTGGTGCGCGTGCTCGCTGGCCGCAGCCGGCGTCACGTTCAGCAACACCGCCGGCGACTTCAGGCCCTTCGTCGAGCTGCCTTCAGCAGGCACCTCCGCCCAGTCCAGTTGCCCGGACGGGCAACGCTGCTGCACCTGGAACCACAGCGGCCCCGGTGTCGCCGGGAGCTGGCCACGCAGCACGAACTCGTCGTACTGCGCATCCGGCAAATGGAACTCGGCACTGCGGGCGGTCCAGACGATCTCGGTCACGTCGTCGGTGACCTGCTTGCCGTGGCTGGTGTAGGGCTGGGCCAGCGGCTCGCGCCGGATCGACAGCGACCAGCCCGGCTTGGGCATCGGCTTCGCGCCCATGAAGCCGGCGGGCAGGCGCACGGTCACGGTGTGGGTCGCCTGGCCCTCGCAGCCGTGGCCGATCATCAGCACGGCCTTGTAGTAGCTGCCGGCGACGGCCGTCGGCGTTTCGAGCGTGATGTGGGCCTGGGCGGCGGTGCCGAACAGCAGCGCAGCGGTGGACAGCAGCGCCAGCGCGCGGCGGGGAGAATGCAGTGTGGTGGTCATGGTCAGGTTCCTGAGTGGCTTGCTCAAAGTTCAGAGGTCGAATTTCAGTTCGGCGCTGTAGGTGCGCTGCGGGTACGGGTGGAAGTTCCAGTACTGGTCGTTGTTCAGGTTGTCGATGCCCAGCGCCGCCGACCACTGCCGGTCGATTTGGTAGCGCAGGCGCAGGTCGGTGGTGAAGAACTTCGAGAAGCCCTGGTAAGTGAAGCCGTTCGAGTCGCTGTTGTTGAGCGTGCCGTACTGGTTGCTGGCGGCGCGGGCGCCATAGCTCACGCTCAATTGCGGCGTGGCGCGCCAGATCGCCAGCAGGCTGCCACGCCACATCGGCACGCGCGGCTGCTGCTGGCCGATGGTGTCGCCCGGCGTGGTGACGTAGCCGGCGTTCTCCAGGATCTTGGAGTTCGTGTAGGTCACGCTGCTGCTGAGATCGACACCCCGCCAGCCGATGTCCTGCCCGCGGTAGGCCACTTCCAGCCCGAGGGTGCGCATGCGGTCGATGTTCTGGGTGCTGGTGACGGTCTTGCCGTCGACGACAGCGCTCTGCGAATACAGCGCGTCCTTCGTCAGCTCATGGAACAGCGTGGTGCGTAACTGGTGCGTGCCCCAGTCCCATTCGGAGCTGAACTCGGTGGTCCACGACTTCTCGGGCTTGAGGCTGGGGTTGGTGACCGGGTCACTGGCCACGTAGGCACCCGCGCTGCTCAACCCGCCCTGGAACAGCTCACCCGCCGTCGGCATGCGCACGGCGCGACCGCTGGAGAGCTTGAGCGTCCAGTCCTCGCCCGCCTGGTAACCCACCGCGGCCTTGGGCGACAGGTAGGTTTCCTGCCGGTCCTGGTAGGCCACACGCTGGCCGCCCGAGGCCACCTTGTAGCCGTCACGGGCGCTCCACTGCTCCGCGCGCAGGCCCAGCACCGTCTTCCACTGCTCGGACAGCGTCCAGGCGTCCTGCGCGTACGCGCTGCGCAGCCGGGTGCGGCCACCGAAGTCGGTGAAGGTGCTGGTGGCGTCACCGTTGAGCCAATCGGTCGCGTTGCTGACGAGCTGGCGCCAGGTGTAGCTGTCCTGCTGCAGCCCGGCATCGACGATGTGGGCGCCGTCCACCCCCAGCGGACGCCAGACGCCCTTCAGCGCCAGCGTGTTCCAGCCGGTGCCGCTCAGGTCGGTGAGCCGACCGGCGCCGCCGAGGTCCGCGGCCGGCTTGGCTACCGTGGGCGTACGCTGCAGGTCCTTGCGGTAGTCATACAGCGACGCCGCCACCTCCCAGTCGAAAACCCCGCGGGTGCGGCTCTTGACCGACAGGCCGTGCATCACGTGTTCGAGCTGCTCGCGCGACTGGCCGAAGTCGGTGGCAGCGACCGTGTAGTTCTTGCCGCCGATGTTGGCTGTGCCAGCGTAGAACGGCTGGCCGCTGGCGTCGCGCAGGGCAGTGTCAGACTGGTTGGTGGTCTGGTTGTTCCACACGCCCAGCGTGTAGGCGGCGCGCACGGTCGGGTCGAAGTCGTAGGCCAGCTTGAGCTTGGCGTGGTCCTGCACCGTGTGGTACTGGGTCGCGGTGCCGAGCAGGTACCAGGGGTTGTTGCTCTTGTCGCTGTCCAGCACCGCACCGGTCACCACCGTGCCGGGCACGGCCGTGGTCGGGGCAGTGCCAGCGCTGACCAGCTTGGTCGGGAAGGTCAGCGGCTGGCCCTCGCTGTCGGTGCGGTTCAGGTTGAGCCACCACGAGAATCCGCCCTCCCGACTGCCGAGCGAGGCGCTGGCCTGCTGGCCGGTGTAGGTGGCGCTGGTGCCGTACAGCGTGAACGGCTGGGTGAAGTAGCCGACCTTGGCGTGGGCCTCGAACGCCTTGGGCATGCGCGTCACGTAGTCCACCACCGCGCCGACCGAATTGCCGGCATAGGCCGCCGAGAACGGCCCGTAGAGCACATCGACGCGCTCGATCTCCTCGGGCGTCACCAGGCCCCAGCGCGGCGTGAAGGTTGCGCCGTTGCCGAGGTAGTTGGACAGCAGGATGCCATCGGCGAACACCATCGAGCGGGCGCTGTTGCCGGTGCCCGAGGCGCGGCTGGACAGCACCGCGTGGTTGTAGTCGCCGATGTAGCGCTTGCGCACCAGCAGGCTGGGGAAGTACTTGATCGCGTCTTCGGCGTCGGTGGCGTTGATCTTCTCGGCGACCTCGGTGCCCTTGATGCCCTCGATGGTGGTGGGGATCTGGGTGGGCAGCGAGGTCGGCTGGCTGCCGGTGACAACGACGACGCCGAGGGACTTGGTCGGCGTGTCAGCCGTGGAGGGTTCGGCCGCGACGCAGGCGAGCGGGAACGCCAGGCCGATGGCCTGGACCAGAGGAAGTTTGCGCATGGAAAGTCAGGTCTGAACAGAACACGAGAACGCATCAGCCCGACACCGCCTCGCGGCGATCGGGCACGGATCGATCGGGTTCAGACCTGGGGAGGCGCGTGGCTGGGAGGTTGCCGGAAGTCGTGCCGGCGCAGGACCGCGGCGGCAAAGGCCTCGAAGCGCACAGCGGTCACCACGAGCGGCGCAGGGTCCACGCCGGTCACCACCGGGGGTGGCAGAACGGCGCCAGCCAGCGGCGCGTGGTCGCAGAAGTCGCAGGCGTTCAGGTGCTGGAGCGTCGATTCCAGCGACACGGCGGCGTCGATCACCCGGAGGTCATCGGCCTTGACGCTGCCACCAGCGCTGACGCACCAGTCGCCGGCCACAGCCAGCACCATCTCCCGATGGACCTGCCGCTGTCCGGCGGGGTCGGCCGCCCGCAGTGCGTGGGACAACGTCGGCACGAACACGTTCAGCAGGACCAGCACGATGCCGATCCAGCCGATGCGTTGGCGCCAGGACTTGGTGAACATCCAGCGATTGTCCCCGCTAAACGGGAGACGCCAACGCCCACCGGCGCCGTGGACAGCGCCGGTGTGGGTTCGGCGCGTCAGCCGAGGATCAGCGCCTGGATGCGCTTGACGTGCGCGGCCGGGTCGTCGAGCTGACCGCCTTCGGCCAGCAGCGCGTTGTCGAACAGCACCTGGGCGAGGTCGTCAAACGTGCCCGAGCCGTCCGGCAGCGCGGCGAGCTTCTGCACCAGCGCGTGGTCGGCGTTGACTTCCAGCACCGGCTTGGACGACGGCGCGGCCTGACCCGCCTGCTTGAGCAGCCGCGCCAGGTGGCCGCTCATGTCGCCTTCCTCGGTGACCAGACAAGCCGGCGAATCGACCAGGCGGGTGGTGACGCGCACGTCCTTGGCCCGCTCGCCCAGCGCCGTCTTCAGACGGTCCAGCGTCGGCTTGAACCCTTCGGCGGCGACTTCGGCCTGCTTCTTCTCTTCCTCGTCCTGGAGCGAGCCCAGGTCGACCGCACCCTTGGCCACACTCTGCAGGTTCTTGCCCTCGAACTCGTAGAGGTGGCTCAGCATCCACTCGTCCACGCGGTCGGTGAACAGCAGCACCTCGATGCCCTTCTTCTTGAAGATCTCGAGCTGCGGGCTGTTCTTGGCAGCGGCCAGCGTGTCGGCGGTGATGTAGTAGATCGCCTCCTGGCCGTCTTTCATGCGCGCCACGTAGTCGGCCAGCGACACGCCTTCGTCCGCGTGCGTCGAGGCGAAGCGCAGCAGCTTGGCCAGGCGCTCCTGGTTGGCGTGGTCCTCGCCGACACCTTCCTTCAGCACCGCGCCGAACTCCTTGTAGAACGCAGCGTACTTGGCCTTGTCCTCGGCGGCGGTCTGCTCGTCGGTGCTGTCGGCCAGCGATTCGAGCATCGACAGCACGCGCTTGGTCGAGCCTTCGCGGATCGCCTTCACGTCGCGGCTTTCCTGCAGCAGCTCGCGCGACACGTTCAGCGGCAGGTCGGCCGAGTCGATCACGCCCTTGACGAAGCGCAGGTAGGTCGGCATCAGCGCCTCGGCGTCGTCCATGATGAAGACGCGCTTCACATAGAGCTTCACGCCGCCGCGCTTGTCGCGGTTCCACAGGTCCATCGGCGCCTTGGCGGGGATGTACAGGAGCTGCGTGTACTCGGTGCGGCCTTCGACGCGGTTGTGGGTGTAGGCGAGCGGGGCGGTGGTGTCGTAGGTGAGCTGCTCGTAGAACGACTTGTACTCGGCGTCGGTGATGTCGCTCTTGCTGCGCGCCCACAGGGCTGCTGCCTTGTTGACCGGCTCCCAGTCCTCCGAGACGACGTTCTCGCCCTTCTCGGCGTCCCAGCTCTCCTTGCGCATCAGCACGGGCAGCGAGATGTGGTCGCTGTACTTGCTGATGATGGACTTCAGCTTCCAGGTGGACAGGAACTCGTCCTCGCCCTCGCGGATGTGCAGGATGACGTCGGTGCCGCGGGTCTCGCGGGTGATGGTCTCGACCTCGAAGTCGCCCGTGCCTTCGCTGCTCCAGCGCACGCCCTCGGTGATCGCCACGCCGGCGCGGCGCGATTCCACCGTGATGCGGTCGGCGACGATGTAGCCCGAGTAGAAGCCCACGCCGAACTGGCCGATCAGGTTGGCGTCCTTGGCCTGCTCGCCTTCGAGCTTGCCCATGAACTCCTTGGTACCGCTCTTGGCGATGGTGCCGAGGTGCTCGATGGCTTCCTGCGCCGACAGGCCGATGCCGTTGTCGCTGATGACGATGCGGCGGGCGGCCTTGTCGAAACTGACGCGGACTTCCAGGTTCGGCTGGTCCTCGAACAAGGCGTTGTTGTTCAGCGCCTCGAAGCGCAGCTTGTCGCAGGCGTCCGACGCATTGGAGACGAGTTCGCGCAGGAAGATCTCCTTGTTCGAATACATCGAATGCGTGACGAGGTGCAGCAGCTGCTTCACTTCGGCCTGGAATGACAGGGTTTGCTTGTCCATGGTCGGTCGGGTCTCTGATCGCTGTTGGGTGGTTCCGGCGGCGTGTTGCTGCCCCGGATGGGCTGCAGGATGAGGGCAGGTGCGCGGTTTTCAAGGGCCCGTACCGCACCAGGCCGAGTCGGGGTCACGCCCTGGGGTGACGTGATTTTTCTCGCTGATTTGAAAGAAATTGATACAGCAAGCCACTCCAGACGACAGGCGACGGTCCGCGAACGGGGCAGCTGCGTTACAAGCGGACCCTCGGATGACCGGAGACTGGCTTCGGCTGTCCAGGGGTATCCGACGTGATTTACAGCACGGGCGGGATCACCGATCATCCGCCATCCGATTTTCAGTTCCGACCTCCATTCCGCCGATCCGACCGACCCCGTGGCAACCGACACCCTCAACGATGGACCCCAGAGCACCCTGTCCGGGGTCGCGCGCGTGCTGGTGCACGCAGGAAAGATCACCTCGCGGGTCGCTGAAGACCTGGCACGCACAGCCCGTGAGCAGCGCCGCAGCTTCGTGTCCGCCGCGGTGGCCGCGCAGGCGCTGAGCCCGGCGGATCTGGCACATTCGCTGTCGACCGCGCTGGCGATTCCGCTGCTGGATCTGGATGTCGTCGACATCGCCCGGCTGCCGCAGAACCTGGTCGACACGCGCACGCTGTCGCAGTACCAGGTGCTGGTGCTGGGCAAGCGCGGCAACCGGCTGTTCATCGGCGGCGCCGACCCGACCGACCAGGAAGCGGTCGACCGCATCAAGTTCGCCACGCAGCTCACCCCCGAGTGGGTCATCGTCGAGTACGACAAGCTCGCCCGCATCGTCGACTCCAAGACCACCTCGGCCAACGATGCGCTGGACTCGATCGTCTCCGGCGAATTCGACTTCGACGTCGAAGAACAGGACCCCAACGCCAAGCCGGACGAGGAGGTCACCGCCGAGGTCGAGGACGCGCCCGTCGTGCGCTTCCTGCAGAAGATGCTGATCGACGCGATCAACATGCGCGCGTCCGACCTGCACTTCGAACCGTACGAGAACACCTACCGGGTGCGCTTCCGCATCGACGGCGAGCTGCGCGAGATCACCCAGCCGCCGGTCGCGATCAAGGACAAGCTCGCTTCGCGCATCAAGGTCATCAGCCGGCTCGACATCGCCGAGAAGCGCGTGCCGCAGGACGGCCGCATGAAGCTGAAGTTCGGCAACAAGGCGATCGACTTCCGGATCAGCACGCTGCCGACGCTGTTCGGCGAGAAGATCGTGATCCGGATCCTCGACCCGTCCTCGGCCAAGCTCGGGGTCGATGCGCTGGGCTACGAGCGCGACGAGAAGGAGCGGCTGCTGTCGGCGATCCGCCGGCCCTACGGGATGATCCTGGTCACCGGCCCGACCGGCTCGGGCAAGACGGTGTCGCTCTACACCTGCCTGAACATCCTGAACCAGCCCGGCATCAACATCTCGACCGTCGAGGATCCGGCCGAAATCAACCTGCCTGGCGTCAACCAGGTCAATGTCAACGACAAGGCGGGGATGAACTTCGCCACCGCGCTGAAGGCCTTCCTGCGCCAGGATCCGGACGTGATCATGGTCGGCGAAATCCGCGATCTCGACACCGCCGACATCGCGATGAAGGCCGCCCAGACCGGCCACCTCGTGCTGTCCACGCTGCACACCAACGATGCCCCGACGACGCTCACCCGGCTGCTCAACATGGGCGTGCCGCCGTTCAACATCGCGGCCAGCGTGATCCTGATCACCGCGCAGCGGCTGGCGCGGCGGCTGTGCGAGAACTGCAAGGCCCCCGCCGACTTTCCGCGCGAGGCGCTGCTGCGCGCAGGCTACAGGAGCGAAGATCTGGACGGCAGCTGGAAGCCCTACAAGGCCGTCGGCTGTTCGGCCTGCAACAACGGCTACCGCGGCCGGGTGGGCCTGTACCAGGTCATGCCGATCACCGAGGCGATCCAGCGCATCATCCTCGCGCAGGGCAATGCGCTCGACATCGCCACCCAGGCCCAGCGCGATGGCGTGCGCGATCTGCGCGGATCCGGCCTGCTCAAGGTTCGCGTGGGGGTGACGACACTGGAAGAAGTGATTTCGGTCACCAACCAATGAGCCAACGAACGAGCCGGTGAGCGGCGCACGGAGACGCAATGGCCACAGCGGCTGCATCAGCATCGAAGAAGGTCAAGGACTACGTCTTTGAATGGGAAGGTCGCGACCGCAACGGCAAGGCCGTGCGCGGCGAGATGCGCGCAGGGGGCGAAGCCATGGTCAGCGCCAGCCTGCGCCGACAGGGCGTCCTCGTCAGCAAGGTCAAGAAGCGCCGACTCTCGGGTGGCAAGTCCATCAAGGGCAAGGACATCGCGATCTTCACGCGCCAGCTCTCCACCATGCTGCGCTCGGGCGTGCCACTGCTGCAGGCCTTCGACATCGTGGCGCGCGGCAGCCCGAACCCGCGCCTGACGCGCATGCTCAACGACATCCGCGGCGATGTGGAGACCGGCACCAGCCTGTCCGCGGCGCTGCGCCGCCATCCACTGCATTTCGATTCGCTCTACTGCAACCTGGTCGAAGCCGGCGAGTCCGCCGGCATCCTGGACGCCCTGCTCGACCGCCTGGCGACCTACCAGGAAAAGACCATGGCGCTGAAGCAGAAGATCAAGTCGGCGCTGGTCTATCCGGTGGCGGTGCTGGTCGTGGCCTTCATCGTGGTGGCGGTGATCATGATCTTCGTGATCCCGTCGTTCAAGCAGATCTTCAGCTCCTTCGGCGCCGACCTGCCGACCCCGACCCTGATCGTGATCGCGATGTCGGAAGTGTTCGTCCAGTACTGGTGGCTGATCTTCGGCAGCATGGCCGGCGCGATCTACTTCACCATCGAGAGCTGGCGCCGCTCGCCGAAGATGCAGATTGCCCTGGACCGGACACTGCTCAAGCTGCCGATCTTCGGTGATCTGGTGCACAAGGCCACGGTGGCGCGCTGGTGCCGCACGCTGTCGACCATGTTCGCGGCCGGCGTGCCGCTGGTCGAGGCGCTGGACTCGGTCGGTGGTGCCTCGGGCAATGCGGTGTTCGCGCAGGCCACCGAGCAGATCCAGCGCGATGTCGCCACCGGTGCGGCGCTGACCTCGTCGATGCAGTCCACCGGCCTCTTTCCGAGCATGGTGCTGCAGATGAGCGCGATCGGCGAGGAGTCCGGCTCGCTCGACCAGATGCTCGGCAAGGTGGCCGACTTCTACGAGCAGGAAGTGGACGAGGCGGTCAAGGGCCTGTCCACGCTGATGGAGCCGATCATCATCGTGATCCTCGGCACCATCATCGGCGGCATCGTCGTGGCGATGTACCTGCCCATCTTCAAGCTTGGTCAGGTGGTCTGAGCGCATGGACATCGATCCCGTGGCGATGGCCTGGCTGCTGTCGCCGGCCGCCCTGGCGCTGTTCGGTCTGTGCATCGGCAGTTTTCTGAACGTGGTGGTGCACCGGCTGCCGCTGATGATGGAGCGGCAGTGGCGCACCGAGAGCGCGGAGCTGCTCGGCGTCGAGGCCGCGCGCCCGCCCGGCGACGATGGCTCGCCGCTGAGCCTGGCGCGCCCCCGCTCGCGCTGTCCGCACTGCGGCCACGTGCTGCACTGGCACGAGAACATCCCGCTCGTCGGCTGGCTGCGCCTGGGCGGGCGCTGTTCGGCCTGTCGCGCCCCCATCGGCAAGCGCTACCCGCTGGTCGAGGCGGGCTGCGGGCTGCTGTTCGCCGCGATCGGCTGGCGCTTCGGGGCGCAGCCGGTGACGCTGCTGTGGTGCGCGTTCGCTGCGATGCTGCTGGCGATGTCGCTGATCGACTGGGACACCACGCTGCTGCCCGACTCGATGACCCAGCCACTGGCCTGGGCCGGACTGATCGCCGCCGCGATGGGCTGGATTCCGCTGACGCTGAGCCAGTCGCTCTGGGGCGCCGTGGCAGGGTATCTGAGCCTGTGGAGCATCTTCTGGCTCTTCAAGCTCGCCACCGGCAAGGACGGCATGGGCGCCGGTGACTTCAAGCTGCTGGCCGCGCTGGGTGCCTGGCTGGGGCCGGCGATGCTGCTGCCGATCGTGCTGGGGGCATCGCTGCTCGGCGCGGTGGTGGGCATCGGCATGAAGCTCAGCGCCAGCCTGCGCGAGGGGCGCTACGTGCCGTTCGGGCCGTTCCTGGCGGGCGGCGGCGCGGTCGTGCTGCTGGCCGGCAGCGAGCGGGTGATGCGGTGGATGGGCTGGGCCTGAGCATGGCCACCCGGCCCGTGCGCCACGTCGGCCTGACGGGTGGGATCGGCAGCGGCAAGAGCACCGTCTGCCGCCTGCTGCGTGGCCTGGGCGCCTGGATCGTCGACACCGATGCCATCGCCCACCGCCTGACGGCGCCAGGCGGGCGGGCCATTCCCGCGATCGCCGAGCGCTTCGGCGCCGACATGATCGACGCGCACGGCGCCATGGACCGCGCCCGCATGCGCGAGCGGGTGTTCGCCGATCCGGCGCAGCGCCGCGCGCTGGAGGCGATCCTGCATCCCATGATCGGCGAGGACACGCGCATCGACGCCGCTGCGGCACCGGCCGGGGCGATCGTCGTGTTCGATGTGCCGCTGCTGGTCGAGTCCGGCCGCTGGCGCGACCGGGTGGACCGGATCCTGGTGGTCGACTGCGCCGTCGAGACGCAGATCGCCCGCGTCATGCAGCGCAATGGCTGGACTGCCGACGCCGTGCAGCGCATCATCGACCAGCAGGCCGGCCGTGCACAGCGCCTGGCGGTGGCCGATGACGTGATCGTCAACGATGGGCTTGAACTGGAAGAACTGGCAGCCGAAGTTCGAAGGATCTGGTCCGGCTGGCTGTGAAACAATGGTTTCGAACGGGCCGCGCCAGCGCCCGGACCGTGGGAGCGCATGGCCTTGATCTACTACGAATACCCTTTCACCGAAGGCATCCGCACGATGCTGCGGCTGGAGCGTCTGTTCACGCGTCTGGCGCAGCTCGTGCCACGCGACACCGCCACCGACCACCACTACGCCCTGGCAACGCTGTTCGAGATCATGGACGTGACCTCGCGCACCGATTTCCGGGCCGACCTGCTGCAGGAACTGGCCCGCCAGCACGAACTCTTCGAGGGCTACCGTGGCAACCCGTCCATCTCGGAAGGGGCGCTCAACCTCGCCATCGACCGCATCAGCAGCGCCCACCGCCGTCTGCAGGCGACACCCGCCAAACCCGAGCAGACGCTGTCCGCCAACGAGTGGCTCATGAGCGTGCGCAGCCGGATCAACATCCCTGGCGGCACCTGCGAGTTCGACCTGCCGGCCTACTTCGCCTGGCAGCAGGAACCGGCCAACCGGCGCCGGCACGATCTGCTGCGCTGGGTCGGCGTGCTCGATCCGCTGGCCGAGGCGCTGGAGGTGAATCTCGGGCTGCTGCGCGAGGCGGGTGTGACGCAGATGGTGCCGTTCCGCAGCGGCCTGTTCCAGCAGAACCTCGCCGGCAGCCGCCCGCTGCTGCTGGCGCGGCTGCAGATCGATCCGACCTCGCACCTGATCCCCGAGATCAGCGGCAACCGCGTGTTGCTGGCGATCCGGCTGACCCGCGCCGACCATGAGGGCAGGCTGCGCCCGATGACCGACAGCATCCAGCTTGCGCTGACGCTGTGCGCCTGAGCTGCACGACCACATGAACCCGAACGACACCCCGGCCGGCGCCGCACGCCCGGCCCCGCAAGTGCCCTGCCCGACCTGCCGCGAGATGGCGCTGTTCGCGCCGAGCAATCCGTGGCGCCCGTTCTGCAGCGAGCGCTGCCGCCAGCGCGACTTCGGCGCCTGGGCCAGCGAGGCGTTCCGCGTCGCCGCGGTCGAGCCGCCGGACGACCAGGGCAGTCCCTAGCCCTCCCGGTGGGTCGGCCCGGTGTGGCCGCGTTCCTCGGCGAACCACTGCAACACGGGAACCGTGCCGGGCAGCACGGGCACCACCTCCACCGGCAGCGTCTGCCACGCCATCTGCTGCGCCTCGCGCATCTCGAAGGCACCGGTCCATGCATGGACCTTGCAGAAATGCAGGCGCACCCGCGCGTGCGGGTAGTCCATGACGAGCTGTTTCCAGGGCTGCACCGCATCCGGCCCGTGGCCGATGGTGATGCCGATTTCCTCGTGCAGCTCGCGGCGCAGCGCGTCTTCCACCGACTCACCCGCTTCGAGCTTCCCGCCCGGAAATTCCCAGTAGCCGGCATAGACCTTGCCTTCGGGGCGCGAGGTCAGCAGGAAGCGGCCTTCGTTCCCGACCGCATCACGCTCGACCAGCACACCGACGGCGACCTCGACCGGCGTGCGCTCACCCGGCGCTTCAGACATGGTCGAGGCCATCGGGCACGGCGTCGCTGATGGCGGTCGAACCCGTGGCGGTCGCCACCGCCGCATGGCTGCCGGCATAGTCCCGGGCGAACTGGTACGCCACGCGCCCGGAACGCGAGCCGCGCTCCAGCGCCCACAGCAGCGATGGCTGGCGCGCCACCTCGATCGCGGCTTCCGCCACGCCGAAATGGCGCAGCCATTGGCCGACGATGGTGAGGTACTCGCGCTGGCTGAACGGGTAGAAGCTCACCCACAGGCCGAAGCGCTCGGACAGCGAGACCTTCTCCTCGACCGCCTCGCCGGGGTGCATGTCGCCGTCGTCGGTGTAGGTCGCACCCAGGTTGTCCTTCATCTGCTCGGGCAGGAGATGGCGGCGGTTGCTGGTGGCGTAGATCAGCACGTTGTCGCTGGTCTGCGCCACGGTACCGTCGAGGATGGACTTCAGCGCCTTGTAGCCGGACTCGCCCTCGTCGAAGCTCAGGTCGTCGCAATAGACGATGAAGCGCTCGGGGCGGTCGGCGATCAGGTCGACGAGATCGGGCAGATCGGTGAGATCGGCCTTGTCCACCTCGATCAGGCGCAGGCCCTGGTCGGCGAAGGTGTTCAGGCAGGCCTTGATGAGCGAACTCTTGCCCGTGCCGCGCGCGCCGGTCAGCAGCACGTTATTGGCGGGGCGGCCGGCGACGAACTGCGCCGTGTTGCGCAGCAGGCGCTCCTTCTGCGTGTCCACTTCCTGGAGATCGGCCAGCTTGAGCGGCGCGATGTGTCGCACCGGCTCCAGCACACCGCCCTGGCCGCGCTTGCGGTAGCGGAAGGCGATGGACGCGCTCCAGTCCGGCGCGCTCAGCGGGTGGGGCAGGACGGCTTCGAGGCGCGCCAGCAGCGCCTCGGCCCGGGTGATCAGGCTGGTGAAATCGCTCATGGGCTTGGGGACGCGCGGTGCGTCAGTGGATCATCATCTGCAGCGACGCGTCGAGGTGCTCGACCGGGCTGCGCTTGAAATCGGAACGGGCGTAGCGCTGCAGGCGCCCGAGGCAGTAGCTGGTCAGCATCGACGCCTGCGCGGCGGCCTCGGCGGTCGGGGCGAGCGAGCCGCGTGCGTCGGCGGCCTGGCGCAGACTCTGGCGCAGCAGCGACTCGATGCGGTCGAAGAACTGGTTCATGCGGGCCTGCAGCCGCTCGTGTTCGAGCACCAGCGCGTCGCCCACCATCACCCGCGCCATGCCCGGGTTCTTCTCGGCGAACTGCAGCAGCACCGCGACGCTGTGCGCAGCCTGCACACGCGGATCCGGCTCGCGCTCGACGATCTGGTTGACGAGCGTGAAGACGCTGGACTCGATGAACTCGATCAGGCCTTCGAACATCTGCGCCTTGCTGGCGAAGTGGCGGTAGAGCGCCGCCTCGCTCACGTCGAGCCGGGCAGCCAGCGCCGCGGTGGTGATGCGCTCGCCGCCGGGCTGTTCCAGCATCTGCGCCAGCGCATGCAGGATCTGCACACGGCGCTCGCCCGGCTTCGGTCGCTTGCGCACCGGGGTCGCCGCAGGGGCGTCAGCGGAAAGTGGGGCCAGGTCGGGAGAGTCGGACATCGGGACGAGCACGGAAGTCGGCAGCGAGCAAGGAGGCATCGGAACTCAGCGCCAGCGGGCCAGCGCCTGAAGGCTGCGGATTCTGGCACACACGTACACCGGCCGACGCGCCAGCGCCAGCCCCGCTTCCGGCCCGTGGAGGCCGCCCTGCAGCCAGCGCTGCATCCACACCGTGCGCATGCCGATGCGCCGCGCCGCCTTCTGGTGGCCGACCGTGTCCTCGACCAGCACGCAGCGGTGCACCGGAACCTTCAGCCGCACGGCGATGCTGCGCAGCATCCGCGCGTCCGGCTTGGGGCGCAGGTGGCCGAACATCGCCATCTGCTCGATGCCGATCACGCCGTCGAAGTAGCGCCCGAGGCCCAGCGCGGCCATCACCCGCTCGGCGTAGGCCTGCGGTGCATTGGTCAGGATGAACTTGGGACCACGCAGCCGGGCCAGCGCCGCCAGATCGTGCGGATGGCTGCGCAGCCGCGCCTCCAGCCCGGGCAGCGCATGGGTGTCGCGCAGGAAATGCGGTGCCTGGACACCGTGGTGGCGCACCAGCCCGAGCAGCGTGGCGCCGTAGCGCTGCCAGTAGCGCCCGCGCAGGTGCTCGGCCTCGGCGCGGGTCAGCGCGAGTTCGCGTTCCATGTAGACCGTCATCGACTCGGTGATCTGCGCGAACGCGGCGCTGCCGGCGTCGTGCAGGGTGTTGTCGAGGTCGAACAGCCAGACGGGCGCCTTGGCCTTGCCAGACAGCGCGGACACGTCAGCGCGCCCGGATCATCGTCCCGAAGGCCTGGTCGGTGAGGATCTCCAGCAGCAGCACATGCGGCACACGGCCATCGACGATGTGCACCGCATGCACGCCGCACTTGGCCGCGTCGATGGCGCCAGCGATCTTGGGCAGCATGCCGCCCGAGATCGTGCCGTCCTCGACCAGTTCGTCGATGCGGCGCGAGGTCAGCTCGGTCAGCAGGTTGCCGGCCTTGTCGAGCACGCCCTTGATGTTGGTCAGCAGCATCAGCTTCTCGGCCTTGAGGATCTCGGCCAGCTTGGACGCGACCAGATCGGCGTTGATGTTGTAGCTCTCGTTGTGCTCGCCGAAGCCGATCGGGCTGATGACGGGAATGAACTGGTCGTCCTGCAGCGCCTGGACCACACTCGGGTCGATCGACTCGATCTCGCCGACCTGGCCGACATCGTGTTCGATGCTCGGATCGTTCAGGTCGAGCAGCTTGAGCTTGCGGGCGCGGATCATCGCGCCGTCGCGCCCGGTCAGGCCGACCGCCTTGCCGCCGGCGGCGTTGATCAGGCCGACGATGTCCTGCTGCACCTCGCCGCCCAGCACCCACTCGACCACGTCCATCGTCTCGGCATCGGTGACGCGCATGCCCTGGATGAAGGTGCCTTTCTTGCCGATCTTGGCCAGCGCCGCATCGATCTGCGGGCCGCCGCCGTGCACGACGATCGGGTTGATGCCGACCAGCTTGAGCAGCACCACGTCCTCGGCGAAGGCCTGCTGCAGCGCCGGGTCGGTCATCGCGTTGCCGCCGTACTTGATGACCATGGTCTTGCCGTGGAACTTGCGGATGTAGGGCAGGGCCTGGGCGAGGATCTCGGCCTTGTCACGCGAAGCGATGCGGGACAGGTCGGCAGGGGCTTGGGACATGGGGAACTCCAGTCGGGTGAATCCACGGATTCTAGGGAATGGCCGAGGCATGGAGCGAGGCCCCTACAATGCAGCGATGCCCCGCCCGCTGTCCCGCCCCACCCTGCACTGGCTGCTCTGGCTGGTGATCGCGCTGCTGCCGCTGCGCGGGTGGGCGATGGTGCAGATGGCGGTGCCGCCCGTCGCCCAGCACCACACGACCGCAGCGGCGCCGCACTGCCACGACGAGGGCACGCACAAGGCGGCGCCATCCCACGCCGGCTGCTCGCTGTGCGAGGTCTGCCACGCCAGCCTGGGCCTGCCGGCGGTGCTTGTGCTGCACCTGTCCACCCTGCCTCACGCGGCGCCCGCGGCCACGCCGATCACCGGCGTGCGCGACGGCCCGCCCTCCGAACTCTTCCGACCTCCCCGCCACTCGGCCTGATCCGATCCGTGGCGCGCCGCCCTGGCGGCGGTGCGCTGTTCCGATCCGTTTCGGCCGACGAGGTCTGCCCATGTTCCGTCTATTCCCTGCCGCCACGCTCGCGTTCGTGGCGCTGCCGGCCGTCGCCCTGTCCGGTGATCCAGCCGATCCCGGCGCCAGCGTGCGCCCGCTTGCCCACCGCTCCACCCTCGCCGGCCGCCCCGCGCCGGACACGCCCGAGGTCGCCGACTGGCGCGCCACCAACGAGCGCGTGCGCGCCGTCGGCGGCTGGAAGGTCTACCTCAAGCAGCGCCAGGCCCCCGAGCCGGAGGTGGCGAAATGAGGCTGCCCCGTTCACGCGCCCTGAGCGCACTGGCCGTGGCCGCGGTGCTGACCGGCTGCGCATCGACCTCGCCCGACGCGGCGATCGAGCCGCTCCAGCAGCCACTCCGCCAGCACACCGGCACCACGCTGATCCGCTGGCCGGACGCGCAGGCCCCGTCCGCCGCTGCGCAGCAGCGACTGCGCACCCTGCTGGCGGCACCGCTGACGATGGATGGCGCGGTCGAGGTCGCGCTGCTCAACCACCGCGGCCTGCAGGCCTCGCTCGCCGACCTCGGCGTGACGCAGGCCGAGCTGGCACAGGCCACCCGGCTGCCCAACCCCGGCCTCTCGTTCAAGCGCACCACCAGCGGCGAGACCGTCGAGTGGGAGCGCGGCCTGCACCTCGGCCTGAGCCACCTGCTGCTGATGCCGCTGACCCGCACGCTGGAAAGCCACCGCCTCGCGCAGCAACAGGCGCAGACGATGCTGGCCGTGGTCACGCAGATCGCCGGTGTGCGCCGCGCCTGGGTCGAGGCGGTCGCGGCCGAGGAAAGCCTGCGCTACCTGAACCAGGTGCAGGACGCCGCCGCGGCTGGCGCCGAACTGGCGCGGCGCATGGCGCAGGCGGGCAACTTCAACAAGCTGTCGCTGGCGCGCGAACAATCGTTCGAAGCCGATGCCGTGCTGAACGTCGCCCGCGGCGAGCGTGCACGTGATGCCACCCGCGAGCGGCTGAACCGTGCCCTCGGCCTGTGGGGCGACCAGCTCGACTACACCCTGCCCGAGCGCCTGCCGGGCCTCCCCGCCGCACCGACCGAGCAGCCCGACATCGAGCAACGCGCCCTCGCGCAGCGCCTGGACGTGCAAGCCGCGAAAACCGCCACCGAGCAGACCGCCCGTGCCCTCGGCCTGACGAGGGCAACCCGCTTCGTCAACGTGCTGGAACTCGGCGTGATCCGCGCCAACACGAACGCTGGCGAGCGCAGCCGCGCCTGGGAGGTCGGGCTGGAGCTGCCGCTGTTCGACTGGGGTGACGCCCGTGTGGCCCGCGCCGAGGCGGCCTACACCGCCAGCCTGCACCGCACGGCCGAGATCGCCATCGACGCCCGCTCCGAGGTCCGCGAGGCCTACCGCAACTGGCGCCACGCCTGGGACATCGCCCGCCATGTGCAGACCGCCGTCGTGCCGCTGCGCCAGCGCATCCGCGATGAAAACGTGCTGCGCTACAACGGCATGCTGATCGGTGTGTTCGAGCTGCTCGCCGATGCCCGCGCCCAGATCGCCAGTGTCAACAGCGCCATCGATGCGCGGCGCGCGTTCTGGCTCGCCGACGCGGACCTGCAGATGGCGATGCTCGGCCGACCCACGCTGTCCGCAGGCGCTGCCCCCGCTTCGTCCACCGCTGCCGACGCTGGCGGCGGTCATTGACACAGGATTCCCCATGCTTTCCCGACGCACTTTCTTCCAGGCGGGCGCTGCCGTGGCCGCCGCTTCCGTGAGCCGTGTGGCGATGGCCGCGCTGCCCGAACCCGTGATCCAGACCAGCGCGCAGACCGCCAAGCCGCTGATGCCGCCCGACGGTCGCCCCTATCGCCCGGTCGTGACACTGCACGGCTGGAGCCTGCCCTGGCGCCTGCACAACGGCGTCAAGGAGTTCCACCTCGTCGCCGAGCCGGTCGTGCGCGAGATGACGCCCGGCTTCAACGCCCACCTGTGGGGCTACAACGGCCAGTCGCCGGGACCGACGATCGAGGTGGTCGAAGGCGACCGCGTGCGCATCTTCGTCACCAACAAGCTGCCCGAGCACCACGCCGTCCACTGGCACGGTCAGCGCATCCCCAACGGCATGGACGGCGTCAGCGGCCTGACACAGCCGTCGATCCCGCCGGGCAAGACCTTCGTCTACGAGTTCGAGGCCCGCCGCCCCGGCACCTTCATGTACCACCCGCACGCCGACGAGATGACCCAGATGGCGATGGGGATGATGGGGATGTGGATCACGCACCCGAAACTGGACGGCAAAGGCCGGCACCCGCTGATCGCGGACGCCGACCGCGACTTCTGCTTCCTGCTCAACGCCTTCGACATCGAGCCGGGCAGCGCGACGCCGAAGACCATGACCATGCTCGACTTCAACCTCTGGGCCTGGAACAGCCGCATCTTTCCGGGGCTGGATTCGCTGAACGTGCGGCTGAACGACCGGGTGCGCATCCGGGTGGGCAACCTGACGATGACCAACCACCCGATCCACCTGCACGGCCACGAGTTCGAGGTCACGGGCACGGACGGCGGGCCGGTGCCGAAGTCAGCGCGCTGGCCAGAGGTGACGACCGACGTGGCGGTCGGCCAGATGCGCCAGATCGAGTTCATCGCCAGCGAGGAAGGCGACTGGGCCTTCCACTGCCACAAGAGCCACCACACGATGAACGCGATGGGCCACAACGTCCCGACCATGATCGGCGTCGATCACAGCGGGCTGGCCAGGAAGATCGGCCAGCTCATCCCCGACTACATGGTCATGGGCGAACGCGGCATGGCCGACATGGGCGAGATGGAGATGCCGCTGCCCGACAACACCGCGCCGATGATGAGCGGGCAAGGGCCGTTCGGCGGGGTCGAGATGGGCGGGATGTTCAGCGTCGTGAAGGTGCGCCGCGACCAGAAGCCGGGCGACTACAGCGACCCGGGCTGGTTCCGGCATCCACCCGGCACCGTCGCCCAGGAGTGGACCGGCGAGCCACTGCCCGAACCCATCCAGGCCGCCCCGGCGCAGCCTGCAGCCACCGACACGACCGTGCGTGTTCGCAAGCCGATCGATCACAACCACCACTGACCAGGACCGACCACCATGCGACTCACTGCATCCACTTCCTTCCTCGCCGCCTGCTGCGCCCTGTGTGTCGGCCTGGGCATGCCCGACGACGTGCAGGCCCACGGCGCCCAGCCGCACCACGCCGGCCCGGTCCGCAAGGAACAGAAGGACTGGGGCATCGCCGCCGAGCGCCGCGATGCCCGCCGCACCATCCGGATCACGATGGGCGACGACATGCGCTTTCACCCGGACAACATCGAAGTCAAGGAAGGCGACACCGTGCGGCTGTCGATCCGCAACACCGGCAAGCTGATGCACGAGCTGGTGATCGGCACACCACCGGTGCTGGAGGAGCACGCGGCGCTGATGGTCAAGTTCCCGGACATGGTCCACGACGAGCCCTACATGGCGCATGTGCCGCCGGGTCAGTCGGGCGAGATCGTCTGGACCTTCAACCGGGCGGGTGATTTCCGCTTCGCCTGCCTGATGGCCGGGCATTACCAGGCGGGCATGGTCGGTGACCTCCGCGTCAGCCCGCGTGTCGCCTCGAAAGCCCCCTGAACCGTTGATGCCCAGCAAGGAGAAATTGCCATGACCCGTTGGATCGCCACGCTCGCCCTCGCCGCTTCGGCTGTCTTTGCCGCCCTGCCCGCCCATGCGCAGAGCACCGACGCCGAGGTCCTGAAGATCGACAAGGCCCAGCAGAAGATCACGCTCAGGCACGGCGAGATCAAGAACCTCGACATGCCCGCGATGACGATGGTGTTCCGCGTGCAGGACGCCGGGATGCTCGACGCCGTGCAGGTGGGCGACAAGGTGAAGTTCGACGCCGACAAGGTGGGCGGGCAGTACACCGTCACGAAGCTGGCACCGTCGAAGTGAACTCCCCGGTGCCTGGGGCGCTCACCCCAGGTACCGCCCCTCCAGATGCGCGCGGAAATGCGCCGGGTTCAGCACTTCGCCGCTGGCGCGGCGGGTCAGTTCCGGCGTCTCCCAGCGCGCACCCTGGCGCCAGACATGGTCCTTGAGCCAGTCGAACACCGGGTTCAGGTCGCCCGCGGCGATGCGCTCGTCGAGGTCCGGCATCTGGCGGCGCATCGTGGCGAACCACTGCGCCGCATACATCGCCCCGAGCGTGTAGCAGGGGAAATAGCCGAACGATCCCGACGGCCAATGCACGTCCTGCATCGGGCCGTTGCGGTAATCGCCCCGCGTGTCGCGCCCGAGGTAGGCGGCCATCTTCTCGTTCCACAGCGCGGGGATGTCGGCGACCTCGATCTGCCCTTCGATCAGCGCGCGCTCGATCTCGAACCGCAGGATGACGTGCGCCGGATAGGTCACCTCGTCGGCATCGACGCGGATCAGGCCAGGCTCGACCCGCGTGGCCAGGCGCGTCAGGTTCTCGACCGTGAACGCCGGCTGCGCGCCGAACTGCTCGACCATCAGCGGCACGAGCTGCGCGACGAAGCCGGGGTGGGCGCCGAGCTGCATCTCGAAGGACAGGCTCTGGCTCTCGTGCAGGCCATAGGAGCGCGCCCGGGCGATCGGCTGGCCGAGCCACTCGCGCGGCAGGCCCTGTTCGTAGCGGGCGTGGCCGGTTTCGTGGACGGTGCCCATCAGGCTCTGCATCAGGTCGTCGAGCTGGTAGCGCGTCGTCAGGCGCACGTCCTCGGGCACGCCGCCGGAGAACGGGTGCGTGCTCTCGTCGAGGCGGCCGCCATCGAAGTTGAAATCGAGGAACTGCATGACGCGCAGGCTCAGCGCCTTCTGCTGCGCCTGCGGGAAGGGCCCGACCGGCCGCAGCACGGGCGGCTCGGCCTGCTGGCGCGCCTGCACGCGCTGGATCAGGTCCGGCAGCCAGGTCTTGAGGTCGCTGAACACGCGGTCCACCTCGGCGCTGGTCATGCCGGGCTCGAAGCGGTCCATCAGCGCGTCGTAGGGCATCAGGCCGGTGGCGTCGGCCAGGTGCATGGCCTCCTCGCGGGCGACCTGCACGACCGGCTGGAAGTTCTCGGCGAAGCCGGCCCAGTCATTGGCCGGCCGCTGGCGGCGCCAGGCGTGTTCGCAGCGGGCGGTGGCCAGCGTGCGGCGCTCGACCAGCGCGGCGGGCAGCGCGTTGGCGGCGAGCCAGTCGCGGCGCATCTCGCGCAGGTTGGCGCGCTGCCAGTCGGACAGCGTCTCGTCTTCGGCCTGGCGCAGCAAGGCGGCCAGCGCGGGGTCGGTGCGCTGGGCGTGGAGCAGCCCATCAAGCTCGGCCATCGCCGCAGCGCGGGCCTCGTTGCCGCCGGACGGCATGTTGGCGGCCTGGTCCCAGCCGACGATCGAGCCGAGGTGCTCGAAGCGGTACAGGCGCAGGAAACGGGCTTCGAGGTCGGAATAAGCAGACACAGTGTTCCCCCTTCAATCGTTGAGCAGGCCATGAAACACGCAGTTCACGGCGCGAACTGCCCCGGAAACACCCAGAGCAATCCCGCCGTGATCACCAGATACCGCAGGAACTTGCCCACGGCCATGTAGGCCACGCAAGGCCAGAATGGCAGCTCCAGCCAGCCCGCGACCGCGCACAGCGGATCGCCCACCACCGGCAGCCAGCTCAGCAGGCAGGCCTTAGCTCCGAAGCGGCGCAGGATGTTCAGCGCCTTGTGGTCGGCGTGGCGGTGGGCCAGGTGCTCGTAGGCGTGTTCGGCACCGTAGCCCATCCACCAGGTGATGGCACCGCCGATGGTGTTGCCTGCAGTCGCCACCAGCACTGTCGGCCAGAACAATGCGGGGTTGAGCTTGACCAGCCCGAACACCGCCGGCTCCGACCCGAGCGGCAGGAGCGTCGCCGAGATCAGCGACACGATGAAGACGGTGCTGAGGCCGAACTTCGGCAGCGCCAGCAGCAAGAGCAGTGAGTCGATCCAAGCATCCATGGCAGGCATTCTGCTTGAAAGGCCCCCGGCGGCCGTGGTCATCGGCAAAACGCACGCCGCTATACTCCTGCCTCCTTTTTCAGCACTTCCCCACCTTCCCCGCCCTGTCCCATGCGCATCGGCCCCCACACATTGCCGAATCGCCTGTTCGTCGCGCCCATGGCAGGTGTGACCGACCGGCCGTTCCGCCAGTTGTGCAAACGACTGGGGGCGGGCTATGCCGTGAGCGAGATGGTCACCTCGCGCGCCGACCTGCGCGACAGCCTGAAGACCTCGCGCCGGCTCAACCACGACGGAGAAGTGGCACCGATCGCCGTGCAGATCGCCGGCACCGATGCGGAGATGATGGCCGAGGCCACGCGCTACAACATCGACCGCGGCGCACAGATCATCGACATCAACATGGGATGCCCGGCCAAGAAGGTGTGCAACAAGTGGGCCGGCTCGGCGCTGATGCAGGACGAGACACTGGCGCTGGACATCGTCGCCGCCGTGGTCGAGGCCGCCGCACCCCACGGTGTGCCGGTGACACTGAAGATGCGCACCGGCTGGTGCAACGAACAGAAGAACGCGGTGGCGATTGCGCTGGGCGCCGAGGCGCGTGGCGTGGCCATGGTCACCGTGCACGGCCGTACCCGCGAGCAGGGCTACAAGGGCGATGCCGAATACGCCACGATCGCCGCGGTGAAGGCCGCGCTGCGCATCCCGGTCTGCGCCAATGGCGACATCACCAGCCCGCAGAAAGCGCGCGAGGTGCTGGCCGCGACCGGCGCCGATGCGCTGATGATCGGCCGCGCCGCCCAGGGGCGGCCGTGGATCTTCCGCGAGATCGCGCATTTTCTCGACACCGGCGAGGTTGCCCAAGCACCGCCGACGCTGCTGGTGCGGGACTGGCTGGTCGAGCACCTGCAGGACCACTACAGCCTCTACGGCGAGCGTGCCGGCGTGCGCACGGCCCGCAAGCACATCGGCTGGGCCGTGCACGATCTGCCCGGTGGCCGCGACTTCCGGGCCCGAATGAACTTGATCGAACACACTTCCGCGCAAGCGCGGGCCGTGCATGATTTCCTGGGCGCGCTGGCCGACGGACAGCCCACCTGGCCGCAAGCCGTCGCCGCCCCCGACACCGACGCCAACGAAGACACTGCAGAAGTACAGGCCGCATGAGCACCAGCCCCTCCGAACACAGCCCCATCGACCTGTCGATCCGCGAGATCCTGGCCGTCTATTTCCGCGACCTCGAAGGCACGGAGCCGCACGCGCTCTACGACATGGTCGTGAAGGCGGTGGAGCGCCCGCTGCTCGACGTGGTGATGGCGCAGGCCGAGGGCAACCAGAGCCGCGCCGCCGAGTGGCTCGGCATCAACCGCAACACGCTGCGCCGCAAGCTCGTCGAGCACAAGCTGATCGACTGACCCGAATTCAAACGACCTCCTGAGTCCGCCCAAGCCCATGACCACCGCCCTCCTTTCCGTCTCCGACAAGACCGGCATCGTCGACTTCGCCCGCCACCTGCACGCGCACGGCATCAAGCTCCTGTCCACCGGCGGCACCGCCAGGCTGCTGGCCGAATCGGGCCTGCCCGTCACCGAGGTCAGCGAGATCACCGGATTCCCCGAGATGCTCGACGGTCGCGTCAAGACGCTGCACCCGCGGGTCCACGGCGGCCTGCTGGCGCGCCGTGACGTGCCGGCGCACATGGCCGCGCTGAAGGAACACGGCATCGACACGATCGACCTGCTGATCATCAACCTCTACCCCTTCGCGCAAGCCATCGCCAAGGCCGACTGCACGCTGGAAGACGCGATCGAGAACATCGACATCGGCGGCCCGGCCATGCTGCGCGCCGCGGCCAAGAACTGGCAGGACGTGGGCGTCGTGATCGACCCGAGCGACTACCCGCAGGTGCTGGCCGAGCTGGCCGCGTCGAAGGGCACCAGCCTGACCCGCGCCACCAAGTTCATGCTGGCCAAGAAGGTGTTCTCGCACACCGCCGCCTACGACGGCATGATCAGCAACTACCTCACGGCGCTGGAAGCCGGCTCGGAAGAAGCCACCGAAGCCGTGCCCGCCCGCGCCGAATACCCGAGCGTCTTCAACCTGCAGCTCCACAAGGTGCAGGGCATGCGCTACGGCGAGAACCCGCACCAGTCGGCCGCGTTCTACCGCGAAGCCGCACCGGCGGCCGGGCTGCTGTCGGGCTGGCAGCAGATCCAGGGCAAGGAACTCAGCTTCAACAACATCGCCGACGCAGACGCCGCGTGGGAATGCGTGAAGGCGTTCGACGTGCCGGCCTGCGTGATCGTCAAGCATGCCAATCCGTGCGGCGTGGCCGTCGGCGCGACGCCGCTGGAGGCGTACCAGAAGGCGCTGAAGACCGACCCGACCAGCGCCTTCGGCGGCATCATGGCCTTCAACCGCCCTGTGGACGTGGACGTGGTGAACGAGATCAACGCGAACAAGCAGTTCGTCGAAGTCGCCATCGCCCCGGCCTTCACGGCGCAGGCCCGTGCGGCCTACGCCAGCAAGACCAATGTGCGCCTGCTGGAAGTGCCGGTGGCGAAGGTCACGAACGCGCTGGACTTCAAGCGCGTCGGTGGCGGGATGCTGCTGCAGTCGGCGGACAACGTGGACATCGTGGGCGGCGAAGTCCAGGTGGTCACCACGCTGCAGCCCAGCGCACAGCAGATGGCCGACCTGCTCTTCGCATGGAAGGTGGCACGCTTTGTCAAGAGCAACGCCATCGTCTTCTGCAAGGACGGCATGACGATGGGCGTCGGTGCTGGCCAGATGAGCCGGCTCGACTCGGCGCGCATCGCCAGCATCAAGGCCGGCCACGCCGGGCTGACGCTGC